>CANGEF010000021.1 GCA_947452685.1 Flavobacteriales bacterium | reverse complement strand
TGCAAGCGGGAAACAATTTCACGCTTGCTTGCGCATGGCGAAAAACAATCAATCAGAATTTGCAACTTTCGTTGAATTACAATGGAAGGAAAAGTGACGGACGTGATATTGTTCACGCGGGAAATATGAGTGTGCGTTTGTTGTTTAACTAAACCACATCATAATTTCTTCCAACTGCGCAGCAGGCACATCGAGCTTATTCTTCTTGCGGTATTGATTCAAGTTTTGGTGCAATGCCGTTGGCTTGGTTTCTTTCAATTTATCCAATGAAAGGAATCCCATGCTTACAATGGCATCTATCCAATGCGCTTCAATGCCCTTCGCTTCGAAAGAGGCAACGTCTGGACCTTCTTGTTTCTTCTCTGGACGCATTTGCGGGAAGAATAAAACTTCTTGAATGCTTTCGTTGTTGGTCATCATCATAACTAAACGATCTACCCCAATACCCATTCCTGAAGTAGGCGGCATGCCGTATTCCAACGAACGCAAGAAATCGTAGTCAATGAACATGGCCTCATCATCGCCGCGTTCCATCAGGCTCGCTTGCTCTTCGAAGCGTTCGCGTTGATCAATAGGATCGTTCAATTCAGAATAAGCGTTCGCCAATTCTTTTCCGTTCACCATTAATTCAAAGCGTTCTGTAAGTTCAGGATTTTCGCGGTGTCGCTTACACAAGGGCGACATCTCTACAGGATAATCTGTAATGAAGGTTGGTTGAATGTAATGCTTCTCGCACATTTCACCGAAAAGGGTATCGATGAGTTTTCCTTTTCCCAAATTTTCTCCAGCATCTAAACCTAACTCCAAACACTTCGCACGAAGCTCGTCTTCAGACTTTCCGGTAATATCGAACCCAGTGTACTCCTTAATCGCATCGGTCATGGTAACTCGCGCGAATGGAGCCTTAAAGCTTAATGTTTTTTCTCCGAACTGAACTTCAGTTTTTCCAAGAGCTTCCATGGCAACATGTTCCAACATCTGCTCAGTGAAATTCATCATCCAGTTGTAGTCTTTGTAGGCCACATAAATTTCCATCACCGTAAATTCTGGATTGTGCGTACGATCCATTCCTTCATTGCGGAAGTTTCGGCTGAATTCATAAACACCGTCGAAACCACCAACAATCAAGCGCTTCAAATACAACTCATTCGCAATACGCAAGTACATGGGAATGTCGAGCGAGTTGTGGTGTGTAATAAACGGACGAGCTGAAGCTCCTCCGGGAATAGCCTGAAGAACAGGCGTATCAACTTCCAAATATCCTTTGTCGTTGAAGAAATTACGCATAGCGTTTACAATCTTCGTGCGCTTCACGAAAGTGTCTTTCACTTTCGGATTCACAACAAGATCTACGTAGCGCATGCGGTAGCGCAATTCCGGATCGGTGAACGCGTCGTGCACTTTTCCATCTGCATCTGTCTTCACCATTGGAAGTGGCTTCAACGATTTAGCAAGAACTTTTAATCCTGAAACATGTATTGAAATTTCACCCAACTTTGTAGTGAACAACGTTCCTTCCACACCCACGAAATCGCCGTAGTGCAAGAGGTGACGAACAACATCTTGGTAAAGCGATTTGTCTTCACCTGGACACAATGCATCTTGATTGACGTACAATTGAATGCGTCCGGTTGAATCGAATAGATCTGCGAATCCGGCCTTTCCTTGAATACGCTGATTCATGAGTCGTCCGGCAACAATAACCTGTTTACCTTCTTCGTAGTTCGCCTTTATTTCTTCGGCGTTTGAAGTGGTAATAAATTCTTCAGCAGGGAAGGGGTCAATGCCTAGCGCGCGCAATTTTGCGAGTGCTTCTCTGCGTACAATTTCTTCAGGGGAAAGATTCAAATTCATGAACGCGAATTTAGCACAATTACGAACTCGCCCTTCGGTTCGTGTGTGCTGAAATGCGCTAAAAGTTCAACAAGTGTTCCGCGACGCGTTTCTTCGAATTTCTTAGATATTTCGCGCGAGACAGAGCATTGGCGGTCTTCACCGCAGAATTTTATTAACTGTTCTAGGCATTTCACCATGCGGTGAGGAGACTCATATAGGACGGAAGTGAAAGGGTTTTCAGCTATTCGCTTGAGTTGTGTTTCTCTTCCTTTTTTTTGTGGAAGGAATCCTTCGAAAATAAATTTATCGGTTGGAAGTCCGCTATTCACAAGTGCCGGAACGAAAGCCGTTGGGCCTGGAAGGCACTCAACAGGAATGTTGTTTTGAATGCATGCGCGAACCAACAAAAATCCAGGATCTGAAATCCCAGGAGTTCCTGCATCGCTAATTAGGGCTACCGATTGCGATTGCTGAATGCGCTCAATAATGTGATCGAGTTTCTGGTGCTCGTTGTGTTGATGGAAGGCTACCAATTGTTTTGAAAATTCAAGGTGATGCAGCAACCGAACGCTCACTCGGGTGTCTTCACACAAAATGAAATCACACTCCTTCAATACACGAATGGCACGCAGGGTCAGGTCTTCAAGGTTACCAACGGGCGTTGGGACTACGAATAGCTTCATGCCATATAGCGTCTGTTCACCAAGTCGGTAAAGTCTTTTGCTGCCATAGAATCTGGATTCCAGCTGTACTTATCTTTCAACGTTTGAAGAATACGCATGGCCTCGTCGCGATTGGTATTGTTCAGTTTTTCCAACATGAGTTCATACTCTTGGTTGTTGCCTTTGAACAAATCTTTGCAGAATTGAAAACGCTGGTTCAATGAAATATTTTTCTTCAGGTCACTAATGGGTGAACCCTCTAACTTCTTTGCAATAGTCGCTTGCTGACTTGCATTTTCTTTGAACGTATCGTTCAACGAAACCATTGGTTTCACATCTCCCTTCGCCGCTTCTTCAACAGGTGTCTCTGTAACGACCGTCATCACGGGTGTTTCAGCAATCGGCTCGTCATTCGGTATCAATTGAAAAACGATGTCTTCGTCTTCATTCTCCTCATCTTCCTCTTGCGAAGCATCTTGTGCAACATCTTTCATAGAATCTTGCAAAGCATTTGCATCTTGTGCAACATCTTTCATAGAATCTTGCAAAGCATTTGCATCTTGTGCAACATCTTTCGAAGAATCTTGTGAAACATCTTGCAAAGCATTTGCATCTTGTGCAACATCTTTCGAAGAATCTTGCAAAGCATTTGCATCTTGTGCAACATTTTTCGAAGAATCTTGTGAAACATCTTGCAAAGCATTTGCATCTTTCGTAGAATCTTGTGCAACATCCTGCTCCACCTCCTTGATAGCATCAATCAAATTCACTTGATTCACCAATTCCGGTGGTGCTGAAACTGGAGTGGTATCTATCTTAATCGGTTCAGACGTTTCTAGAACCGCTTGCATTTTTTCAGCAGGAGTAATTGTTTCTGTGAAAGCCTTGAAACGAAGAACAATAAGTTTTTCGTAGAGTTCACTGCATAATTCAACTAGATGTTGCGTCTGCGCGGGCGACATTTTACCCGAAAGCAGCTCGTTAATGTTGTTGTGAAGATCGTCTGAAAGTTCTTTCAATCGCATTGCGTTTTCCATAGTACAAATTGTACTTCAAAAATAAACTCCCAATGCTTTCCTTTTCAGGAAGTATTGGGAGTTATTAAAAGAGGAAAGTGAACACTTGCCGCTTTCGGAAGTCGAGATTAGTTTCCTTCTGTTCCTTCTGTGGATTCTTTAGGAACTTCAGGATAAACCACCAATTGGCAATCGCCAGGTGCTGCAACCAATTCGGCATCTAGCGTTTCTGGAGTAACCAAGAGTTGATTTGCAAACTTATTCGCTGGATCTAACTGAAGCACTTTGTTCCAAGCAGATTTAGAGCAATTGATATCGCCCATATTTCCGTAGTACAATCCTAGGTATTGATAAGCTTCTGCCAGGTTCTTCTTGTTCTTTTCAATAACTGCAGGATCTTGTCCAACAAGGATAATTCCTTTTTCATAGAATGGCTTCGCTAATCCTTGTGCAGGTGTGGTTTCGGTAACAGCGGCAAGGTCAATTTTGTTTTGACATTTAGCTACCCAGAACCATGCTTCCGGATAACGAACCGAACTTCTGCGGAAGGTGGTGTCTGCTAAAACATATTGTTGAGAGAAATAGTACATCTGCCCTTGAATGAATTGGTCTTTTGCATCTGCACCCAATTTCACCATTTTCTTTTCATACCAATCTGCAGCTTTGCTGTAAAGTTTAACGCGAAGAGCTTCATTTTCTTTCCCTTTAGAAGCAATGGCTTTGTTCGTGTAGATCGTAGCAATTTCGTTGTAACCTTCGGTGTACTCTGGGAATAACTCAATAGCTTTTTCTAAGTAGACAATTCCTAAACTGTCTTGACCCAACCCTATGCATATTTTGCTGTAGTTAATGTAGTCAGAGGCATCTTGGTTTTTAACGGCTTGTTTAGCGAAATAAATATCCATGTAACTTTTCGCGTCGGTGTAGTTTTTCAATTCTAAAAATGAATAACCCAAAACACGGTTTAAAGTATAGTTCTCAGGGTTACATGGCATAGCAGCAGTAACCTCTGTAATTGCGCGATCGTAGTTTTTCGTTAAGTAAAAGAAAGAAGCATAACGTTGTTGAACACGACAAGAGTTGTTTAGTTCAAGGTATTTTCCGTATGCGGCAATGGCATCTTCGAATTGTCCACGGTCTTTCAAAAGCTCAGCTTTTTCACGGTATGAAGGTGCGAAAGTCGGATCAGTTGCAATGGCCTCGTTGAAGAATTTCAAAGCTTCGTCGTTGTTTTTCGCACCGCGATACAATTTCGCTTTACGGTACAAAGCAGGAACATATTTTGAATCAATTTCCAAACACTTGTTGTATTGGGTAATTGCTTTCGACTGGTCGTTAATTTCTTTGAAGCTGTTGTAGTCTCCCAAGGTTAGGCCCAATTGAAGAACAATGGCTTTGTTTTCAATTTGAATCTCGGCCAATGCGTCCAATGCGGTTTTAGCAGCATTTAGATTTTTTGCATTTTCAGCAAGGTTTGCTGAAGCAATAGCAATGTAAGTCGTGTATTTTAAATCTTTGGTTGCTTTGTTTTTCTTGTTGTCTACAATGCCACGAGCCTTTGCGAAATACGTATCGGCCTTTCCACCGTTTCCTTCGCGCAACTCAATTCTTCCCAATCCAACATAGTTCAATGGGAAAAGAGAATCGGCTTTCACACCAGCTAAGAACGCTTCTTTCGCTTCAGCAGTTTTGCTAGCATCAATCAATTTGCCGTCAAATGCCCACTCTAAATAGTTATATCCATCTACCGCAAATTTCTCTGCACTGTTGGGCATAGTAGCCAAATCGCGAAGTGCTTTTTCATAGCGCTCATTCAAGGTTGAAGTGCGAATAGGGTCGAATGCTGGGTTCAGCTCCAGTGGCGTTTTCTGTGCAGTGCACGAAAGAAGTAGCAAGTTGGCTACCAGGATGGTGAATAGGTTTTTCATATTCATGTTTACTTATTTCAGGTTTAATCTTTTATTCGAATTACTCGTGTTGGCGACGTAGCAGCAACCATGCCCATTTTGTGAATGATCAATTGGCCTTTCTCTCCGTTCAAAAAGGAAATGAATCCTGTTCCTACCGTTCCCTTCAATCCCGTGCGAATGGCATAGACATCGCGGGTAAACGGATAGCTCTTGTCGAATACATAGGCTTGGAATGGGTATCTCACTCTTTCAGGATGATCAGTGAGGGTGTTGTTCAAAATACCCACAACGTCTATTTTATCTCTGAAAGCCTTGGTAACCTTGTCTTCCGGATCAGTGATCCAGCTAACTGAAATAATTCCAATGGCTCCCGGATTGTCATGAACATAGTTGATCACTGCAGCGGTGCTGTCCATGGCAAAGAAGTTCGCTGGCATTCCACCACCGTTCAAAAAATTCTCTTGCACATAGCGCGCATTGCACGATCCGTTGTGATCGAAGATGATGCGAATGTCTCCGTTTTTGTTCGAAGGATTAATCTGACTCCAATTGGTGATCTGTCCGCCTAGAACTTGTTTCGCTTGATCAAGTGTTAACACAGAATCTTGATTGTCCTGATGAATAATAAGTGCAATAGCGTCTGTAGCAATTTTCACAGACTCTGGTAAGCGTTGCTTCGATGCAAAGAAATCTAATTCGGCTTGTGTAAGCGGACGGTTAATAATAGCCGCTTGAATGCTATCTGCAAGTAGCAAGCGAATGATTTCCTCTTCCGTTGAATAGGTAGGTTTGATTTTCGCTTTGTCGTAAATCTGCTGGTAAACTGGAATTTGAGATTGCATCATGAGGCTGTAACTTTCGTCAACCCCAATTTTCAATTCTCCGGAAGAGATTCCCTGTGCTGTTGTGTCGTAGTTCCCGCAGCTAGCTAGCAAAACGCCCACGAGCGCTATGAAGATTAATTTTTTCATGAGTGGTTTTTTTCAGATTTTAATTCTTTCCACGCATTGAAAATTCTTCTTGCGCGCATTGCAGCATACAGCACCAACACAAGGGCGAACCAATATTTACGTTGGCCCGGCAAGGTGTTGTCTAACGCACTGGAGGCCATGCAAAAGATGGCCATTCCAATGAATACTCCTACCATAATAATCTGACTAATGAGCAGCGGCTTTTTTAGCATAGGGTGCAAATTTAATCGTTTACCAGTGAAAATTGAATAGGAATAGTTTGTTTTACAGCAACGGACGCATTTCCGCTTCTACCAGGGATCCAATTTGGCATTTTTTGAATGGCCTTCACTGCTATTTTATTCAACTCTTCACCATTCTCAATGCCGCGCTCTATGGCTACTCTAGAGATACTACCGTCTTCTTCAATAACAAAGGAAACATAGACTGTGCCCTCGATACCGAGTGTTTTCATTCGCTCTGGATAATAAATATTCTCTTGAAGATAGGCGTATAGTTCAGACACCCCTCCTGGGAATTCAGGCATAAACTGAGCGAATGTTTTGAAATTGTTATTTTTTTTCTTTTTCACCGTCGTTGTGTCTACAGAAAAGTTGGGTTCTTCCGGAAAACCAAAGAAGTCATCGTCGTCTCCACCAAGGCCAATCCCTCCGAATCGTGAGAAAACATGGGTCTTCTTCGTTGTATGATCAACAACGTTAATGGTCCTATTTTCCGCGCCTCCGCTCTGTTGCTTCTCAACAAGCGAATGCTTCTTCACCTCTTTTTTTGGTTGAATTTTTATCTGGTCTAGTCGAACCGTGGCTAATTGTGTCATTTGTACTTCCGGTACTTTTTTCTCTATGGCCTTGTTTGAAAGCGTGAGCACGAAGAGGAATCCAGATACCAAGCAAATGCCCATGGCTGTGGAGAGTAACGTTCGGCGACCGTAGTTTTTACGAAGCGTATAGGCGCCATACATTTTGTTTCGGGTTTCAAACACTACTTCATCGAGTGTTTTGAAAAGGGTGCGAGTCGTTTTCATAACTTTTGTTTTCTTTTTCAAACGAGTTATTACTCCGTCATGGTCTGTTGAAGGGCTATCTTTGACATTCATTTCCATGAATAAATTTCATTTCTATGCGCATTAATCTGTTGCTGTTTTGTCTCCTTGCTTTTGCTGAAACCCAAGCACAGCAGGCGAAATTTCTTGTTTCAAATGGAAAAAAATTACCGTTGCAAGAGTTTGTTGTGAATGGAGATTACGAGGCCAGACTTCCGTTTATCTTGTTTTTACACGGTGCTGGAGAACGGGGAAGTGACAATCTTGCTCAAACCAAGGTGGGTTTGCCGGTCTTTATGGAAACCTTGAAAGCCGCGGGTTTGGAACATTATATTCTTTGGGCACCGCAATGTCCAACCGATCAAAGATGGACCGATGTCGATTGGAAAGCCATTCAACATACGATGAAAAAAAATCCCAGTTGGCCCATGCAGGTGTTGATGGATGGAATTGATTCGCTCGTGTTGAACTCTACAATGATTGATACCACGCGCATGTACATTGTTGGATTAAGCATGGGTGGATACGGCACGTGGGAATACATTGCGCGTCAGCCGCATCGCTTTGCTTCAGCAATGCCGGTTTGCGGGGGTGGCGATATTGCACAAGCGAAAAACAATACGCAAACCGCAGTATGGGCCTTTCATGGAAAGGCCGATAATGTTGTTCCCTACGAGAATTCAGTTCGCATGGTGAACGCAACAAAAAAGGTGAACACGAATGTTCACCTCATTTCTTATCCAGATGTCAAACACGACAGTTGGAACAAAGCTTTCGCTGAAAAGAAAATCGTTCGCGATTTCATTTCAACACGAAAGAAATAAATTCGATTATCCGAGCTGTTCTTTAATCGCCGCGATCTTGCTTAACGCGTCAGATTGTTTTTTACGCTCGCCTTCCAATACAGCTGCAGGAGCGTTCTGAACGAAGCGTTCATTCGAAAGCTTCGCCTCAACTGACTTTAAGAATCCTTCGAGATAAACCAACTCTTCCTTCATCTTCGCTTGCTCTGCTTCCACATCTACTGAAGCTGTGTAAGGAATGAAATACTCCACGCCATTCACCATGAAGCTAAATGAAGGATTCATCTTCTCAGACACTTCATTCAATTCAGTAATGTTGCACAAATGTTTGAACGCTGCATCAAAAGAAGAATTTCTATTTGCTGTTTTCATGAATGAAACAACCAAGGCTTCTTTGTTTGGAAGGTTTTGCTTTTTGCGAACGTTACGTACTTCAGTCACCAATTGCTCAAACTCTTCAAATTCTTTTTGAATGTTCGCATCGAAAGCTTTTGCTGCAGGCCAATTCGAAATACAAATCATTTCCGATTCGCTCTTCCAAGCGTCCATATGCTGCCACATTTCTTCCGTTAGGAAAGGCATAAACGGATGCAACACTTTCAATAAATTTTTGAAAATATCAAGCGTGTCGTTGTATGTTTTCGAATCAATTCCTTTTCCGTAAGATGGCTTCGCCATTTCCAAATACCAAGCGCAGAAGTCGTCCCAAATTAATTTGTACGTCTGCATCAACACTTCGCTAATGCGGAACTTATCGTAACCGTCTTCCATTTCAGCAAGCACTTGCTCGAAGCGATTGTTCATCCACTTCACAGCAATGGCGGAAGATTCAGGCTGCTCAAGTGAAGCATCAATCTTCTCTTCCCAATTCTTCACCAAACGGAAAGCGTTCCAAATTTTATTTGCGAAATTTCTTCCTTGCTCGCACAACGATTCATCGAATGGAAGGTCGTTTCCGGCAGGAGAAGAAAGCAACATTCCAACACGAACACCGTCTGCTCCGAACTGTTCCATGAGTTCAATCGGATCGGGTGAATTGCCCAACGACTTGCTCATTTTTCTTCCTTGCTTATCGCGAACGATACCCGTGTAGTAAACGTTTTTGAAAGGGAAGTTTCCAACGTATTCATATCCTGCCACGATCATTCTAGCTACCCAGAAGAACATAATCTCTGGAGCTGTTACCAAATCTGCGGTAGGGTAGTAGTAGTCCAATTCTTCTTTCGAATAGAATCCGTCGAACACACTTATTGGCCACAACCATGAGCTGAACCAAGTGTCCAAAACATCGTCGTCTTGCTTCAAATCGGCAGCACTCCATGAAGCACCTTTGGCTTGAAACTGTGTAACAGCGTCTTCGATATTTTTCGCAACTTCGCAACTTCCATCAGGTGCGTAGAAAGCCGGAATGCGATGTCCCCACCACAATTGACGAGAGATACACCAGTCCTTGATGTTCTCCATCCAGTTGCGATACGAGTTCTTGAATTTCGGAGGGAAGAAGCGAATGGTGTCGTTCATTACGTTTTCCAAAGCAGGCTTGCTCAGGTCTTTCATGTCTACGAACCACTGCAACGAAAGGCGTGGTTCAATAACCACATCTGTGCGTTCTGAATATCCAACTTTATTCAAGTGCTCTTCGGTCTTGGCTAACAAACCGGCGGCATCTAAATCTTTTGCAATTTGATCACGAACCGCAAAGCGCTCTTGACCCACATACATGCCTCCTGCTTCGGAAATGGTTCCGTCGGCATTCATCATATTTATCACTTCGAGCTGGTATTTTTCACCCAACATAAAGTCGTTTTGATCGTGAGCAGGAGTTACTTTCAAGCAACCCGTTCCGAATTCTATTTCAACATATTCATCTGCAATAACAGGAACAGCGCGGTTCACCAAAGGAACAATCACTTTCTTTCCGTGAAGGTGTGTGTAACGCTCATCTTTCGGATTCACGCACACGGCGGTATCGCCTAGAATGGTTTCCGGACGTGTAGTGGCAACAGTTAAGAATTCGTTGGTTCCTTCAATCTGATATTTTAAGAAGTACAACTTCGATTGTATTTCCTTGTGTATTACTTCTTCGTCTGATAATGCTGTAAGTGCAGCAGGATCCCAGTTGATCATGCGCTCGCCGCGATAGATTTTTCCTTTTTTGTGAAGGTCAATGAAACAGTCGATTACGCTTTCGTAATATTTCGGATCCATGGTGAAACGCGTGCGATCCCAATCGCAGCTCGCTCCCAACTTCTTCAATTGATCTAAAATAATTCCACCGTGCTTGTGCGTCCATTCCCACGCGTGCTCCATGAACGCATCGCGAGAAAGGTCAGATTTTTTGATTCCCTCTTTGCGCAGTTTCTGAACCACCTTCGCCTCCGTAGCAATAGAGGCGTGGTCGGTACCCGGCACCCAGCAGGCGTTGTAGCCGCGCATGCGCGCACGACGAATGAGCAAATCTTGAATGGTGTTATTCAACATGTGTCCCATGTGCAAGACACCCGTGACGTTTGGCGGAGGAATAACAATGGTGTACGCGGGCTTGTTGTTAGGAAGAGATTTGAAAACCTTCTTCTCTAGCCACATTGCGTAAATGCGGTCTTCCGTCTCGGTTGGAGAGTATTTGCTTGGAATTTCCATGTGTGTTGAATGAAGGTGCAAATTTAAGCACCTCCCTTCAACTTCAACGGGAAAATATTGATTAAACCGAAATTACCTCTCGTGCAATTTCTTCGCTCACTTCAACCTGTATTAAACAATCTCCAATTTCTCGGATAAGTGAAAAATTGAACAGACCGTTCTTATTTTTCTTGTCGTTCATCATGAATTGAAAAATTTGCTCTTGCTCTTCTTTGTTGAAGGAAGGCAATGCTCCGAAAATATCGAGTATTCTGTTTTCAATTGTTTGCGCTAAGGAAGCATTGAGCATTCCCAACTTTACGGCTATTCGATTCTCGAGCACGATTCCCCATCCAATTGCATTACCGTGTGTAATAGGCGTGGATTTCGAAAGAAAGTAAGACTCTATGGCATGTCCAACAGTATGTCCGTAGTTCAATTTCTTCCGAACCGAACGTTCATTCGGGTCTTCTTTCGTGATCTCTGATTTGATTTCGTTCGAGCGTTTAACGAAGACTGCAATGTGAGAGGCTTCGTTGGGATTGACATGTGAAAGTGCTTCCCAATAATCAGCATCTGCAATAAGCGCGTGCTTCAACATTTCAGCGAAACCAGATTTCAATTCTTTTTCAGGAAGGGTATCTAAGAACCCTGTAAAAACAAGCACGCTTAGCGGCCAACTGAACAGTCCAACGGCGTTTTTTACATCCATCAAATCAATACCACATTTACCGCCCATAGCAGCATCTACCTGCGCCATAACGGTGGTTGGAATATTAATGAAGTCAATTCCCCTTTTGTATGTTGAAGCAACGAATCCGCCAATATCGGTAATCACTCCACCACCCACATTAAGCAGAAGCGCTTGTCTGTCGGCATTGTGATGAAGCAATTCCTCATACAACTGCGCTACAATCTCCATAGATTTACTTTCTTCCCCTTCTGGAATTTCAATAATCGGAACTTCGTTCAATGCAGGAATGGTTTCCAATAGGAAACGAACGCAGTGTTCGCTCGTATTGGTATCGCACAGCATGAAAGTAGCCGAATGCGACGCCACTTCTTCGGTGAGAATTTTTTGAATTTCGTCGAATGAATGAATGGTTTTAACGTTCATGGGAGTGTGAAATTAGTACTTATTCTTCAGAGCTGTTCTTCAACTGCATGAAAATGTTGTAGGCACCTTTTACTACAATCTTCGAGTCTTTCAGCGCATCTGCCGAAAGAAGTTCTGCTTGCGTACTGTTGGTATATCCAAGGTTTACAGGAGTCATTTCGAACAGGCCATTGCCGTTGTCTAAAAAAACATAATTCTCTTTTTCGAATTGAATAACGGCTTCCTTCGGAATAATCCATCCGGTTGAATTCGGAGTGGTAATATCTGCATTCCATACTGATCCCGGAACGGCAGATTTTCCTGTAAGTGAACAAATGACTTCTATTTTTCCATTCCCGTCTACCGTAGGTTGAATGAATTGAATGGTTGTCGAAAGCGTTGTTGAGGCATTCATTAAATCGGTAAGTAAAACAGGTTGTCCAACACTTAAGTAAGGAAGGTCTTTTTCGAAAATAATAATTTTCGCAATTGGATTTTCAGTTCCAACATAACTCATCCAAACGGCGTCTGCAGCAATATAGCTTCCAACAGAAGCGTTCACGGCTGAAACGACTCCGTTGTTTTTCGCAACAACATTCACCTTAGAAGAAATGTTGTTGGCAGTTAGTTTGTCTGCACGTATTCCAAGCAAATTCAGTTTTTCTTTCAATCCCATCATTCGAATGAGCGCAGATTGTTCAGCCGATTTTACTTCTTCAAAATTCTTTTCGCTGGTTGCATGAGAAACTGCAAGTTCCTCTTGTCGCTTAGCATTTTTTTGAAGCAACTCATATTCGTTTTTAGCGAGTAAATAGTCTTGCTGAAGAACAATGTAATCAGGGTTTTCAATGACACCCAGAACTTGCCCAACTTTAATTTGTTGTCCGGGAATAACGTTGCTGGAAACTACGAATCCACCGAACGGAGAAGTGACTTGAATGCGCTCATTGGCATTCACTTCAACTTTTGCAGTTCCTTGAATGGTTCTGTTAATGGCCAGTTGCTGCGGACTTTCCGTAGTCACAGACAACTGAGCAAGTTGATCGGCCGACAGTTGAACCTGCGTTTGCACAGCGGCTTCTTTCTTTTGCTCTTCAGGAGCACTGCCGCAAGCAGCAAATAGGAATAGAAGGGGAAGTAGACGTTTCATAAATTTATTTTTCTTTAATGAATTCGATTTCAATGAGTGTATTGTTTTTAAGTTGAAGGGCAGACCAATAGTTCAACTGCATCTGCATTAGATTTTGAAGGTTCCAAGACCATTCCATGTAATTGACATTTCCCGTATCAAACTGTTTGGTTATTTGAGAAGAGATAGCCTGTGCTTGTTCCGAGTCTTTGCTCCACTGCTCCAGACTTGCCAACTGTTCATTTACTTTTTGCAATTGTTCGAACAAGGTATTTAGTCGTGCGCTGAATTGTTGTTCGAGCAGTTTGGTATTCAACAATTGAACATCTAAATCCATGAGGTTTGAAGCGATGTATGCATTTTGTTTTTTTCTATCTGTTGGAAGAACAACAGCGGCGCCGAGAGAAGTAAATCTCTTTGAAGGTCCGTAGTAGGCATCGGTTCCGGTAATGTTTTGGTAGCCAATAATAGACATGTTGTTGAACGAGAATTCAAGTGTGGGTTTTTTCAACTGTTGCAAAATGGCGGTATTCGATTGAATAAATTCTTGCTCCAATTTCGCCATGCGAAGTTCCGAGTTAGAGAACTCTTCACCTTGAATTGCCTTGTAATTGAATGTGTATTCAGCCTGATCGAAATTCAATTCGCCATTCCAACCTACAAGCTGCTGAAGTGAATACAACTGTTGATTTTTTTCAAGTTGAAACTGAATAATTTGTTGTTCCAATTGAACCCGTTGTTGGTCCACTATGAGCTTCGCATAAGACGTCTCATCTCCTAGCGCAATGCGCTTTGCGGTGAGTATTTCCACTTCCTTTATTCGTGAAATGTTTTCTTCAAGTAAAGAAATTTTTCTGGAAAGAATGGCCAATGAAAAATAAGCTTGTTTAATGGATCGAACAACTTCTTTCCGTGTTTTCGAAATCTGCTCTTCAGCCTTTCGAGCACTCAATAGCTTCTGATTATTCAACGCGGAAGAATATCCGGGTAAATGGAAACCTTCTGTAATGGAAATGCGATGATCCATTGCAGCGCTATTTACACTTCCGTATTCATTGCTTACAGAAAGAGGAGACCAATTGCGATAAACACTTGCCTTCTTGCTTTCAGATTCAAAATTGAGTTTTGCGGCTTGAATCGACAAGTTGTTTTTTTCTGCGGAAGCAATTAATTCTTCGACGCCTACTTTTTGTTGAGCCTGAACCGATGAAAAGGAAAGCAGAGCGAGAAGAATAGTTGCCGGTATGACCACTCGTTTTCGAGACTCTCTGTTTCTTTGCCAAACGTATAAAATGGGAAGAACATAAAG
Organism: Flavobacteriales bacterium; assembly: GCA_947452685.1. Classification (GTDB taxonomy): domain Bacteria; phylum Bacteroidota; class Bacteroidia; order Flavobacteriales_D; family Sanyastnellaceae; genus CAIZGX01. The sequence goes on along the minus strand of CANGEF010000021.1, from coordinate 5,899 downwards.
AGTCAGAACGGTAGCCGATATAAGCCCGCCAATAACTACGAGTGCAAGCGGACGTTGAACTTCAGCACCAGCGCCTTGTGATACAGCCATAGGAATAAATCCGAGCGACGGTGCCAAGGCAGTCATTAATACTGAACGCAAGCGAATTTTCGTTCCTTGTGCAGCAATGCGTCTAAAGTCTGTCCAACCTTCATTTTCCAATCGTTTGAATTCAGCAATCATTAAGATTCCTTCCAACACGGCAACTCCGAATAGGGCTATGAATCCAACACCGGCGGAAATACTGAAATTCGTTCCAGTAATGAACAACGTGAATATGCCGCCAATGGCAGAAAGCGGAATGGCCGTATAAACAAGCAAGCTGTCTTTAATACTGCCCAATGCAAAATACAACAGCAAGAAAATCATAGAGAGAGCTATGGGAACAACAATCGACAATCGCGCTTTTGCGGCAGTCAAATTTTCGAATGTTCCACCATAGTTCACGCTGTATCCATCTGGAAAATTAATATCCTTCTCTTCTTTGTTTTTCAAGTCTTGAACAACCGATTGCACATCTCTGCCACGCACGTTGAATCCGATGATAATTCGTCTGCGGGTGTTTTCTCGTTGCACTTGATTCACGCCATTGGTTTCTTCAATGGTGGCAATAGCAGAAAGCGGAATAGCTACGTTGTTTCTATTGGTCACAATCATTTGCAAAACGTCTTCTGTTTTGTTTCTGAAATTTTCATCGGAACGAATAACAATGTCGAATCTTTTTTCACCTTCATAAACAGACCCTGCTGTTTTTCCGGCAAACGATGTTTCAATCCAAGCGTTTGCTTCTTCCACTGTAATGCCATATTTAGCAAGTTGGTCGCGTCTCAACTTCACAATCATTTGTGGCATCCCGGTTACCGATTCAACATAAATGTCTTTTACGCCTTCTATGCCTTCGGCTATTTTCGAAAGCTCAGCCGCATAGTGAGCGAGCGTGTCTAAATCTTCACCATAAATTTTGCAGACAACGTCTTGTCTTGCTCCGGTCATGAGCTCATTGAATCGCATCTGAACAGGGTACTGAAATCCGAGAGTGAGTCCAGGAATTTTCTTTCCTTCCTCACCCATTTTTTCAGCCAATTCATCGAATGTTTTTGCCGAAGTCCATTCACTCTTTGGCTTCAAAATAATCATCATGTCTCCTGCTTCCATAGGCATGGGATCGGTCGGAATTTCGCCGCTTCCGATCTTCGTAACAATCTTTTCAATCTCAGGAAATTTCTCAAGAAGCAAGTGGGTAGCTTTCTGCGAAGTCTCAATAGTGGTGTTCAAATTACTGCCTGTTAACACACGGGTTTCAACAGCGAAATCGCCTTCTTCCAATTTCGGAATGAATTCTCCTCCGAGAAATGTTGAAGTGAATACTGCGCAAATGAAAATGAAAATTGTGAGTAGAATAACCAGCTTTGAACGCTTGAAAATTCGCTCAAGTGAACCCTGATAATTGCGTTCAATGAATATCATCATGCGGTCTGAAAAGGAAACTTTGTTGCTCTTTAATTCCTTAGGAAGGACCAACGATGCCATCATAGGTACATAGGTTAAGGATAGAATGAAGGCGCCTATAATTGCAAAGATTAACGTTTGAGCCATGGGCTTAAACATTTTTCCTTCAATACCGGATAGCGTTAAAAGTGGCAAGTAAACAATGAGAATAATCAATTGTCCGAATACAGCGGAATTCAAAATACGACTGGATGCACTTTTTACTTCTTCGTTCATCTCGTTTTGCGAATAGGCTTGTCGCTCCTTCCATTTTTTGTGATGGGTAATTTGATGCATGACGGCTTCAATAATGATCACAGTGCCGTCTACGATCATTCCGAAGTCAATGGCCCCAAGACTCATAAGGTTTCCACTTACGCCAAACAAATTCATCATACCTACCGCGAATAGCATGGCAAGCGGAATAACCGAAGCGACTAACAATCCAGCTCTTAGTTGTCCAAGAAACAAGACCAAAACGAAAATGACAATAAGCGCTCCTTCAATAAGATTGGATTCAACTGTATGAATGGCGTTGTTCACCATTTTTGTTCGATCTAAGAAAGGTTCAACAACTATTCCTTCGGGAAGTGTTTTCTTAATTTCTTCCATGCGCGCCTTCACATCTTCAATTACAATGGAAGAATTCGCGCCTTTCAACATCATTACAACTGCACCTACAGTTTCGCCCTCATCGTTGTAGCACATTGCGCCAAATCGATTGGCTTTGCCTTCTTTAACTTGAGCAACATCGCGCAAGTAAATGGGAGTTTCATTTTGGTATCCAACTACAATCCATTCGAGATCATTTGTCGATTGCGTTAGACCTTCTGTTCGAATGAAAAGGGCTTGCGGACCTTTCTCAATGTAAGACCCACCTGTGTTGCTGTTATTTTTCTCAACGGCCTTCAATATGTTGTCAAGTGTAATTCCACGTGCGGCAATCCATTGTGGTTGAACAGCAATTTCGTACTGCTTCAAATTTCCTCCGAAGCTTGAAACGTCTGCTACGCCCGGGGTTCCGAGCAACTGCTTTCGAATGTACCAGTCCTGAATGGTGCGCAATTCACTGAGTGAGTATTTATTTTCATAACCCGGCGCAGGACGAACAGTGTATTGGTAAATCTCTCCAAGGCCTGTGGTAACAGGCGCCATTTCCGGTTTACCAATGCCAGGAGGAATACTCCCTTGCACTTGTTGAAGACGCTCTGCAATTTGCTGTCTCGCCCAATACACATCTGTTTCTTCATCGAACACGATGGTAATAAGCGATAGTCCGAATCGCGAGAAAGAACGCAGTTCTTTTCTGCCTGGAATGTTGCTAATTCCTTGTTCAATGGGAATGGTAATAACACGCTCAATGTCAGTCGCTCCCAGCGCAGGACTAACTGTAATGATTTGAACTTGGTTGTCGGTAATGTCTGGAACGGCATCAATAGGAAGTTGTGTCACTTCATACACCCCCCATCCAATAAGGGCAAGCGTGAGTATGCCAATGATGAGTTTGTTTCCAACCGAGAATTGAATAATTCTTGAAAGCATAATAAAATTTTGAATAATGAGATGGCCTCTTACATTGAGGCGTTAAAAAAAATGAAGGAAGAGCGCAGAAGACCGCAAATCAGGTTTTACTGAGGAGGCTGAAACACCACAACAGATGCGTGGGCTACATTTCCAATAGAAGATGGAAATACGAATGATCGAGTTTCAATAAATTCAATCGGTTCGGGTTGTCTGTTCTTTAAATCTAAGGCCAAAAGAATCGAAGAAGTGTGCATTTGCGATTTGAACGGAAGGTTTCCGTGTTCGCTATCACTTGAATCTGTTTGTGCGTAATGTTCACTTAGAAAAGTAAGGAATGAAATTTCTTGGTTCTTTTTTTCGTGCTCCTCGAAATGTTCGATAAGCAAAGGAATGCGGCAGATTTCTGTAAGTAATCCACCAGCAAACAAGCTTAAACTTGAAAGCTGCATGATGAGTACAATTAACAGTCCTTTCCGCATGTGGCGAATTTACAACGCTTTCGAAAGAATCAGGCCAGAAAGGAAAAAAATAATATTTATCAGTATTCAAAATCAAGAAGTTAAGGCAACTAACCCCGACTTTCTGCGTCTTTCAATTACCTAACTAAAAAGATTATGAACTTAACTGTTGCTTTGCAAGAGGTGTGGGCGAAACAGCCTCACCTCATACTTATCGCGGGATTTATTATCCTTGTCGGATTTGTTTCCAAAATGAAATTGTTTGCGAAGGCCAATCAGCCCATGGCAGCAGCTTTTGTTCCCATTTGGGATCTGATGGTTGTCATGAAAATTATTGGACGACCTGCAAAACACGTTTGGTATTTCGCCATTCCCGTGCTGAATATTTTCTTTGGATTTAAAGTGTTGGTTCAACTAGCGCAGTCGTTTGGAAAACGCACGTATACCGACGCTTTCTTCGTTTGCTTGTTCAACGTTTTTTATGTGTTGAATTTAGCTTTGTCTTACGACGAAGAATACGTAGGTCCTGTTTATCAGGATACCATTGAACCGGTAGCTTCGGTAGTGAAAGGTGTTGCTTAATGAATAAACGAGTCGAGTGAAATTTTCACTTCTTGTGGAAGTGTAACTTTCAATAACGGCTCTTGTTCCATGGCGCGCTCAATAGCGAAAACCGCTTCTTTGTTTCGTGCCCAACTTCTACGTGCGATTCCGTTGTTAACGTCCCAGTGCAACATGCTGCGTAATTTCTTATCGCACGCTTCACTGCCGTCGAGTAACATTCCGAATCCACCGTTAATTACTTCTCCCCAACCAACGCCACCGCCGTTGTGCAAGCTCACCCATGTTGCTCCGCGGAAAGCGTCACCAACAAAGTTTTGCACCGCCATGTCTGCTGTGAAGCGAGAGCCGTCATAGATGTTGCTGGTTTCGCGATATGGAGAATCGGTTCCGCTCACATCGTGATGATCTCTTCCTAAAACTACAGGACCAATTTTTCCTTCAGCAATGGCTTTGTTGAATGCCGCTGCAATTTCCATTCTTCCTTGCGCGTCGGCGTATAAAATTCTGGCTTGAGAACCAACAACCAATTTGTTGCTCTTCGCCTCACGAATCCATTGAATGTTGTCGGCTAATTGTTGTTGAATTTCAGCTGGTGCTGTTTCTTTCAACTTCAACATAACTTCTAACGCAATAGCATCAGTAGCATCGAGGTCTTCTGACTTTCCGCTTGCACATACCCATCTGAACGGCCCGAATCCGTAGTCGAAACAGAGTGGTCCTAAAATATCTTGAACGTAAGACGGGTATTTGAATTCGCGCTCGAGCGTTGGAACATCAGCCATCACATTCGCTCCTGCACGCGAAGCTTCCAACAAAAATGCATTTCCATAATCGAAGAAATACATGCCTTGTTCACTGTGCTTTTGAACCGCAGCAGCATGACGAATAAGTGACTCTTCAACTTTTTCTTTGAAGAGTGAAGGGTTCTCTGCCATGAGCGTGTTGCTCTCTTCGTAAGAAAGTCCAACCGGATAATATCCTCCTGCCCAAGGGTTGTGCAACGAAGTTTGATCGCTACCCAAGTCAATGTGAATGCCTCGTTCAGCAAAGACTTCCCACACCTCAACAATATTTCCAATGAAGGCAAAGCTGTGTGCTTTTCCAACTTTCAATGCTTCTTGCGTTCGTGTACACAACTCATCAATGTTGTCAATGAGTTCATCTACCCAACCTTGTTCGAAGCGCTTCGTTGCAGCTTTCGGATTTACCTCTGCTGTAATTGAAACGCAACCTGCAATATTTCCTGCCTTGGGCTGCGCGCCGCTCATGCCGCCTAATCCAGCGGTAACGAACAACAATCCTTCCGCTGCACGCGCGTAAATATTTTTATCGCCGCGCTTGTTACGAAGCATACGCGCCGCATTCATAACCGTAATGGTTGTGCCGTGCACAATGCCTTGCGGACCTATGTACATGTAAGATCCCGCAGTCATTTGTCCGTACTGCGTTACACCCAACGCATTGAATTTTTCCCAATCGTCGGGCTTGCTATAATTCGGAATCATCATGCCGTTCGTTACCACAACACGCGGTGCAGAAGGGCTAGAAGGGAATAGCCCCATCGGATGACCGCTGTACATCACCAACGTTTGTTCTTCAGTCATCTCACTCAAATACTTCATCACCAAACGATACTGCGCCCAGTTTTGAAAGACAGCACCGTTTCCACCGTAGGTGATTAACTCATACGGATGTTGCGCAACGCGTGGATCCAAAGTGTTTTGAATCATGAGCATGATGGAAGCCGCTTGCTCGCATTTGGCGGGATATTCAGAAATCGGACGTGCAAACATGTCGTATGTCGGACGATAACGGTGCATATAAAT
>CANGEF010000020.1 GCA_947452685.1 Flavobacteriales bacterium | reverse complement strand
GGGTGACCTACTTCGAGTTTGTAGGCTGAGGCAATGAACTCTCCACAATCCCAGAAAGGCATTGTTGGTTCGAGGGTCATCATGTACACAGCGGTTGCTGCCATAAACATGAACCAACCTAAAATAATGTTTGCACGTTGAAACGAAATCATAGTCTTAATTTGAAGTGAGGCGAAGATACATTTTTTTTAGACGCGTTCTTGACACAATTCCACCAAAACTGAATTGCTACTTTTCGGATGAAGAAAGGCAATGAGCTTGTTGTCTGCGCCTTCTTTCGGAGCTTCGTGAATCATGGTGAAACCCTCAGATTTCAAGCGTTCTATTTCAGCATAAATGTCTTGAACTTCGAAGGCTATGTGGTGCATTCCTTCCTTGTTCTTTTCGAGGAATTTTGCAATTGCGCTATCCGGTGAAGTGGCTTGAAGTAATTCTATTTTCGACTCTCCAACTTGGAAGAACGAAGTGATGACATGTTCAGATTCAACGCGCTCTTCCTTGTATGGTTTTACTCCCAGGAGTGCCGAAAAAATTTCGTTTGAAGCTGCAATGTCTTTCACTGCAATGCCAATGTGTTCAATTTTCATAAAACAATTAATTATACAAGTGAAGGTATCCGGTTACCGAGTTGTAATTGGCATTGTACTGAAGCAAATTATATTGCGCAGGGCCGTTGATTAGGCTTCCATCTGAAAGCAGCCATTTGCTTCCCGAGCAGGTATCTGAAATGGTCACGTTATCTGAGTTCACCTTGACATAACACGGATTGCTTGGATTGTGTGTGCTTCGAGCGTCGTATGCCGAAAAATTATCGAGGTCGTTTCGGTAAATAATTAAATCTACTGTGTTTCCATTGTAATAGACCCAACCTGTTGGGACAGTTAAATCGAAAAATGCTGGTTCGAAAACATTCACATTGATTGAAAAAGAAATTTGATTCAGCATTTGACTTCGGTCTGTGCATGAATGCATAGGGACGAATAAAAGTCCTAAAAATAGAAATCCGACAATGAGCTTCTTCAACTTATCCATTCAACATATTTTTTTTCGATTCGGTTGGAACAAATTCCTTCATGTAGAACGGTTCAGTTTGCGCCATGTGCTCTTCAAATTTAGAGGATTCATTGGGTAATAGCCCTGCAAAATGTTTCGCGCTTGGAGAGATTGCTTTCACTTGATCTTCCTTTCCCAATAGATTATTCATCTTGAACGCCGCATCTCCGACAAAAATTGCCTTTTCAATTTCGAGGTTGGCTCGCCATGCTTCATTCAGCGTAGCGAATGACCAACTTCCATTCACATAAACATAGGCGTCGTCTCTTCGCGCATCGATTAATGCAACGGGGGTAAAATCCGTTTCTTTTCCAACCGAATTAACCAAAAGTTCTCCTGTTGTGATAGGCACCATTCCAATGTTTAAAGCGTATGCCAGCCCTTTTGCTGCGGTGACACCAATGCGCAAACCGGTGTATGAGCCTGGACCAATTCCAACTGCGATTCCAACCAAGTCTGAAGGTTTCAGATGGTTTCGATCAAGAATATCTTTCATCATTTGGTGCAGTGCTTCGGCATGAACGAATTCATTTTCTTCGCGTTCAAAAAGATCGACAAGGACGTTGTCTTTGATGAGGGCAACACTGCAATTCCGCGTAGCGGTTTCCAAACACAAATACATTATTTCTTCTCCTCTAACTTTATCTTATCTCCGTTTGAAAGATCTTTCGATAAGAGTTCATACGGGCCCGTAACAATTTCTTCTCCTTCGTTCAATCCGTTTGTAATTTGAATAAATGTTCCGTCTTGAATGCCGGTTTGAACTTGTTTCATCTCGACCGTATTGTCTGCTTTTTTCACGAAGACTACAGTTAATGAGATATTGTTTTGAAGTGAATCTGCTCGAGTTGTCACAGCAGCCGTTGGTACCGAAAGGGCTTGACTGGCTTCGTCTGTGTGAATTTTCACGGTTGCGCTCATGCCCGGTTTGAAAGGAGAATTGTTCTCTGAATTTCCATTCACGCCAGCATACGATTCTTTCACAATTTTCACCTTCACCGAGAAGTTTGTTACCTGCTCTGTGCTAGCTGCGAGGCCTTGTCCGGAGTTCAACGCTGAATATCCCACTTCGGTCACAACGCCTTTGAAAATTTGATCGCTGAACGCATCTATTTCCACATCTGCGGTATCTCCTACTTGCACATGAACAATATCTGTTTCGTTGACTTCCAGATCTATTTCCATTTCATTCAAAACAGAAACCTTCATGATCACATCGCCACTCATCATGTTGTTTCCGAGGACTGTTTCTCCGAGTTCCTTTGCAAGAGCAGTAACGGTTCCTGATATAGGCGCAACGATGGTTGTTCTTCTTAAGTTTTCTTGGGCTTCGCTCTTTCCAGCATCCGCGCTAGCGATTGCAAAGTTTGCGCTGTGCACGCTTTCTTCCGCGGCTTCAACTTCGGCTACTGACGATTCTAATGCGCTGCTTGCGTTGTCGAATTCGGCTTGTGAGATTGCCTTTTGCGAGATTAATTTTGAAAGTCTCGCAAGGGTAGTTTCTTGCAAACGCTTTTGCGCCTTCGCTTGTGTTAGGCGTGCTTTCGCGCTAGACAAATTACTCTTTGCTGTGTTCAATGCGGCTTCCGCGCGACTGAGTGCAGAGACATACAAATCTGGATTGATGCGAACGAGCAATTGTCCCTTCTGAACGTAATCTCCTTCCTTCACAGGCAGTTCAACAATTTGACCTGAAACTTCCGACTGAATTTTTACTTCAACAGAAGGCTGAACTTTTCCGCTTGCAGCCACCACTTCACTCAAATCTCTCTTTTCAGATTTTCCGAGTGTCACCACCTTTGCATCTCCAGAACCGAATATCATTGGCAATACAATGACTGCAACAATCACAACGATTATTGAAATCCAGATCCATCTTTTTTTGTTTTTCATGGTTGTGACATTAGCGGGACTCCCATGTAGAAGTCGATTATTTTCCGTTTAAAAATCCAGTCGTATTTACTTCGAACAAAATTCGATTCAGCTTGCTGCAAGCGGTTGCGCGCATCGAGGTATTCAGACATACCCACGACGCCTTGATTGAATCGAAGTTCGTTCCAATCGAACGCTAGATGACTTGCTTCTACTGCTTTTTGCGTTGCTTCGTAGTTTGCTTTTGCGCGGGTGACATCGAGATACGCTTTGCGTACTTCTTGTTCCAATTGCACTTTGGTTTGTTGAACTGAAAGTTCTTTGTCTGCACGTGTCAATTGAGCTCTTTTGATATTTACATCGTTCGAGAATCCGTTAAACAATGGAATGGTTAAGCTGAAGAATAGCGATTTGTTTACGTTGTCGTGCAGCTGATTGCTGAAGGGTTTGGTAGAGTAATCGCTTGTTGTGTAGACCGGCTGAGGAAAAGAGAACACATATTGTCCACTTCCGAATACTTGTCCAATGGGGTAAGAAAGAGAATCTGGAGATCCGGTTAACACCTTCGAAGCACCTGAATACCCTGAACCGTAGGAATAGCTCATGCTCAATCGCGGTGAAATTCCACCTTTGGCAATGTTCAAGTTCAGGTTACTTGAAGCCAACGCAAGCTCTGCCGATTTTATTTGAGGAAAGGTTGTCAATGCATTTTGAATACACTGCGTCATATCTGGAATTTGCTCTGCGAAATTGAATGCCGAGGGATCGGCTTGAATGGAAAAACTTCTTTGTTCTTGTTCGGTCAATTGCATCAATTGCGCAATGTCGAGAATAGCAGATTGGACATTGTTTCCTGCAGAAATGTAATTGGCTTCATCTGAAAACAATTGCGCTTCAATGTCGCGCAGACTGCCTTCCGCAGCATTTCCGGCATTCACTAAATCGGTGATGCGCTTAACTTGTTCCTTCGTGCGATTGAGCGTAAGTTCTGAAGAAGCTTGAAGTTCTTTGGTTAGCAAAACATTGAGGTATGCTACCGAAACTTGAAGCGCCAATTGATTGCGTTGGTAATCGAACGTGAGCAATTGTGAACGCGTGTCGACTTGCGCCTTCTTGTATTGATTCACATTTTGCAATCCGGAAAAGAGTGTCACACTTGTTGAGAGACCCAAGCTGTTGCTCTGGATTCGTTGTGTTGCGAACTGATTGGTGAAGGGGTCGATACGTTGTCCCCAGTTATAACCATGAGAAACTTGTCCGTTTAAACTTGGAAGAAAATTCCCCAAAGCCTGTTCTTGATTCAGTTTTGTTTGTTCAAGACCAAGACTGTTTCTTTTCAATCCAATGTTGCGTTCGATGGCTGTGCCCACACATTGCTGCAACGTCCATTGAGCGTAAGAAATGTGACTTCCTAAAATGACAAAGAAAACAAGGAAACAACGCTTCATAAATCTTTAAAATTTCCGAATATCACTAGACTTTCGGTATTCAAAGGTAACGGAAGTTCTTTTAATTCGCCTTGAAGAAATTCGCGATTCGCTTTCTGAAAAATACGATTGCTAGAACGGCCAGAAGCGTGTATGGAATGAGCATTAAATAAAGGATTCCTGAGTTCAACCCTTCCGCTAAACTTCCTGAGGAGTTTTGACTTGCCGTTTCAGCAGTTGCCTTACACATGGCGCATTGCGCATAGGTTGCTACGTTCAACGCGAAGAAAAACAATACAACGAATAGCTTTTTCATATTCAATGGTAATAAGGTGAAATCATGAAGTAAACGACAACGCCTGTTACAGCCACGTAGAACCAAATGGGCCACGTGTATTTCGCTAATTTCTTGTGTGCAGGAAATTCAGCAATTAACGCGCGGTAAGCGGTAAATAAAATGAAAGGAAGAATTACAGCAGCCAATACAATGTGTGTTGAAAGAATTACCAAATAGAATCCTCTTAATGCATGGTCCTTTGGAAATTCGGTTTCACCCGCAAACATGTGATGTCCGATGTAGGTAACCAAAAAGAGAACGCTTAGATATATGGCGCCTTTCATTAATTTCTTGTGCGCTTCAAAATTTTTCTTCTTCACAGCTACAAGCGCTGCTACAAGCAGAACGGCAACGGTTCCATTGATTAGCGCATTGGCCTTCGCCAACACATGCACATTGAATCCAAGATTTACGTTTGTGAACTTCAAGTAGCGCAAAGACACCACTACGAGGAATACAACGGATGATACGAGATAGATAAGGGTTTTTGCGAGCTTATCGTTCTTTTTCATTTCTGCTTTCATTGAATTATTTCTTAAGTAACAAATGTAAATCTGTAAACAGCTGATCCACCGCTTTTGTTGAAGTGCCGTCGTAATATCCTCTAATTTTTCCTTCTTGATCAATTAATGCAATCTGATCGGTGTGAAAGAAACCGCCTTGCGCAGTATCTGAAGGGAACGCTGTAAGCTTGTACCCCTCTTTGGCTTGCCAGTATATGTCTTCTTCATTTCCAGTTACGAAATTCCAATTCGAAAAATCTGCACCCATACGATTCGCATAGGTTTTCAACGCTTGAGGAGTATCGTTTTTCGGATCTACGGTATGTGAAAGGAAAACGACTTGTTCGTTGATGTTTTCCGATTTCACCTGGTGCTGTAAGCGAGCCATTTGAGACGAAAGCATTGGACAGATGCTTGTGCAATTCGTAAAGAAAAAATCGACTACCGCTATCTTTCCTGACATGAAATCATTGGTGATGATTTTGCCGTCTTGATTGGTGAACGCAAACAATGGAATTGGATCATAAACGGTATCTGATATGCCCTCTCCCTTTTCGTTGTATTTGATTTCAATTCCGAAGTCACCGAAATAAGGCAGTGTCTTTTGCTTGGCATCTGGCTTTTTTGCCGGATTGGTGCATGCTGCGAGAGCGATAAATGCTAGAAGGAAAATACGTTTAGTATCCACGTTTAATCTTTCTCTTTTTATTTAAAATGGCAATGTCCTCCATCAGGTTTTCGAAATGATATTCGGTATTCCCATAAAGTCCTCGAATGTGCCCTGACTCATCTACCAATCTGAAGACCGCTTCGTTCTTCAAATCTTGAATAAGGAATCCGTTTCGAATAAATGAATCCATGGCTGCGGAATCTCCTTGCAGAAATTGCCATTTACGTCCATTGGCATCGTATCTCAAATTCCGATCAAGGTAGGTTTTAACCGCCGCGGTATCGGAGTACCCGTTTGGATCGAAGCAAATGATGCTGATGTCTGGTTCCATTCGGAATTTAAAATTCGGAATAAGGAGTCGCTCGGTAATTTTAGGAAGGTTGGGATCTTCGAAATCTACAAAAGCAGCCACCCAAATTTTACCCATGAGTGAATCGCGGTTGATCAATTGATTATCTTGATTCACGAATGCGAAATCTGGAATCTGATAATCTGACGTTTCGCATCCGGCGTCGCAGTTCGGACCGAAATAAAGCGGTTCACTAAAATTGTGCTTACCCATTGGACCCAAGACAATGAGCAGAGTTAGGGGAATAAAAAAAAGCATACCCACCAATAGGATATACTTTTTTAATTTTTTGTTTTTCATTGGTCTTCAGCTTAGCCGAAGATGTTGTGTCCTGTTTGCACACTTACACCTTCATACAAACCAATAAAGATTAAATACATAATGAATAATGCGTAAGGAAGAAGCACCACATACTTCAGGTTCTTTCTCTCATCTCCAAGGTGCATGAAGATTAGTACAATGTATGCAGCTTTTACTAACGTTAATACTAAGAACGTAAGTTTGATAGCTTCCCATGTGAATGTTCCATTTCTTTTGAAAGCAACACCCATGAATACTTCAATGATTGTGATTACTGTTAGAAGAACAGTAACTCCATATAATTTTTTACGAATTTGCTTTCCAGCTGCTTCGTCGTGCTTTGCATTAAGAGCGTAGCTCTCGTTTACAATAAGGTCGTCTCTTTCCATGATAATCAGTAATATTAGATAAGGTAGAAGAATGTGAATACGAATACCCATACAAGGTCAACGAAGTGCCAGTACAAACCGATTTTTTCAATCATTTCGTAGTGACCACGTTTTTCGAATACACCTTTAACAGCCATTAACCAGATGATGATATTGATTAACACCCCTGAGAATACGTGAAAACCGTGAAAACCTGTTACGAAGAAGAAGAAGTTCGCATATTGTTGCTGAATAGCATATTCGTTCTTATGCATGTTCGCACCGAAAGCCATTGAACCTGGCTCCATGGCTGCCCAAAGCTTTTTAGCATCTTCACCTTTCACCACCAACTTGCGAAGGTCTTTTCCGTCTTTGTGCTCTAATGTGTATTTATTCAAAATGATTTCCTCTGGAACCATTGTCGAAATGTCTTCGTGTGTTTCTGCCGCAGCATGTTCACCATGACCGCCGTGCTCGTCATGTGCTACTGGTTCTTCAGCCGCTTCCATTGCATGCTCATACTTGTGACCGAAGTCGCTAGTCATGTGCACCCAAGAACCGTTGTCCAAAGTAATTTGATAGGTATTTCCTGCATCATCAGCTGCAGCCACAGTCATGGGTTGGTTAATTTGGAAACCACCACCTGAACCGTGAATGAAGTGAGACCACTCCCAAGCTTGAGAGGCTAAGAAGAAGAATCCACCAATGATTGTAAGACCTAACCACTTCACCACACCCTTCTTGTCCATGCGATGTCCGGCCTCAACAGCCAACACCATCGTAACAGAAGAGATGATCAAAATGAACGTCATTAACGCCACATACATCAACGGATAGGAACCGTGTAAGCCAGGCAGGGCTTCGAAAACTTGTTCACCAACAGGCCACAAATCTGAGCTTCCGTGACGAATAACTCCGTATGCTGTAAGGAGTCCGCCAAATGTGAGGGCATCCGATACAAGGAAAAACCACATCATCATTTTACCATAAGAAACGCTAAACGGAGAACGGTTACCGCCCCACAATTCGTCCTTAGTTACATGTTCTGCTTGACCTGCCATAATTGTGAATGAAATTTGGGTGCAATTTTACTTCAAAAGCTTCAATTTAGAAAAGAGAATCGGCATTTTTCACTATTTTGAATAATTCTGAATAAGCTAATCGCTGAGTTTAGTAGATATAAAAAATGAAGAAGAACAAGTAAATCCAAAGAATTCCCATGAAATGCCAATACATTCCGTTGGAATGAAGACTGATCCAATTGTCTTTGTTCAGCTTTCCTTTCTTCAGTCTAACCAGGTTTACGAGTAAGTAAATAAGTCCGAAAAGCAAGTGCGCAATGTGCAAGTAAATTAGTACACTTAACATTGCTCCTGAAGCGTTGAATGTTGTAAGGACTTCTAAGGTTTTGTCTTCGCGCGATTGGTCTGGACGAACATAATAATAGTTCTCTCCTTCTTTCACCAGCGTCTGACCGTTCAATTCGAAATAATAATTCGTGCCATAAGCGCCATTCAGTTTTCCGAGGGTGTTCCAGCGCGATTGCTTCAGACCTTGTTCCGTTTGGGTAATGGTGTTTCCCATTCCCATGGCAGCCATTTCATTCCAACCTTTGTTTTGAGTGAAAACGAAAGCCAATCCTAGGATGAAAGTTGCCAAAGTACCGTACAATGCCTTCGACTGACTTCCGGCTTTGAGCGCTCTTAAAGCGAAAATAAGGGTACCGCTGCTTAAAACGATGAGCGCATTTCCAACCCAAAAAATAGCCGGTGGTTGAATATGTACCCACAATAATTTTCCGTAAAGCACCATGATTGCGCTCGTTATTCCACCGAACAACATCACGATTGCGAAAATTAAAAACCAAACAATCATCTTCTTTGAGCGAAGTTTCACGTCGGGATTGTGTCCTTCAAAAGGATCAATTTCTTTAAAGTCTGTGTTTTCCATTAGATTTTATCTATTACGTAGGCAATTTGAACAATGGGTAAATAAAAGAATGAGGCAAACATAACCTTGCGTGCATTCAACAAGGTAGGTTCTTTAAAAAGTTTATAGGCGAGTGAAGAAATCCAGATACCCGCTAAGGTCACAATTACCGCAGCAATATTACCAACCATAGGTGTTTCAAGAGGAAGCGTCCAAGGCAGTAAGCTCACTGGAATCAAGAAAAAGCTGTATACCATAATTTGGAAGGCCGTCTTTTTATCGGGGATTCCGCTAAAGGGAAGCAATTTGTATCCACCTCTGTTATAGTCTTCGTGCGACACCCAAGCGATTGCCCAGAAGTGAGGGAACTGCCACATGAATTGAACGGCGAACAAGATTCCGGCCTCTAATCCGAAGTGATTTGTAGCGGCCACATAGCCTAGCATAGGCGCAATTGCTCCGGGAAACGCTCCAATGAACACTGCCCAAGGAGTCACACGTTTAAGTGGTGTATAGATGAAGGCGTAGGTTAGGAATGCTGCGAATCCGAGTATGCCTGAGGCGGTATTCAAATAATAAAATAGAATGAATATTCCTGAGCCTGCTGCTGCGATTGAAACGAACCAAGCGCCCAGAGGAGTTATTCTATTGGTTGGAAGTGGACGGGTCTTTGTGCGGTGCATGAGCGCATCCCATTGACGCTCGAGAATTTGGTTGGCACCGTTGCTTCCACCCGTTAACAAAAAACCTGCAAGAATGAGCCAACCTATTTTCGTGTAGTCCCACTGCTCTGCTCCCATTTCGTAGGAAAGTATGCATGAAACCACAACCAAGAATGAAAGACGAAGCTTGAATAAATCCAAAGCTGCTTTGATTTTCACAACAAGACCTGATTTTTCTTCAACCGAAACTTCCATTTCCGCTTCACTCATTTTTTGCAAAAGTACTGCTTAATTGCTCTGAACAAATTAATAATCCCAACGACGCACTTGGCGAAGTCCTTTGCGTATTCCAACCATGAGCCACGCCTCTTTGAAGGCGTCTACGCGTCTGTCTTCCGAGCGATAGCGAGCAAATCCAAATACCTGCAACGCAGGAGTTACTTGAAAAGCCGCTTCAGCATTTAAAACAAACAACGTGCTTCTGTTGCCTTGTAGAATTTTGTTGCCGTATACACTCCAAGGGTTGACATACGACTGAAAAATATTTCCTCCTACGTTGTGCTGGGCATCTCTTCCGTACGCGGCCCAAACAATGCTTGCTGTGTAATTCCATTTATTTCTATGAAATTGAGCGGAGGTATACCATTCATAAAAGTTTGCTCCGAGCGGATGAGCCAGTGGCTGCCCCATGTGCTCCCACGCTTGAACATCGCTTCCGTGTGTATAGGTGAAAGGACGAACAAAGGACCATTCCGTTTGGAGGGACAATCCTTGAATTTTCTTTGGCGCTAAGCGCATACCCAACTGCATTCCAAATTTATTTCCCCACCAGCCGTTTCTTGCGCGAATCTCCTTCATTAAAAACTCATCGAGAATTATCTGACCGTATAGTTCGAACGCTTCACTGTGCTTATAACTTCCCGAAGCACCAAGCAATACGTTATCGGCTGAGCCTTGCGAGAATTCCACGGGTCGATAGAACAAAAACGGATTCAGATAATGCAGATCCAATTCTCTGTGGCTGGCTGAATCTCGAGCTTGCCAAACCACCATTTCATGCGCAGATACCGTCCATTTCTTATTGATTTTCCATTCGAGTGTGTGTAAGGCAATGTACTTTGGATTCAGGTCGAAATGGTTTTGCATTTGATGCAAACTGTGCGTTCGCGACCAGAGGTTGGTGAAGGTAATTTTCTTTCCAATCTTCGTTTCCAATTTCATAAAAGGAAGAGCACTTGCGCTGCTTGAAAGCACAAGTGAACGATAGCCGTATCCTACGTTTTGTCTGGAATTTCCTACCGACCAAGTAAAATGATTGTTCAATTTTCTGGAATACACAACTTCTGGAAGTGCTGCAAATGCTGTCGCACCTGAATCTGGCGTGAACACCCTTCCGAAGTTCGGAAGAACGCCCAGAGAATCTAAATAACGTTTATTGAATTCAGGGAAATGAAAAACAGCACCTGTAAGAGAGATTGCTAATTTGTTCTTTTCGTTTTTAAAAATGTTGCTGTAATTAACGATTGCTGAATAGCCTAGGTTCGAAATCTCGCGCGAGCGATCCAAACCTGCAGCGAATTCAAAATTGAATTTTGAGAGTACCGTATCAATATCGGTTTTCACTAGAATAGGATCGCCCAATGGAAGGAGCAACTTGTCTTGCGAAAAGACAACGTTCCCAGCGATAAAAAGCGAGAGTATGGCAAGGATTTTTTTCACGAGGGGAAGATAGAACAGTCTTTCAAAACATGCATTGTTAATAGGTAATAAGTTTCACAATTTTATGTTGAAAGAATAGCCTTTAATTTGTGGTGTTATGTCGAACATTGAAATTGATTTAGAAGAAGAAAATCGCGAGATCCTTCGCAGATACCGCGCACTCTTACGCGTTTGTTACCGCTCGAAAACCCGTGCCGATCGTGCGCGGATTAGGAAAGCCTTCGAGCTTTCCGTAGATGCCCACAAAGACATGCGTCGCAAGAGCGGGGAACCCTACATCTACCACCCGATTGCTGTGGCGAAAATAGCAGCAGAAGAATTGGGTCTCGACACCATGAGCATCGTCTGTGCACTTCTGCACGA
Organism: Flavobacteriales bacterium; assembly: GCA_947452685.1. Lineage (GTDB taxonomy): Bacteria > Bacteroidota > Bacteroidia > Flavobacteriales_D > Sanyastnellaceae > CAIZGX01. Next base: position 8,795 of record CANGEF010000020.1, on the reverse strand, counting down.
TACGGTCGAAGACACTGAAATAACGCTCGACGATATCCAACGTCAGTTCGGAAAAAAAGAACGCGTTATTATCGACGGCCTGACAAAAATTTCCGGCGTTGCAGACTTGAGCTCTAGCGATCAGGCCGAGAACTTTCGCAAGATGCTTCTGACGCTGTCAGACGACGTGCGCGTGATCCTCATCAAACTTGCCGATCGCCTGCATAACATGCGCACGCTCGATCACATGCGACGAGACAAGCAATTGAAAATTGCGAGCGAAACACTTTTCATGTACGCGCCACTCGCGCATCGACTTGGCCTCTATAACATTAAAACAGAGCTCGAAGATTTAAGCCTGAAGTTCACCGATCCCGAAGCGTACGAAGAAATTGTAACCAAGCTTCAAAAGACGCAAGCCGTTCGTACCCGATTCATCAATCAGTTCACGCTGCCTATTCGCAGAGCACTCGATGAACAAGGATTGATCTACGAAATCAAAAGCCGAACAAAAAGCATCTTCAGCATCTACAACAAGATTCATCAAAAAGGTGTTGCGTTTGAAGAGATCTATGACCTCTTCGCCATTCGCATTATTTTAAAGACCCCACCCGAATTAGAGAAAACCGATTGTTGGCGGGTGTACTCATGCGTTACAGATTTCTATCAGCCAAGCCCTGAACGTCTGCGCGACTGGATAAGCATTCCGAAGAGCAGCGGATACGAATCGCTGCACACAACCGTTATGTCGCCAACAGGCAAATGGGTAGAAGTTCAAATTCGAAGTGAACGAATGGACGACCTTGCAGAGAAAGGATATGCAGCACATTGGAAATACAAAGACGCCGTTGAAAGTCCGGAAAGCAAACTCGATAAATGGCTGGGCCAAATCAGAGATGTGCTTGAAGCACACAGCGACAACGCCATTGAATTCATTGATAATTTCAAGCTTTCGCTTTTTAGCGAAGAGATATACGTCTTCACCCCCAGTGGCGATTTGAAGACGCTTCCAGTTGGTTCTACTACGTTAGACTTCGCCTTTCTCATTCACTCACAAATTGGCCACCAATGCATTGGAGCGAAAGTAAATCACAAGCTCGAACCGCTTAGTTTCAAGCTAAGCAGCGGTGATCAGGTTGAAATTCTAACTTCCAAAAAACAACATCCGAAGGAAGATTGGCTGAAAATTGTCATCACTGCTTCGGCTCGACAAAAAATAAAAACAGCGCTCAAAGAAGAGAAGAAGCAAATTTCCGAAGAAGGAAAAGAAATGTTGAAGCGACGTTTCAATTCGCTTAAAATTTCTTGGGAGAGCAAGAACATCGATGAATTCGTGCGGGCCTATGCATGCATGAGTGCGGTAGATTTTTATTATAAAATTGCAAAGGGACGCATTGAATTAAAGAAGCTCAAACCCCATACCATTGAAGGCGATCGCATACGTTTCGAGAGACATGCGCAGCAAGACAAACCAGAGGAAACTACGCAACTTGTTACAACCGCTCCTTCTACCGGCGATACCGTATTGATTGGCGATGACAAGCAGAAAGTAGACTTCAGTTTGGCACCTTGTTGTCATCCAATTCCGGGAGATGAAGTTTTCGGATTCATCACTGTTTCGGAAGGAATAAAAATTCACCGAACGAACTGTCCGAATGCGCAAGAGCTCATGAGCAAATACGCCTACCGCGTGATTAAAGCGAAATGGAGCAGCAACGATTTGGTTCAGTTTGAAGTGGGATTGAAGTTCTCTGGAACCGATGACGTAGGACTTGTTCAAAAAATAACAAATATCATTTCCACCGATATGAACGTAAACATGCGAGCCATTTCTTTTGAAGCGCGCGACGGAATTTTCGAAGGGAAAATGGTTGTGCTGGTGCACGATACGGAACATCTGAATCATCTGATCAATAACTTGAAAGATGTAGACGGTGTATTAACCGTAGACCGTATTGAAAGTGAATTTGCTTAAAGCATCTTCATCTTTCGTATTTTTGAAACATGACCACCGCTGGAAAAATTGAATTGTTGCTTCATTCCAAGAAGAAGCAATTGGCCGTTCTTATTGATCCAGATAAATGGAACAGTGAAAACGCCCAACAGCAAGGAGCTTTATACAAGGCAGCCGGCGTAGATTTTTTATTGGTTGGCGGAAGCCTAAACGCAGCCTCTGATTTCAATGAACGAGTGGAACACTTGCGCGCCACTTGTCCCCTGCCGCTGGTGCTCTTTCCAGGTCATCCGCTGCAACTTACCAAACACGTCGATGCGACACTTTTTCTTTCTTTGATATCTGGAAGAAATGCTGAATTCCTCATCGGTCATCAAGTGGTTTCTGCGCCTTATTTACACGAATGGAAACAAGAAGTTATTCCAACCGGATACATGTTGGTTAATGGTGGAACTACCACTACGGCGATCTACATCAGTCAGACAGTTCCACTTCCAAACGACAAGCCCGAAGTGGCTGCTGCAACAGCGCTTGCAGGAAAATACTTGGGACTGCGTTGTTTCTATTTGGATACCGGAAGTGGAGCAGATTTTCCTGTTTCGCAGGAATTGATTTATGCTGTGAAGAAGGCCACGCAACTTCCCTTAATTGTTGGCGGTGGAATTGTGAATGAACAACAAGCCCATGCGGCTTGGCACGCCGGTGCAGACGTTGTGGTTATGGGAACAGCTGTAGAGCAGAATCCTGAAATACTTTTCGAAATACAAAAATTGAATGCCTTATGATTCGTAGACCTTTCAACCTAAAAAAATGGATAGAAGAAAACAGAAGTTTACTTCAACCACCTGTAGGAAATAAGAACTTATATGTTGAATCGGAAGACTACGTAATTATGATTGTTGGCGGACCAAATGCTCGCAAAGACTATCACTACAACGAAACAGAAGAATGGTTCTTTCAAATTGAAGGAGACATTGTGGTTGGAATTCAAGAAGACGGAAAAGCGGTTGATGTAGTGGTGAAAGAAGGAGAAATGTTTTTGCTTCCACCTAGAACTCCGCACCAACCAAGACGCGGAGAAGGAACGGTAGGAATTGTTATTGAAGTGAAACGCGCAGAACGTGAACTAAAAGACGGACTTCTTTGGTTCTGCGAAAAGTGCAATCACCCGCTTCATGAAACGTATTTCGTTTTGGAAAATATTGAAAAAGATTTCTTACCTCGCTTCAGAGAATTTTACGGAAGTGAAGAAATGAGAACGTGTAAGTCTTGCGGACACGTGATGGAAACGGATCCTAAATTCGTATAAGATTTAACGTCTTTTCAGCCACAGCTCTGGGTTCTGAGGAACCCAACCTGCCTCTGAAACTTTTCCCAATTCAAAGTGAAGCACATAGCCTTCTCCGTTGTCTGCAACTGTTCCAATTTTATCTTTCGTATTCACTTTCGAACCCACCGAAACATAAACGTTTTGCAATCCGCTGTATACCGTTTTGTAAGCGCCGTGTGTAACAATCACATTCATTCCAGCACCTTGAATGTTGAAAACGCTTGTTACTGTTCCGCTAAAGACCGTTATAATTTCGGCGTTCGCCGAAGTAATAAAATCGACACCCTTGTTGTTCACTTCAATTCCTGAAATGCTCTCGTGTGCATGACGTCCGAATTTAGAACCTATTGCGCCTGCAGTAACCGGCCACGGGAGACTACCTTTATTTTGTTCGAAAACCGAATTGGCCAAAACAACATCGGGCGCGCTCTCCATTTTTGGAGTTGCATTTACCACTGGTTTCGGCGGAGTGACCACAGCTACAGGAGTGTTGTTTTTAATGGGCGCAGCGGTTCCTGTTGCATTGGCAGAAGCGTTCGTAGAGGCCGTGGCATTGGCAGCCGCTCTTCGCTGATCTTCTTTTCTTTTTTCTTCTACGAGCCTTGCTTTTTCTGCCTCTTGCTTACGAATGCGCTCGTTCTCTGCGGCAATTTCTTGTCGAACTATTTCTTCAATCTTCGTGGTTAACTGTCTTCTTTCAATTTCTTTTTGTCGTTGAACTTCACGTAATTTTCCCTCTTCCGATTTTAATACTTCTAATTTCTTTTGTTGTTCAGATTTGTTCAACGCTATTTCATTTCGTTCGCTTTGTTCGTCGCTGGAAAGCGCCAATTTGGTTTGCTTATTTCCTTCCAACATGGAAATGTTTTCTGCTATTTCTTGCTGCGCATCTTTCATTTGCTGCGCATGAAACTTTCTATTCTCAGCGTATTGCTTTAGAAGCTGAACACGCTTTACTGCTTGAAAGAAATCGGTAGATGAAAGAATAAAAGCCAACTTTGAATACGATGAGCGTTGCTTGTAACTGTTGTAAATCATCTTCGCATACTCGGCCTTTAAATCTTGAATACTCGCTTCAAGTTCGACCACTCTGCCTTCGCTGTTTTTTATTTCTCCATCTATGGTTCCTACTTCTGAATTGATTGAATTGATTAACTCTTCGCGCAATCGAATTTGTTCGTTCAACAAGGAAAGTTCGGCTGAGGCGCTGCGCTGATCTGCCTGGTATTCCTTAATGAGCTGTTTGGTTCGAGCAATTTCATTGTTCAATTCACTTCTTCTCGAAGTAAGTTCTGCTTTTTTCGTTTGTGCTAACACCCATTGAAAAGTCATTCCAGAACAAACAAGAATAAGCACGAGCAGTGCATGGGAAAGATGTGATTTGTTCAGCTTTTTCATGTCCTATTTCCTTTTGATTGGATAGTCTTTGTCGTAGTCGAACGAAAAATCGTAATGATTCTGTGTGTTTATCCGAACAATTTTGAAATCGAGCGAAGTCTTACCTTTTACATCTTCAATTTGAATGTTACACTTGTGCGGATAATGCGAAACTGCTTCTTCATCGAATTCGGAATAATTTATCTGAACCAAACGCTTGGTGCGCATGTCGGTTAATTCGCATTTTACCACCTTGTACAAATTCGATTCGATCCAGAATTTCGAAGAGATCCAATCATTGTCTTCCAAGCGTTTTGTAACTCTTCTTCCATCGCGAATAGACAAGGAGTCCTGATCTTCAGACGCTCTTCTAATCCTGCGAGACATTCTCGAAACCAAGGTGTAATATTCAACATCCAATTTTTCAATACCGCTTTTCATTCTTCCTTCTTCACGACTTAATCCTATTGGATTTCCAATTAATAAATCTTGAAGAGTGGTTAAGTCCAAATCAATTTTCGCAAGATCTGAAAGCTGATCCACAGATCCCAAGAAAACATATTTGTCTCCGGGAATTTCCGAGACCATTTTCAAACTGTCTTTGTCTACCAGCAATCGTAAAACTTCAATTCCAAGCGCCGGGCTAACGCTAACTGTTACCGCGCTGTCTTTGCGCATACGAACCGTGGCTTTGAATCCTTGTTGTTGCTCTGCGCTTGTGAACTCTGCATCGAGCTTCATGCCCAACCATTCGAAATCGAACTTGTTTTTATCGATGTGTCTCGTTAAAAAAGCTTGCGTTCTCTCCTTGAGCGGTTCCTGCGTAACAACAACTTCTTTGCTTTTGCAAGCAAAGAAAAATGGTATAAATAGAATGACGAGATACTTATTCAATGAATTTCTTTTGGTTAATTTTTTCTTTCAATTTTGAATGTGTTGGGTTCAGCAACAAGGCTTGGTTCCAACAATCGAGGGCTTTCGTTTCATTACCTAACATGAAATACGTGTCGCCCAAATGCTCCCAAATTTCTTGATCCGTAGAGAGAATATCAACAGCTTTCTCCAATTGAATAAATGCATTTTGATATTGCTTTTTTTGAAACAAGATGAATCCGTAGGTATCTAAATAAATGGCATTTTCAGGCTGCATGGAAATGGCGTATTGCACAATTCCCATAGCCTTATCGAGTTGAACTTTTTTCTGCCCAAGGAAGTAGGCATAATTGTTCAATGCTGTTGCATTATCTGGATTTTGAATGAGCGCTTGTTCAAATGAATTTTCGCATTCGGTCCAGTTATCTGTTTTGAAATAGACGCTTCCGAGCGAAGAGTAAAATTCAGAAAGTAACTCTGGACCGTCTATGACCAAATCTCTGCCGGTCGTGAGCAGCTCGAGTGCCTTGGGATAATTTAGCAACTTCAAATAACCCAAGCCAGTGAAGTAATATATTTCGGCGTCAGTAGGAAATAGTTCTAATGCTTCATTTCCCACTTTCACCAAATCATTCCACTTGCGAAGGTGCTTTTGATTTTCCAACAAGAATTGCCACACCAACAAATCGCTTTTGTACAGGTCCAATGCTAGCTTCAGCATTTCCTCTTGACGCACTAAACTGTCTTGATGATTGGCTACAAACGACAATTGCACCAAGCATTGGTATTCCGATTTGAATTTATTGAACGTAAGATCGAAAATTTCCCAGAGGGGTTTCACGAATTTTTCATCTTGGGCTACAAGTTCCTCATACTTCTTCAAAACATCAACAGCATCGTACCAACCTAAATCACCCGAGTTAATTGATTTCTTCAACATCTCGTAACTCTTGGCATCTTGGCCCGAATTTGCTAATTCACCGCTTTCTTCTAACAGCAATTTCCCGTTATTCGGAATCACTTCCTTCATGTGTGAGAGCCACTTCGAAGCTTCGTCTTTCAACCCATACTCTCTGTAATATTCAAGCAGGTAGAAATAATAAGCGTCTTCAACTTTGTTTTTCTTTTCGAAATCTTCTAAGACCATTCCTGCTTCTTTGAACTTCCCTTGCAGGCTCAATAGTTCAAATCGTTTACGAGCTACGTCTTCATCTTCTCCTTGAATGGCGGCTATTTGCGCTAAGACATTCGCAGCCTGATTCATATCGTAGTTGCCAATGACATTCAAATATTCATTCAAAATGGGAACAGGATTCGCGCTGTATTTCACAGCTAAATCGAAATGCTTGATTCCATCTTTGATATCTCCGGAATAAATTTCATAATAACCTAAGTCCTTTAAAAACCAGGCATTCGTAGGTTCCATTTCAACTGCGCGTTGGATGTGCTCCTTCCCCATTTTTTCATATTTGGGAAGCTGAGAACACAACTTCGAAATTTCATAATGAGCGGCGCTTACTTCTTCGAATTTCAATGCGGTGTTGAAGAAGTTGATTGCTGTTTCGAAATTACCCGCCATCTTCGCTTTTTCTCCGTCGTAAAAATACTGTTGAAACTTCGCGTGATTTTCATCGGTGACAACGGTAGCTTTCTTGCTTCCGCAAGAAGCGAAAACAAGCAAGGAGAAAAACAGAAGAATTTTATTTGTCATTGTTTTGAATGGAATTGTAAGAACCCAAATCAAGCACGCCCTTCACTCCAATCACTTGACAATACTCATCTACCAATGAATTTGTAAGCTGACAGTTCTCAACTTTCGAATTCGATTCGATGGAAGAATTTTCAAGTGTTGAATTCGTGATGGAAACATTGCTGGCAATGCTAACGTTCGGACCAACAGTTGAATTGTGAAGGACTACGTTATTCCCGAAATAACACGGTTCAATAATTTTTGAATCTCCTTCCAATTGAACATTGTGATTTTGTGGAAGCCTTGAAACCACAGAGGCCATGGTTTCCACCACAGCAGCCTTGTTTCCGCAATCCATCCATTCGTTCACTTCACCCGGAACAAACTTTGCTCCTTGCTTCATCATGTTGCGCATGGCATCTGGAAGTTGGTATTCGCCTCCATTCATGATGTTGTTGTCTAATAAATAGCGAAGTTCCCGTTTCAACCATTCGCCGTCCTTGAAATAATAAATTCCAATCATGGCCAAATCTGAAACGAACTCTTGAGGTTTTTCTTGGAAGGAAACAATGGTGCCTTCGGCATTCAATTCAACCACACCAAACTGACGTGGATCTTCGATTTTCTTCACCCACAAAACACCGTCTGCGTTTGGATCTAATTTGAAGTCGGCACGAAAAAGGGTATCTGCGAAAGCCACAGTAACAGGTCCAGTTAAAGCAGATTCAGCGCACATAATGGCATGAGCTGTTCCAAGCGCTTGATCTTGGTAATGAATGGTGCCTTTCGCACCGAGCTGCTCTGCCAAGGCAATTAGATGGTTTTCTACTTCCTTTCCGAATCGACCGATTATAAATGCAATCTCTTCAACCTTTTCTGTTTGAATGGAAACAATATCTTCTACAAGTCTTTGTACAATGGGCTTTTCAGCAATTCTTACAAGTGGCTTTGGTGTTACAAGAGTGTGGGGACGCAATCGTTTACCCATACCTGCCATTGGAATAACTATTCTCATTTCTGCTTAATTTCTTTCTAACAAAAGAAAGCAAAAAGGCCGAAATCTTTTCGGCCTTCCAATGAAGTAATGAACATTTGAAATTGAATGAATTATTTCACGCCAGTGCTGCCGAATCCGCCTGCACCTCTTTCACTTTCCGAAAGTGAATCTTGCACTACCCATTCCACTTGTTCGTGCTTAGCCACGACCATCTGTGCAATGCGTTCTCCCGGTTCTATTTTGAACGATTCATTCGACAGATTGACCAACAAAACTTTGATCTCTCCGCGGTAATCGGCATCAATGGTTCCAGGTGTATTCAGTACCGTAATTCCGTGTTTAAATGCTAGGCCGCTTCGCGGACGAATCTGCGCTTCAACACCAACAGGTAATTCCATGAACAATCCGGTTGGAACCAAAATTCTTTCGAGTGATTTCAATTCAACAGATTCTTCCAAATTCGCGCGAAGATCCAATCCCGCTGCATGTGCCGTAGCGTAGGCTGGAGCTGGATACTTCGATTTATTTATTAATGCAACTTTCATTATTTTCCTGTGAAAGTTGGTTTGCGTTTTTCCATGAAAGCAGTTGTTCC
>CANGEF010000019.1 GCA_947452685.1 Flavobacteriales bacterium | reverse complement strand
CCGAAAGAATTAATGGCTTTAATGTCTGCTGAAAATCCGCAAGTGAAATCACCAGACGGAAAGTATCACTTCGAAATGAAGCAACGCATTCCTTCATATTTGTTGGCATTGGCTGTTGGAGATGTGGCGTTCAAGTCGTTGAGCGAAAACACAGGCGTGTATGCAACTGCCGATATGTTGGAGCTTGCTTACAACGAATTTTCAGACATGCCCGGAATGGTAAAAGCAGCAGAAGATTTATACGGACCTTACGCTTGGGAGCGATACGATGTGTTGGTTCTTCCCGGAGCATTTCCTTTCGGAGGAATGGAAAATCCGAGATTGACTTTTGCTACGCCAACCATATTAGCTGGAGACAAATCGTTGGTTTCGCTTATCGCACATGAGTTAGCCCACAGCTGGAGCGGAAACTTAGTCACCAATGCCACTTGGAACGACTTCTGGTTGAATGAAGGGTTCACGGTGTATTTCGAACAGCGCATTATGGAATCGCTTTATGGAAAAGCAAAAGCGGAGATGTTGGCCACGCTTGCGCGTCAAGATTTAAACGCAACACTCGCCGAGCTTCCAGCTGAAGACACACATTTGAAGTTGGCTTTGGAAAATAGAAATCCAGACGACGGCATGAACGACATTGCCTACAACAAAGGCTATTTCTTCCTTCGAACCATAGAAGAGAAAGTGGGAAGAGAGAAGTTCGACGCGTTCTTGAAGAATTACTTCCAGTCACATGCGTTCGGTGTTATGACCACCGAAGGATTCATAGATATTTTAACAACTGAACTTTTAACCAAAGAACAAGCCGACGAAATTGGAATTGACCAGTGGATTTATTCTGCCGGATTGCCTGCGAATTCGGCTGTTGTTCAATCGGCAGAGCTAGAGAAAGTAGATGAACTTCGTTTGAAGTGGGAAGGAGATAACATCTCCAACAATGATCTTCCCTGGAACAACTGGAGCTATCAAGAACGATACAGATTCTTGTCGAACATTACCTCGGCTGTGTCATTGGAAAAAGTTCAATCGCTTGATAACAGTTTTCACATTTCAAAAATTGGAAATTCGGAAGTGCTTTTCGCGTGGTTCATGTTGTCTATTCAATCAAAGAACGAAGCGGTCTTCGCAGACCTTGCAACTTTTTTAGAAAAAGTAGGGAGAAGGAAATTCGTCGCTCCCTTATATGAAGCCATGGAAAATAACGGCTATCATGTCACGGCATTGAGTATATACGCGCACTGCAGAGGAAACTACCATGCCGTGACGCAAAATACTGTTGACCAGACCTTGCATTATTTCGAGAAGTAGAAACGAAATTTTTAATTTTATTTGGAAGAGAGCGAAGCTCGTTTCGTCATAAATTCCGAAACATGAAAATGCGGTTTTCCATAGCGCTGGTGTTATTTATTTTTTCGTTTGCCATTCATGCGCAACAACGAGGAAAGGTTATTTCATTCAATACCAAGAAACCCATTAGCGGAGCGGTTGTGAAGTGGAGCAATGGAAAGCAATTCGCTGTTACCGATGAGCTCGGAGAATTCGCTATTCCAAGTTCGAACAACGGTTACGTGGTTCAATCGATTGGCTATTACGATTACACAACAACAAAAATTGGAAGAGTCGTTGAATTGACCGAGCAGATTTATCAGATGCCTGTGCTAAGCATTACAGATAAACCCGATAGCATTTTCGGAAGTATTAAATACTCAGTGGGCGATTTTGTTTGGTGGAACGGGAAGCTAACCATGCTTCTCTATGAACACGAAAAATTAATGAAGCCCGCTTATGAAAAGCGCGATTTGTGGGAAGATGCGTGGATAGCCCAAGTTGATTCATTCGGAAAAATTGTGTCCTCTTTTCACATTAATGAACCCGCTGAGCGTTTCCATTTAGCTCCAACGGGCGCGTGTTTCGTGTTGACTGAAAGTTCAGTTTTCCAACTCCAAGCAGAGCCTTTTCTGCATCTAGATAAATTGAGCTATGAATCCTTCAGACAAGAGTTTGAACCCATTTGCGGATTTCTGAATTCGAACATTGTCTTTCACACCTTCACCGAAGAATATCCAGAGTTCAGTTATTATCTATTGAAGAAAGACAGCACAGACCCCATTGAACTTGAGCGTGTGGCAGATTCCTTAACCATGGAACTTTTTAAGTCTGAATACAAGTACATGGACGGCCGTGCAAAACGCATTGCTTACCAGTATGAGCTAGACTACGGAGTGCCCAAGGAGATTGTAGCCGGACAAATGACGAGGTTCAAGGAAAGTCCGTTTTATAGAGATCCCGTTGCGAAGATTGTTCAATTGGAAAACAGCTGGTCTATTTTCAATATTTCACAAGGTCAAATTCTAAACATAAATGCTGAAGGAGAATTTATTAAACGAACGAAGATGTTGGGAAATCAGAACCTTTCCAATTTACCCGTGAAGGAAAAAATTCTCAATGTGCAGTATGACCGTGAAGCGAGACAAGTTGTTTGTTTCACCCAGCTGCGAACAGGTGAATCTATGTTGTATGTTTTGAATGAAGACGGAAGTCTTGAGCTGAAGAAGAACCTGCATTGGCGACATGTACGTAATGCACAAATAAAAAACGGTAGGGTGTATTACCTCTACCGTCCTTTTGAAAGTCGAAACAATTGGTATCTCTACGCTGAGTAATTAAACCACGTGATTCCAATGGTGAGTGTCTGTCTCTCTTCCGCGTTTTACGCGATCTAAGTAAGAAGAAACTTTAGGAGCAAATTCCCACGTTGCATATTCATTCAAATTGAAATCTTCTCCGTCTAAGCTAATGGTGCGAATAGGAGCAATGGTAGCAGCTGTTCCCGCACCGAATGCCTCGTTAATTTCTCCGTTGCGAAGTCCTTCAATAAGTTCAGCTACGGCTATGCGCTTTTCAACCACTTCATATCCCCAGTCGCGAGCCACTTGAAGAATAGAGCCGCGGGTAATTCCACTTAAAATAGAGTCTGATAATTGCGGAGTCATAATGGTGTTTCCCTTGCGGAACATCACGTTCATGGTGCCACTTTCTTCCAAATACTCATGACTTTCAGCGTCGGTCCACAACAATTGGTGGTAGCCTTCGGCTTGTGCCTTTTTGGTTGGAAGTAACGCAGCGGCGTAGTTGCCAGCAGCCTTCGCCGAACCTGTTCCGCCGTGGGAAGCACGAGAGTAATGGTGTTCAATTTTCACCTTCAATTCAGAAGTGTAATAACTTCCAACCGGACTGGTGAAAACAACGAACATGTAGCTATCGCTAGGTTTTACTCCAACGTACTCGTCTATGGCGAACATATGCGGACGAATGTAAAGCGCTTCTCCATCAAGCGTTGGAACCCAATTGCGATCTAACGAAATAAGTTCTTCAACACATTTCACAAATAGATCTTCAGGTATGGTAGGCATGCACAAGCGCTCGGCACTGTGGTTCATGCGTTTAGCATTTTCTTCTGGACGAAAAATAAAGACTTCGTTATCGGAATTACGAAAAGCCTTCATGCCTTCGAATATGGCTTGTCCGTAGTGTAATGAGCTAATGGCTGGAGAAAAATGCAAAGGACCATAAGGTTGAATGACGGGCGCACCCCATTCACCGTTGTGGTATTCCATGGCTAACATGTGATCCGAAAAAACATGTCCGAATCCGAGGTTCTCCCAATCTACTTGGTGAATGCGGCTTTCGGCTACTTTACGAATCTCAATCGGTTTTTGTGTAGCTATCATTGAGCGTGTTGATTGATTCCCTAAAAAAAATAGGAATCCAAAAATAACACAAATAATGACATTCTAAGCATTCGCTGAGGGCGCGAACAGAAATTTATTCGGACTAACCAATTCTTTCTTCACTGCATACATGACAATGGCAGCAGTATTGTTCACGCCAAGCTTCTGCATGATGTTTTTTCTGTGCGTGTTTACCGTATGAGTTGAAAGGAATAATTTTTCCGCAATCTCAACATTGGTATAGCCTTCAGCAATTAGAGTAATGATTTCATTTTCTCTGTTGCTAATCGTAGTGGGCTCGCAATTGTAAGTGGCTACGGCCAAATCTTCCACATCAATGGCTTCTTTGCGAATACGGTCTACAATATTTCCGCAAAAGAAAACGCTGCCCGCCGCAGTCTCGCGCACCGAATCTAAAATCTCGTTTACATCACAATCCTTGCGAATGTAGCTTGTCACTCCTGCACGCAAAGCGTTCACAATGGTTGCTCCGCTTTGGTCTGACGTTAGCGCAACGATTTTTAATTTAGGTTGAAGACGCAAGGCTTTCGTTACCGTGTCAACAGAGAATCCTGGCGCAGTAAAATCCATGATTAATACGTCAGCTTCGAACGATAAAAGTAAATTGTATAAACTATCTGAACTTCCTGCATCGCCTATGATCTCTATGTTCTCGTAATTGGAAAAGATAGAATGAAGTCCGGTTTGGACAATCTGACTGTTATCGGCAATGATTAATCGAATCATGCCGCGAAGATACGTTAAGTAAAACGGTTCTAAATAAGAAATTCGGTTTATTTCTAATGACCCAAACGGTAAGTGACCTGAAGTCCAATGCGCAAGCGACTTTCAGCTTCTCCAGTGGGAATCGACGAATTTATTTTTCGTTGAACATTGCATCCGTATGACCATCTTCCGCGATAGGCATCCAATGCGAAGTTCGCCCAAGTTTGTTTTCCACCCGTGGAAGCTTCGGCTATTCCGTATGAAAAATCTTGCTTTTGATTTTCGAAAGCCAGACCACCTTGGGGCATAAGCGTTAAACGCATCGCTTCCATATTCAATCGATAGAAAGCCACAGCTGAAAGCAGCGTTGAATTTCCAAATTGATAATTCAATTCGTTCTTGGAATACAATCGTTCTTGGGCATTCAGCGCGAGGCCTAGGTTTTTTCTTCGCATGACGTAATACAAATTGAAGTTGTAAGCATAGGCCCCTTTTCCCAATTGAAAATTCGCCGGCAAGCGAAGCTGTGAAGCATCTCGTTGCATGAATTTTCCGGTTGGCAATGCACACCCTAACCCAACGGTTAAGATGTGCTTTACCCTGCGGAACGAGCTGTCTGAAGTGTTAATCAAAATTCGCGAAGCTCCCATTTGAATATCTCCAAGGCCTTTGATCTGGGTGCTTTGTGTCGATTCTACTCGTGTATTTATTCCCATTGGAACACTGAAGGAATAAATCATTTTTTTCGAAGAGAATTTGCGATAGGTGAGTTCTTGTTGAAAGTACTGATCTTTCAAAAGTTGGCTAGATCCATTGAATACAGGTGTTCCATGAGAAGCCGAGAAGTAATTCGAACGAAAGGCAATTTGATTCTGTCCGAATAGTGGCACCACACCTTGGAAGTTCCCCGAGCCACCGCCGCCGCATACATCGCAAGCAAACGAGGAAAGCGAGACTGTAAGCAATCCGGCAATTAAAAGAAATCGGTTCATTTTATTGATGTAAATGTTCAAAGGAAATGGCGTTAAGCATGTTCGTTAAGAACGTTTCGCTTTCGGGTGTTCCAACAAGAATCGTATCTGTAATAGCTGGTGTAGTTCCATTCGCAAACAAAGTTTCCATGTCCATACTCATGTGAATCATAGGTGCAGCGTCAGGTGCAATGAACAACAACGTTCCAAAGTCGAAAACCGGTGTGTAAGCTGGTCCGCTTGCACCAAACGCAGAATAGTTAAATCCAACATTGGCAACGCTTCCGGTCATTGTTCCGAAAACAGCAGCGGTATCTGAACCCAAGGCAAACTGAATCCCGGTGTAATCGCCGTTCGGAATATGGGTTAGACTTGTTGTGGCGGTATTTGGAATAGACAAATCGATTTTGTGGTTAACGGCTGTTTCGTAAAAACTTCCGTCAGTCTTTATGAATCGAATGTGTGAAATCCAGAAGTTTCCTGAATTGAAAATAACTGTATCACCATTTGCATCTGCAAAAGGCGTGTTTACTTGGAAGGCACCCGTTCCGAATACAAGCTCCATTTCAAGCTCGAGGTTTCCAGTAGTTCCAGTGGGGTCTTCCATGTGATCTCTTCGACAAGAAGAAAAAGAAAAAAGAATAACGGCCGCAAAAGCAGCGTAAATGAAATGTTTCATAAATGAAATGAATTGATTTGTTTGTTTGAATGAAAAGTATGAGCTAGGGTTTAAGCTCAATTGAAAAACAAATCAAATCAACACGGGGGATGATCAATTTCAAGAAGTGGATAGTTCACACTTCCCTCATTGTAAAAAGCAATAGAAGATTTTTCTTCCTCAAATAAATAAAATTGAAAAACAGAAGGACTAGGGAAGACGAATGGACTCAAGTTCAATTGTTGTGTGAAATCAAAGGCCTCTTTCGATTGATTTTTTTCCTTGGACGCAGATTTCAATTGCTTCTTCAATGCGCATTTACCGTTGCAATCCATATTCCGATTGTTCTTATTTGCGCACAAAACTTCTTTGTAATAAGAGAAGTTGATCATGTAATTCAACGAATACCCCGATTTCACAAGCGTTGGTGCAAGTAAAAGAAGAAAAAGGGCAAGGGCTAAAATTCGTTGCAAAGTATTCTTGTAAACTGAGCGCAAGTTAGGACTCCTCATACTAACTTTGCAGCCCAATGACGAAATTTTTTCTTTTTATTT
The DNA here is from genome assembly GCA_947452685.1 of Flavobacteriales bacterium. GTDB lineage: Bacteria > Bacteroidota > Bacteroidia > Flavobacteriales_D > Sanyastnellaceae > CAIZGX01. Next base: position 14,080 of record CANGEF010000019.1, on the reverse strand, counting down.
CGGTATTTACCGTTGCCACTTTGATCATTGATTTTTATTCTTATCAAGGAATAAAGCAGCTGACCGAAAAGTACCCAGACTTCTGGAGGAAGCTTTGGCGTCGACTGTTTTGGGTCCCTTCCATTCTTTCGTTGGTGCTTATTGTTATTGTTTTCATTTTTTCTGAGAAAGATGTGAAAGGAAGCAATTTCAAGTTCTTCTATTTTGTAACCGGATTTATTTTTATTGCTTTGGTGCCCAAGGTTATTTTCTTGGTGTTTCATTTCATGAACGATTTAGTTCGAATGGGGAAGTGGGGTGTTCGAAAAGTGAAAGGTCTTTTAACCAAAAATGAAAACACCAATTTCGAAGAAAAAGAGTCGGATAAAATGACTCGCTTTCAATTCTTCAATCAAGTAGGTTTGGGCGCTGCTGCGCTAACCATGGGTGCAACCTTTTACGGAATTATTAAAGGGAAGTACGACTTCAGAGTGCGAGAAGAATCTATCCCATTTCGAAACCTACCCCTTGCTTTCAACGGATTGCGAATTGTTCAGATTAGCGATGCGCATCTCGGGAGCTTCCTAGACAACAGTTTCGAAGAGGTAGATGCCGCCTTGAAGCAAATCAACGCTTTGAATCCAGATGTAATTTTCTTCACAGGAGATTTGGTAAACAACTTGGCCGATGAAGCGGAACCTTGGGTGAACTATTTCCAGCAGCTACAAGCCCCAATGGGTAAATTTTCTATTCTAGGAAATCACGATTATGCCGAATACGTGTACGACCCAAACGATCCCGCAAATGCACAGATCTTAGCAGATAACATGGCTCAACTGGAAGCCATTCATCAGCGCATGGGTTTCCGCTTATTGAAAAATGAGACGGTAGAATTGGAAAAACAAGGGGATCGCATTTCTTTAATTGGAATTGAAAACTGGGGCAAGGGACGATTCTCTAAGCACGGGAAGTTAGACGTGGCCATGACCAACATGCCACAAAATAATTTCACCATACTTCTTTCGCACGATCCAAGTCACTGGGAAGCTCAGGTGCTCGGCCAACAAAACATTGACCTAACATTTTCCGGACATACACACGGTGCACAATTCGGAATTGAAGCGCCTATGCTTCACATAAAAGCAAGCCCTTCCCCATGGTTTGGATACAAGCGCTGGGGCGGCTTGTACCAAGAAGGAAATCAATTTCTATATGTCAATAGAGGATTCGGTTTCTTAGGTTTTCCAGGGCGCGTAGGTATGCCGCCTGAAATTACGTTGATGACAATTTTTTCGGCCTAATAGAGTTTCATGAACAAGTGTTCATAAACTATGATTAACATTACCTTCATTTTCGAAACCTTTTTTATTTATATTTGGTAAGCCTATTAGGAAATTATGTCAAACCAAGAAGTTAAACAACTGCAACACATTCATGCCGACTATCACAAAGTAGTCGGAGATGTTCTCATGGACTCGAGCGCAGAGCTTCTTGTATTTGCCCACTTTGGAGATTTTACTCCGAATAGAAACGAACATATCCTTGAGGCAATTTCATGCACCGACATCAATAAAAAAGATCTTCGCCAAACAACAAAACGTGTGGTGACGGTTTTGGTTGAAATGTTACAAAACATTTCTATTCACGGTGAAAGAGGTGAGAATGGATTAATGAATGCATATGCAGTTGTGGCGAAAGGCGGAGATTATTTCAGATTGTCTACAGGGAATATGCTGAAGGTTACTGCTGCGAAATCGCTGATGCGCCGCTTAGAGCTACTGACAGAATTCGATAAAGAAGATCTTCGCACAAAGATTCGTCAACGTTTGAAAGAGGAGGATTTGAGCGACAAAGGAGGTGCCGGTTTAGGACTTTTAACCATTGCTAAAAAAGCCGAAAAGGGGTGGTCTTATCGTTTCGATTTAATGGAAAATGATATGGTGTATTTTCAATTGAACGTGTCTGTTCCAATGGTAGAGGTATAATGAGAATTATTCTTTTTTTTATTGCTTTCTTTTTAACTGCCCCTTCCATATTTTCTCAAAATAAAATTTATCATTTCGATTTAAGTCTAATCGAATCAAATGGCGCAACGCTTGCCGATGGATTGAAATCTGCCGATTATGACATTCAATTGCGCGCGGCGCAACAGGCAGCCACTTGGGGAAAGGCTGAGCATATTCCTGATTTACTTTTTCTGTTGCATAATTTTCGAAATTCAATAACGTTGGAGCGGCATTATGAGACCATGGCCGCAGCAGCGTATGCGCTCGGACAAATAGGAATTGCGGAGCATGAAATGTCTCCAGTAGATGATTTGCAAGCAGCAGCGTTAAAGCAACCGAATAGATTGTTGGTCAAAGAATGCTGGATGGCATTGGCAAAATTGCTTCCTGAAACAGAATCATTTGGTGTAAGATTGGAAGACGCTTATAAGAACAATCCGGAAATTCCGCACAACCAATACGCTTGCTTGGCTTTAGCTTCCCGCAAAAGAATCAATCAAAGCGATTTGGTGAAATCAATTTTAAGTTTCGATGAAATATTAAATTGGGAAGAAGAAGCGCGTGTGGCTTTGGCGCAGGTTCTCTCAAGAACAGATTATGATTTTCTATCTGGAAATGCACCGAGCGACACGCTTTACAAATCGAAAGTGAAGCGTTGGATTCAAAATGAACAATCGAAATACGTTCGCCTTCAATTTGGAAGATTAGCCAGTCGTTATGAATGGTGGACGTTGCTCAACGATTTGGCTTGCAGCCAAGACGAACAAATAGCGGAGCCTGCGATTCAAGTTATGCTCGCAAAGGATTCGACGTTCATCTCAAATATTTTTTGGGTCGATTTAAAGAAGGCGAGTGCCTTCAACTATATGCGGGTGGGCATTCATTTCAACCAGTTTAATCACGATCAAATTAGAGCGGTGCTCAAGTCTTTTCCAGATCATAGCTACGAGCAAGTAGAAATGGCCGGCGTTTGGAATGAAAAAGGGCATCCCGATGCACAGAATTTCATCATGCATCAATATTCGGAAACCGATGATTTGTTTCAACGCATTTCTTGGGTGAAGAAAATGTCGCATTCGTACTTGTTTATAGACACTCTTCTATCCAAAGACTTTTTCACTTCGCCGCCTGCTCTTCAAAATGCTATCGTAGAATGCGCATTGGAATATGGTAAGTCCAATGCTCTTTTTAGTGAAACGCTTTTTCCTGGTTGGTTTGCTATGCTTTGGACATCGCAAGACCCAGGGGTTCTTGCGCAGCTCGCAACATGGACAAGAGAGCGAGCCGAGAAATTGAAGGGAGATGCATTCCTTATTCAAACGCTTGAACAAACCTTGCCTTTGTTCCAACGTTCGCAGACCATTGAAACCTACAATGAATTGGTGAATACCTTGAATGCCGTTCGAACAGATGGCTTAACCACGGAGCTTTTGGCAACCAATCACCGGCCCTTTCCTTCCGAAAAAGAATGGAAAAAGAATCAATCGTGCAAGGTGAAATTGAAAACAGATGTGGGAACCGTTGTAGTTAAACTGAATGGACTGGCTGCGCCTGAAAGTGTATCTAACTTGTTGCAGTTGTGCAAAGATCATTATTATGACAGCATAGCATTTCACAGAGTTGTTCCGAATTTCGTAGTGCAGGCAGGCTGCACGCGCGGAGACGGCATGAGTGGAATGCCTTATGTGATTTCTTCGGAATTTATGGGACACAATTTCGCACCCCTGCACATCGGAATGGCCAGTGCGGGCAAGCACACCGAAAGTGCGCAGTGGTTCATTACGTTGGCTTACACCCCAAATCTGAACGGACGCTACACCGAATTCGGAGAAGTGGTAAGAGGAAAAAAAGTATTGCGAAAAATTCAAGTGGGAACGCGAATTCTAAAAATGCGTGAACAACATTTGTTCTGAGTTGTAGTTGTATTATGGAAATTCAAATTCCGATGAAATTAAAATTAATCTTACCCTTGTTCATGATTGCCTTAGCTTCTTGCGCGCAATCGAACAAAGAAAATCCCAAAGGAGAAATTATGAATATTGAAATGAACGATACGTTGGAAGTGGCGACCCTAGCAGGCGGATGTTTCTGGTGTGTGGAAGCAGTATACGCTAACGTGAATGGGGTAACCAAAGTAGAGTCTGGATACGCCGGCGGATTCGTGAAGAATCCAGCATACAAGGAAGTGTGTAACGGAACTACAGGACACGCAGAAGCTGTTCAGGTTTATTTCGACCCAAGAAAGGTTTCTTTTTCTCAATTGCTTGAAATCTTTTTCGTGGTTCACGATCCTACAACATTGAACAGACAAGGTCCGGATGCAGGAACCCAATACCGATCTGCAATTTTCTATCACAACGAAAAGCAAAAAGAGTTAGCCCTGAAGGCCATTCAAGCCATCAACGAAACAGGCGAGTGGGGCGCCAATGCGGTAACCGAAGTAACAGAGTTTACGAATTTCTACAAGGCAGAGAATTACCATCAGGATTATTATGCATTGAACGGTGAACAGCCTTATTGCAGAATTATGATTACGCCGAAACTGGAGAAATTCAAAAAGCGTTTCGGAGAACTCGCGAAATAGTTTTTGCTCTTTTTCGAAAAGCCGTAACTTAGACAACCAAAAGGCTCCTCAAGTGGTCTTTTGAAAAACCTAGGTTATGAAGAAAATGTTATTCTCTGTTTTATTGTTGTCTTCGACACTTTCGAGCTTCGCGCAATTCAGTGTTGACTCTGTTTCAAATCAGATTTCTGTTGTCGAAGATTTATTTCTGGCAAATGGTATTTTCGTTAACAACATAACTTTCATTGGAGATTCCGCTCAATTAGGATGGTTAACCGATGGAGACTCCATAGCTCTTGGAATAAACGATGGACTGGTCCTCTCCACAGGAATTGCAGCAAATGTGAGCAACGGAACAAATTTGCCTGGCGGAAATTGGACTACGTTATCTACCAACTCAAATTTGTCATCGTTAACAGGTTTTCAGACTTACGACTTGGCTCAACTCGATTTCGATTTCATTGCAACAGGAGATTCCATGACTTTCCAGTTCGTTTTTGGATCAAATGAATATCCGGAATGGGTGGGCAGTGCTTACAACGATATATTCGGTTTCTTCGTAAACGGTCCAGGCATTGTTGGTCCGAATAACAACGGCGCAGTCAACCTAGCTTTAGTCCCAGGAACAAATCAAGTGGTAAGCATCAATACCATCAATGCCAACATGAATGCAAATTTGTTTCACGACAATTCAACTTTCGTTATTCCGAATTTGTATTGTGACGGATACACGGTTCCCATGTTTGCTTCACTGGGAAGTTTAGTGGTTGGAGAAACGTATCACATTACGTTGGCCATAGCAGACGCTTCAGACGCTGCGTTGGACTCCTGGGTGTTCTTGGGTGGAAATTCATTCCAACAATTCTGCACCGTGAACTTCTTGGAAGAAGCACAAAACAGAGGCGCACAACAATGTCTGCTTTCTCAAGTAAAGGCCGATTTAGACTACACCGTTTTCTGCGGAACCATCACATTAGAGAATCAATCTCAAGTGAACACCAATGTGGCAAACGCTTATTATGAAATGGGTGATGGCAATACCATTGTTGCTCATGCAACCGATGTGTATTCTTACACCACTCCAGGAAACTACACCGTGAAATTGGTTTATCAAACGGTTGACGGATTCACTTCGAAATATACCTTGGGTAATTTTCCAATTTCTGAAATTATGCCTATTGAGCCCATTATTTCGCAAAGCGGTTCAATAGTAAGTATCGATAACTACGACCCAAGTTGGTTGGTGTCTTGGTTTGTTTCCACAGACGGTGGATTCACTTATACAGAGTTGGAAGGCGTTACCACTCCTTCGTTCGATGTAACCGGAATTGTTTCTGATGGAACGTTTATCTACGCGGGAATTAGTAATGGCTGCTTGAACAATTCGGTAGCTCAATCGGTGGTGGGTGTTAACGAACTTCACGAAAATTCGTTCAGCGTTTATCCGCAGCCAGCAGATCAAGAAATTTTCTTTTCGAACGTTAACGAATTGAAAACAGTGAAAGCCTTCGATGCAACAGGTAAACTTGTATTGCAGGAAAACAATGTGACCAATGTGCTGAATGTTTCAACGTTGTCTCCAGGATTTTATGTCTTGCATGTGATGAACAGAAACGGAAAGCAAGAGCGCGTGAGTGTGATGGTGAAATAAGAAAATGCTGAAAGAAGAATTTAAATATTTTTGGAAGGGAGCGCGATGGTTCGCGCTCCTTCCTGTTTTATACTTGGTGCTACTCTTTGTTAATCACCGCTTTCAATTGAGCGACTTTAACGTCTATTACGGCGCCGCAGATGCACTCATGAACGGAGAACAGGTTTACGGGAAGGCCTTCGGATTGTCGAGTGGATTCTATAAATATTCGCCAGAAATTTTAATACCATTTCTGCCTTTTGCTTTGCTGAAATATGACGTGGCCGCTGTCTTATTTTATTTGGTCAACACCGGAGTAATTCTCTTGTTGTTGAATGAACTGAAACAGACATTTTTCAAATCCATACAATGGGGAAAGGAAGTTTGGTTTTTTATTGTTGTAACGATATTGTTTTTTGGAGATCAACTCGAACGCGAATTGTTTTTAGGAAATGTGAATGCGCTTTTGCTTTTGCTAACGCTTTGGTCTGTTCGCTCCATCGAGAACAATCAGCGCGCAAAGGCGGGTATCATCTACGCAGTAGTTTTGTGTTTCAAAATTCATTTTTTAATACTCGTTCCTTATTTCATTTTGAAAAAAGAATGGAAGGTCCTATTGTATACAATTGTAGGTTTACTTGGAATGGCGCTCCTCTTATTCGTCTGCGTTCCGAACAGATTTGTCGTGCTTCATTCGCAATGGCTGAAGGCTGTTCAAGCTCACAATGTACAGTTAGACCAGAGTCCGAATACAGTGTATCATTTTATTCAAGCCAGCCTCTCTGCAATTCATATGTCGGTTATTCCAATAGCGGCTGTAATAATTGGATTGGCAATAGCGGGGTCTGGGTATCTCTGTTTTATTTGGAAGAATCTCGGTAAAGGATTTAAAGCGCATGAGTTGCTCATTTTAGTTTCTCTCATACCCATATTAACTCACACAGATACTGAACATTTTTTGTGGGCTATACCTTTCTTCCTTATGATAATCACGACCATTTCAACATGGAATGAAAAAGGAAAAATAATAGGCTGTTTGGCCCTTGCTCTTGCTTCTATTCCCTTCTTGTTTAACAGTCCAGATTTGGTTGGAAGAACATTCTCGAAGATGCTTGACGAAGGTGGTATAGGTCTCACCCTCATACTGTTGTTCATGTTTTCTTTTCTTTACGGAAGTGTTAATCTTTTCCGAAATCGCTTCATTAAAGTCGGTTCATAACTCGCAGGTTGTTTTTTTAGCTTGAATCTTTGAAGAAGATATATTCGTTCAAAACAAACGACTATGGCTCCTCGCAAACAAAGAAAAATTTATGTGTTAGACACTTCTGTTCTTCTGCACGACCACAACAGTATTAACAGTTTCGAAGACAACTATGTGGCTATTCCAATTACTGTTTTAGAGGAATTAGATAAGTTTAAAGTCGGAAATGAAAACAAGAATTTCGAAGCGCGCGAAACCATTCGCATCATCGATAGATTGTCTTCAACTCACACATTGAATGCGTGGATTCCACTCGGAAATGGGCACGGAGGAAAATTCAAAATTATTTTAGACATTGATCTTTCTGCGAACGACGATGCCGAATCAATTTTTCAATCGAAGAAAAATGATCACAAGATTTTAAACGCGGCAATTGTTCTTCAAAAACAAGAGAAGCGCAGCAAGGTAGTCTTGGTGACAAAAGACATTAACCTTCGCATCAAAGGAAAAGCGCTAGACATTGTTGCCGAAGATTACAAGACAGGTAAGGTTAAAGAAAGTGTTGCTGCGTACAGAGGATACAGTGTTTTAGAAAATGTTTCGGCGGAAGCCATTCGCAAACTTTACACGACAGGAGAACTGAAAGACGCCAAGTTTTTGGGAAAGGAAAAGCACAACAATCATTTTTATGTTTTGAAGTCGGGAACCTCAAGCGCTCTCGCTTTTCATGGTGGAATAGAAAAGAAAGTAGAGCGTATTGACAAAGTATACGCCATGGGCATTAAACCGAAAAATGCTGAGCAAGCTTTCGCCTTGCATGCGATCATGAATCCGGAAATAAAACTCATTACCATTAGTGGCGTTGCTGGAACAGGAAAGACTTTGCTGGCGCTGGCTGGCTCTTTGGAAATGCGCAACGGTTTTGATCAGCTCATTCTAGCGCGTCCGATTATTCCGCTTTCAAACAGAGATATTGGATTCCTTCCAGGAGACGCGGAAGAAAAAGTTTCTCCATATATGCAGCCGCTTTTCGACAATTTGAATTTCATTAAGAAACAATATTCTGAAAATGAAAAGAAGCGCAAAGTGATAGAAGAAATGCAAGCAGACGGAAGGATTATGATTACACCGTTGGCATTCATACGCGGAAGAAGTCTTTCCAACTGTGTATTTATTATTGATGAAGCTCAGAACCTCACTCCGCATGAAGTGAAGACCATTATTACGCGCGCTGGGGAAAATACGAAAGTGATTTTAACGGGCGATGTTCGTCAAATTGACACACCTTATTTAGATGAACAATCGAACGGACTTTCTTATGTAATGGATCGATTAAAAGGACAAGATTTATATTGTCACATTACGCTTGAAAAAGGAGAGAGAAGTGAGCTAGCGAATTTGGCGAACGAGATGCTTTAAGAAATTTCTTCAAGATTGGAAAGAACAATAATTTGTTCTTTTCCTTTTTTTGTAACGTTGTAACCAAGACCTCCTTTGTTCACGATATAGCCTTCCAAATATAATTTAGTAACACGTTCGCCAAGTTGTGTGCTGTGCGTCTGATGAGCGGCGTCTCGCTGAATGCGTGTCCAAAAATTAGCCTCTAATTGATTGAGTTTAATGTATTGACTTTTGTTGTTCTTGCGGAAAGTCTGAATGATATCTAAGATTACAAAATCGTATTTATCCATGTTTGAATTCTCAAAAAGTTTTGGTTAAGCTTTCCAACGAAAGTACTCTTCATACTTGGGCGTGTGACAAAGCATTTGAAAATTTTGCTCACAACATATTAACTAAATTTTATACCTTCGTTCAACAACCTTAATGAAATGAAAAAACTTTTACTTGCTCTTTCTTTTGTTGCTCCGTTTTGCTTGAGTGCACAAATTACCATCACCAAAAATGATTTGCCAATGGGCGGAGATATTCTTACGCAAGAGAATGCTACAACCGTTGGAACTTTTAACGAAGCAGACACGGGCCCTAATCACGTGTGGAATTTCGATGAAACAAATCTTACACTGGCGGGAACGTTTCAGCAGCAAGAGTGTGTAGATATTTCAACCACGCCTTTCGCTTACCAAATATTTTTCAATAGCCCGTTCGATTCAGAACACAATTCAGATTTTGCAGTTGGACTAGCTTCTTTGGGAGGAAACATGCAAGGGCTTCCGGTTACGTTGGAAGATATTTATTCATACTATCAAAATAGCAACAGCAGATACGCCATTGTAGGTGTGGGTGCAACGGTTAGTGGTATTCCAATTCCGCAACAAGCAAGTCCAGTAGATATCGTTTACGATTATCCGGTTGCATTCGGAGATCTTCAAACGAGTGTTTCTGAGCAAGTGATTCAAATACCAACATTGGGTTACAGAAAAACAAATCAAACCCGTGTGAATGAAGTTGACGGATGGGGTACAGTAAATTATTTCGGAACGTCGTACAATGCCATTCGCGTGAAGACCACCATTAACGCAGCCGATTCAATCTACATCGATATGTTAGGCTTCGGATTTCAATTCGATCGTCCAGAGGCCATTGAATATAAGTTCTTGGTTCACGAATGGATGGTTCCTTTGGTTCAGGTGAATTATACGGCTGGTGCCAATTCAGGAGTCTTGGTTGCTGCTCAACCCGTAAGTGTCTTAGAAGCTACAGCTCCGAAATTTGCAGTATTTCCTAACCCCACAACCGATCACCTAACAGTGCAATGGGATAACGCAGTGAATGTGCCTTTTGCCGTGTACAATATGAGCGGAGAACGTGTGTTGGAAGGAAGCCTATCTAATAATTCACAAATAGAAGTGAATGCGCTTGCAAATGGATTGTACTTTTTGAAAACAGCTACAAGTGAAACCTATTTCTTGAAGAAATAATAAAAAGCTTTGAAACAAAAAAAAGGGAGCAAGTGCTCCCTTTTTTATTGATGAAAAAATCTTAGTTACAAGTGAATTGGGTATTGCTTGGATTCGGATCGCAGAAGTTCAAATCGGAAGTGTAAATTCCGTTAACTAAAGCGCTAATGTTTGTTGTTCCGTTCCCTGATTCAAGAGGAATATCCAATACGTATGCGCTAGCTCTTGAAGCGAACAAGCCTAAACCTCCTACAATGTTCGTGTAACTTGGACGCTCTTGAATAATTCCGGTTACAGGATTGTTCACGTTAATATAGGTCTTCAATTCATCGTTCGCCAATCCCATGCGCAATTCGAAAGCGCGCGTCTTATTGCCATCGTAATGGCCAACAGAGCGACGAATGTGCGAGTCAGTAGGAATGTTGGTTCCCAAATAGGCAAAGAAAGGCTCGGCATTAAAGGTTAAATTGTAATAGCCAGAATTCAATGCTAAATCCGCTGCATTGAACGTTCCAATCTTCCAATCGATAAACTTATTGGTTGAAGAAACCAATTGAGTTAATGCGTTGTCTGAATACAAGTTTTCGGTGTAATAGAAACGAAGAGCCAAATCGTAAATTTCCGCATTGTCAATCGGGGTCCAACGAACAGATACATTGTCGCGGTAATTGATTGATCCGGTTACGGTATTGTAAGAAGCAAACGACAACCCTAGGTTGGTTTGTGGACTCTGAAAGAACACAGCCGCAGAAGGAATAACATTCGTCCAAGCGTAAATGTCGGGACGTGATACGAAGTCGGCAACAAGCTTGTATTTCGCATTTGGATTTATTCCGGAAGGGCTTGCGAAATAATAAACAGTTTGATCAGGACCGTAGAACATTCCATTCACATCTTTATCATGAATGGTAATGGGTTGCAGGTTGTGTGTTGCAATTGGATTCGGATTTCCTGTTGCGTATTCTTCAATTCGCAACGATGAAAACTCTTCCCATTTGTATTCAGAACTGTCGCGAATCATGGCGTAGTCGTTTAAATTTCCATCGCCTAGAAAAGTCTTGTTAATCTTTACGAACTGCGTATCTGCTTGTGGGTCTAGTAAACCGAAAACAACCGTGGTACTCGCATACGGTGCTGTTAAATCTACATTGGTGTCGCAAGAGGTCAACGCTGCAAGTGAAAGGGTTGCAACAGTCGACAAAGCAAAAATCTTATTCATGTTTCAAATATAAGTCGCGTTTCAGGACAATGAATTCAAATCTGTTGAATTTATTACGCGTTCAACGTATTTAGAAATTCAAGTGTGTTCACGTTATCTGCGTATTCAGAGAGGGCCGGACACTGGCTAGTTCCAAATGGAATAAACTCATTCCCAACCATGCATTGGATCTGATCTGCATGATTCTCTAAATGCTGTAGCAACGCTTCTTTGTTTTCGTATCGCTCATAAAACACCGAGGCAACAGGCGATGCAATGTTTTTGTCTTCCTTGAAAATAACAAATCCGTTTTCCAAAAGATCTTCGTTATTCAACAACCAAACAGCTTTGTTGTAATCATAGTTGTTCGCGTATTTGTTGTGTGTAGCAATCGATTGAAAACTGAAAATGCCGTTGAAGATTCGATCCAAATCGAAATCAACGGGCAGGTAGAGTTTGGTCACATTGCGACAGCCTAAGCCGAAGTAATCGAAAAGATCATTTCCTAATTTTTCAAGTTGCTCGGGCGTTTCGCTTCCATCGAGAATGGCAACGCTGTTTCTGTTTTGACGAATGATATGCGGATATTTTCCAAAATAATTGTGGAAGTGAACGGCTGTTGAATTACTTCCGGTAGCTATTACTGCCTCAAAATCTTCTAATTTTCCTCTTGAAAAAGAATAATTCAAATCGAAATCGTTTTCGAATTTCCCAGCTATTTTCAACAAAGCTGGAATCAGAATAGGATCGTCTGAACTTAATTTAATGAGCGCTTTATTTCCTGTTATTAGAACAGAAAGAATATCATGAAATCCAACAATGGGAATATTCCCAGCGCATATAATTGCAACAGTTTTTGGTTTACTCGAGAACGAAACTCCGTTCGTCCATGCAGTAAGTTTGTCTAAGGTCAATTCGGTTGACCAAGCCGTAAGCGCCTGACGAACATTCGTAGGGGTGAACCAGCCGTTGAATGTATACGCCGATTCAATGACGTCATTTACTCCGTTGAACTCTTCTTCGGTTAATCCGCATGCGTATCCGGGCCATTCTTTCTTGTCTGAAAAGTTCTGCAGGGCCTGTCCCAGTTGAACAAATGTTTGAATTCGTTGTTCTAGAGTTGAATTCATCGTAGGTGTATTAAATTTGCACGCGAAATTAAGGTTGAATTTAGATAAATAGCAGAATATGGCAATAATGATTACAGACGAATGCATCAACTGCGGTGCATGCGAACCAGAGTGTCCGAACCACGCAATTTACGAGGGTGGTGCAGAATGGAAATACAGTGAAGGAACTGGTCTTCGAGGAATCATGACTCCATTGAACGGCGGTGGTGAATTGGATGCAGACGGACTTCAAGAACCGAAGAGCATGGATGTGTATTACATTGTTTCAGACAAATGCACCGAGTGTGTTGGCTTTCACGACGAGCCTCAATGTGCGGCAGTATGTCCAGTAGACTGCTGCGTAGACGATCCAGAATTCAGAGAGACAGAAGAATATTTGTTGAAGAAGAAAGAATTTATGCATTTGTAAATGCAATTGAAGAAAAAGAAAAAAGGGGCCGAAGCCCCTTTTTTTATGGAAATAACGGTGCTCTTAAATCGAAGAGCAAGAATAGCGTAATGCCTGCGAGAAGAAACAAAAAGCTATTTAGTCCCACAGTCCAAGGGTCGTTGGAAAGTTTTCTTTGATGCATGAAATATAACGGAACATAAATCAGGCACAGAAGTAACACAGAAGAAATCATTAGAATGTTCGCAAAAGGCCAATGCTGTACTTTGAATATTCCACCGAAAGCAAATAAAAAGACGACGAGCGTAATGAGACTCGTAAGCGTTTTTTGCGTTTTTGAAATGGACTCCTGTTTAATTCCGATCAGAGCCGAGAGAATGGCTCCAATAAGCATGAGCGGTAAACTACTCACAATGAGCATGGCCGCTCCAGCCAAATGGAGTATTTTAAATATACATCCCGTTACAAGTAGGAAAGAGGAAAATGCCAATAGGTAGCTCAGAGTCTTTTTCATGTGTTTGAATTTTTGTTGGTGAATTAATTGAATGGTTTCCATTTCAATTTCATGTAAGTTGTCATGAAAAAAACGTGGAAGAATTGAATAAAAGAACGAGTGGAAGTCGTCGTTATCCGACATTTCATTTTCAATCAGTGTACACATGTGATCTATCAAATTAGCTTGCAGATCAGGCAAACTAATTCCATGTGATTCAATTTCTTTTCGAATGAAATCAACTTGTTCGTCAGTTAATGAGACCATGGCTCGTTCCTTTATTCGCATCCAAGAGAATTTGAAGGGTTTCAATAAACTCTCGGAGTTCGTCTATTTTCTTTTTGCTTGTTGCCTTACCTTGTTTGGTCAGGCGGTAGTATTTACGCTGACGCTTTCCAATAAATTCCACTTCGGTTTCCAAGTCCTCACTGGCTTCCAAAGCATGGAGCAGAGGATACAAGGCTCCTTCCGTGATTTGTATTTTGTCGTCGGTAAGTTCCTTTACCCGTTGCGTTATTTCGTAACCATACATGCGTCCGTTCTCTTTTAAAAGATTTAGGACAATGGTTCGAAGGGTGCCTTTAATTAGTTCTGATGAATACATAGGACAAATATACATAAGAAACTTATGTAT
>CANGEF010000018.1 GCA_947452685.1 Flavobacteriales bacterium | reverse complement strand
TGTTTTTCGTCTGATCCAGACATTCAAAACGCATATGATTATCCGGCCGATTTAATTCCCTCTTTTCCAGAAGATCTTACGCGTGAGCGTATGAAAGTCTTAGACAGAGAGAGTCCCTTCGATTTGATTTACAATGAAAACGTCCGCGATTTCATAGCCCTTTATTCGGTTAGAAGAAGAGATGTAACAGCAAAAGTTTTAGGTTTGTCTCAATTGTATTTCCCATTGATTGAAGATGCGTTAGCGAAATACAACATTCCTCTTGAGCTGAAGTATTTAGCCATTGTGGAATCGGCGTTAAATCCAACCGCAATATCCAGAGCGGGTGCTGCAGGTTTGTGGCAGTTTATGCCAGGAACCGGTAAGATGTATGGCCTAGACATTACAAGCTACCAAGACGAGCGTTTCGACCCCATTAAAGAAACCGAAGCGGCGTGTAAATACTTACGTTTTCTGTACAATACTTTCGGCGATTGGAATCTTGCCTTAGCGGCTTACAACAGCGGTCCAGGTAACGTGAACAAGGCCATTCGTCGCGCAAATGGCAAGAAAGATTTTTGGGCCATTAAGCAATTCCTTCCAAAAGAAACACAAGGATATGTTCCTGCGTTTATTGCGGTGAACTACATCATGAACTACTCTACGGAACATAACATCTTTGCTAAGAAGGCGTCTATGTCTTATTTTGAAACAGACACCATTCATGTAACTGCACGTGTAGATTTCGAAGTGGTTTCGAAGAGTATTAACCTTCCAATTGAAGAAATTACGTATTTAAACGGCACCTACAAATTGAAGGAAATTCCAGACAATGGAAAACAACATTACCTCATGTTGCCGGTAGAAAAAGTGGGCGACTTCTTAGCGCACGAAAAAGAGATTTATTTAGCCAGTGAAGTGAAAAAACCAGAGCCAGAGGTTGTCTTGGCAGACACTGCCTCTACTGAGGGTGGGCCTGGAGAAAATACAAAGGTTATTTGGGAAGATCAATGGAAGACACACAAAGTGAAGAAGGGAGAAACCCTGAAAAGTGTCTCTACGAAATACGGCGTTACTTCTTCTGACATTAAGAAGTGGAACAAGTTAAAGTCTTCGTCTTTAAAAGCAGGACAAAACCTAAAAGTAAAAGTGAAGGTTAAAAAGACCATTATCATTCCAAAGGTTACCGAGCCAGCAGACACCACCGCTACGAATACACCAAAAGTTGTTCCTCCGGCAAACGATCCGAAACCAACGCCTCCAAAGCCCGCTGCGCCTAAGGAAGAGTATGTATACTACACCGTGAAATCGGGAGATAGTCTTTCCAGTATTGCTTCAAAGAATAAAGTCTCTGTAGATTCAATTGTGAAGCTAAACAAGGGATTAACACCGAATAAAATACAAATAGGACAGAAAATTAAAATCAAAAAGAAATGATAAAAGAAGGAGCCACCGTAGAGGTGAATTACGAACTTTTCATCGACGATGAAAACGGAGAAATGGTAGAATCTACCCTGGAACAAGGACCAATGAAATTCACTTTCAAGGTTGATCCCATGATTGAGGGTTTTGAAAAAGGATTAGAGGGATTGAAGGTGGGCGACGAGTTTCGCATTAGCATTCCATGCGCCGAAGCATACGGAGATGAGCAAGAAGAGTATTACATGGAGTTTCCGAAGAGTGATTTCATGGAAGAAGACGGTGAGTTTGACGAGGAGTTGTTTGCAGTGGGTGAGGTTATTCCAATGGAAACTCCAGAAGGACATCATGTTCAAGGTGTTGTTGAGGAAGTTCGCTTAAACACAATTGTAATCGATTTCAACCACCCACTTGCTGGCGAGAACTTGTTCTTCAAAGGACACGTGGTTTCAGTATCGTAAGCATATGCAATTCGTTCGCACTTCAGCTAGCAGCATATCACGCATCTCTGCATTTGCGGGATCTACGTTGGTGTTGCTCATGGTTGGAATATTCTTAGTATTTTATTTGGTGGCGTTGCAGGTTTCAGATCATATTCGATCACAGTTTACCGTGCAATTGTTGTTGAATGAAGGAGTAAGCGAAGAACAAATATTAAGTTTTAAAAAGGAAATCGAGGGAGGCGGAATCGCCTCCCAGGTTTCTTATACCTCAAGTGAGCAAGCAGAGGCTGAATACAGCAAAGAAATTGGCGAGGACTTCGTTCAAGTTCTTGGATACAATCCTCTCCCTGCCTCAATAGATGTTCAGATAAATCCGGAAAAGGCCGATGGCCCAACGGTAGATGCATTTGTGGAATCGTGCAAGCAGAATCCAATGATTAAAGATGTTGGATACGAAAAGACGTTACTTCAATCGGTGAATGAGAACATCTCTAAATGGGGCGCTATCATTGGTGGAATTGTCATTTTGTTCTTGATCATTTCCGCTTTCATTATTATGAATACGGTTGAATTGGCCATTTCTTCTCAACGCCTAATCATTCGCAGCATGCAGTTGGTAGGCGCAACACCGTGGTTTATTAAACGTCCGTTTTTATGGCAAAGTCTGAAGAACGCTTTGCTTTCTTCAACAATTGCTTGGCTTTCCATTTCATTGATTTTGTATTTCAACCAGCAATCACTTACCGATATTATTCAGATACTTTTAGACGGTGGTGGATTTTGGAAATTGGGAGCTTTGCTTATCACGTTAAGCGTGGTGGTGGGTGTATTCAGCACCTACATTACTGTAAGCCGTTTCGTTCGCGCGAAACTGCATCAAATGTATTGATGCCGTTCCTTGATGGAATGCGGCCTATACCTATAGAATAACAGCCGAAAATATATCCTTCGAAATAATGAAAGGATGAATCGTTATTCTTGTCGAACGTTAACGAAAGATGAAGATTTCGAAGTGGTGTTCAAAATTGATCAAACTTCCTTATTTTCGTTGCCCGAATAAAACAACAGAAAATTAATTAACACAGACATGAGCACAAAAGCAAGTCCTACAGTTAAGCAAGAAAACGGCTTTAACTTCAGTTCAATTTTTCCTTACATCGCAATTCCTATTGCTTTGATCACCGGTTGGGCATTATTCACCTTTGTATTGGGTGATACTGCAAACTTCGAAGGCGGAGACCCAGTAAAAGGTCATCCATTAAACGTATTGGGAACTGTTCACAAAGGTGGATTCATTGTACCTATTCTTATCGCGGTTAACTTGATTGTAATTATTTTCTTCATTGAGCGTTTCATTAGCATTATGATGGCTAAAGGAAAAGGAAGCGTTTCAACTTTCGTTCATAACGTACGTAAAATGCTTTCTAACGGTGACGTTAACGGCGCTTTAGCTGCTTGTGATAAGCAAAGAGGTTCAGTTGCTGCTGTGTTGCGCGCTGGTCTTTTGAAATATCGCGACATGTCTGAAAACACTGAATTAGACAAAGAATCAAAGGTTACAGCAATTAAGCAAGAGTTGGAAGAAGCTACAGCATTAGAACTGCCAATGCTTTCTAAGAACTTGGTTATCCTTTCTACTTGTGGATCTTTAGGAGTACTTGTTGGACTTTTAGGAACAGTAAAAGGTATGATCTCTTCGTTCGAAGCCATGGCAACTGCTGGTGCTCCGGATGCAACTGCGCTTTCTTTAGGTATCTCTGAGGCCTTGATCAACACGTTCTTGGGTATCATGGCATCTGCTATTGCAATTATCCTTTACAACTTCTTCAATACCCGTATTGATAGCATGACATTCGCAATGGACGAGGCTAACTTCACAGTTACGCAAACCTTTGCTTCGAAGCACTAATTCAAGTTTTTACTTAATTATTAATATTTAAGAATATGTCGAAAATCAAGATGCCCAAAAGCGCTCCTAGTTTGGATATGACGCCTATGGTTGACCTTGGTTTCTTGTTGGTTACGTTCTTTATTCTTACTGCGAAATTTCGTCCGAATGAGCCTGTAATCGTTGACGTTCCTGCTGCAACATCTGAATTGTTGTTGCCAGAGAAAGTCATGCAGATTACGGTTGACGACAAGGGAAGAGTTTTCTTTGACCTTGCTGGAAAGGACATTCGCAGAGAAATGTTATCACGAATGGTTCAAAGACATCCGGAACTAAAACTTACCGAAGACGAAGCGCGCAAATTCGCTTTGCTAGGTATGTGCGGAATGCCATTGAATAACCTAAGTCAGTACCTCGGTGCCGACGAAAAGACAAGAGCAGCACTTGACGCACAAACCCCTGGTATCCCTACCGATTCTATCAATGGTGAATTGGGAGATTGGATTCAGAGTGGTTACGAAGCCTTTATGGCCGATGCCGAAAAACACGGTTTAGAACCGAAGGACATCAAAGGCGATAAAGCGTTACGTTACGCAATTAAAGCAGACGGAACAACAGACTACGAAAAGGTAGAGCAAGTTATTGACGTGTTCCGCGATAAGAATATTTTCCAATTTAACATGGTGACTACTTTGGAATCTGGTTCCAAATAATTCAACCGTATAGAACAAACATGTTATGGCAGAAATAATAGAAGGTGGTGGTGGCCACGAAAAAGGCGGGAAAAAGAGACCCAAGAAGAGCCCGGTGCGCATGGACATGACGCCCATGGTTGACTTGGCGTTCCTTCTCTTGACCTTCTTCATCTTGGCAACCTCACTGAGTAAACCAAAGACGCTGGAGATTGTTTATCCGAAAGAGGTAGACAACACAGAAGATCAAACGAAGCTCGACGATGATTTAGCGACTACAATTGTTATTGGTGAAACCGATGATCAAATTTTCTACTATCATGGAAAGTTTAGAAAGGACACCACGAAATTGGAACCGTCAGATTTTTCTAAAGATGGACTTCGTGTTATGTTACTTGAGCGAAACAAACGTGTTGTAGAGCAAGTAAACAGTTTGAAGGACCAACAAAGAGAAGAGTTAAAGAAGAGTAATTCACACGATGAAGACGAAAAAATAAATGCTCGTTTTAAGGAGCTTATTGCAGACGCGTCGAATGATTCTCTTGCACCTTTCGTAATTGTGAAAACAATGCCAACCACCAAGTGGAAAAACGTTGTGAATGCAATCGACGAATTGAATATTACTAACGTGAAGAAACGTGCCATTATGGATATGGAAGCACGTGAGGCCTTGCTATTCCTTTCACCAGAAAAAGTAGCAGAATTAAAATTGAAATGAACGATTGATGTGTAGTCCTGTACCGCACATTATAAAAGCAAACCATTATGTCAGCAGTAACTGATTTTCTTAGCAACCACTCAGACTTGGTGGCTGTAGCAACAGCGGCAGCTGTGGTTACATTCCTGGGTTTTGAAGCGGGCTGGAATAGCATTATGGCATCAGATCGTAATGAGCAGGTATTTGAAAACAAAAACAAAGCTTACGGAGCATATAGAATTCGTTCTATGTACGGCGGCGTTTTAGCTATTGCAGTGTTTTCAGGTATTTTCTTGGTATCTGGTGCGTTAATCACGCCAGTCATTTTAGCCAAAGGCGAAAAGAAGGAAAAAGAGGTGAAGGTGGAAATGAACGCAGAAATGATTGCGCCACCACCAACGGATCCGAACGAGCCTCCACCACCGCCACCACCACCACCACCACCACCACCGCCACCACCAAGTGTGCGTCAAATTCAATTCACATCTATCGTTATTGAAGAGAATGTAGAGACTCCTCCACCTTCTCAAGATAAATTGAAAGATGAAAAAATTGCAGATGAGACGACGGAAGGTGAAGACGGTCCAATGGGCCCGTCAGACGCAATGACCTACACACCGGTCGATGATAAAAAAGACAAGGTAGATGCACCGTTGCAGTTTGTTCAGGAGATGCCGGCTTATCCGGGCGGAGAGCGAGCGTTGTATGACTTCTTGTATAGCAACATCACTTATCCTGAGCAAGAAAAATCTCAGAACATTGAAGGAACGGTTTTCGTGAACTTCGTTGTTGAGAAGGACGGAACACCAACCAACTTCACGGTAACTCGTGGTGTTGAAGGTGGAAAAGGATTGGATAGAGAGGCATTGGGAGCTTGTAAGAAATTAGGCAAGTTTAATCCGGGTAAACAAAACGGGGTTTCTCAACGTGTATTCTTGACTATTCCAATTAAGTTCACTCTTGCAGATAACTAACAGATAAATACTTTATGAAAAGGGTTGGCTTAGGTCGACCCTTTTTTATTTTTGAATGAGAATGCTACCCTTTCATACAGATACCAACGAAGCGGGCTTAGATGAAGCAGGAAGGGGATGTCTAGCAGGCCCAGTTGTTGCGGCGGCGGTTATTCTTCCTGAAGGATTTTCACATCCTTGGCTGAACGATTCTAAGCAAATGAGCAAGAAGCATCGCGATGAATTGCGTGGTATTATTGAACAAGAAGCAGTGGCTTGGAACGTGCAGTTTGTTTCTCCGCAAGAAATAGATGTCTTGAATATTCTACGCGCATCTATTACCGCAATGCAACGCGCAACAATGAATTTGAAGATAAAACCCTCACACCTTTTGGTAGATGGAAATAGATTTTATGCATTGGAGGGATATGCGCATACCTGCATGATTAAAGGCGATGGACGCTTCCTGAACATTGCTGCGGCATCGGTTTTAGCGAAGACACATCGCGATGAATTTATGTTGAAGCTGCACGAGAGCTTTCCACATTATGCATGGGATCGAAACATGGGATATCCGACAAAGGCACACCGTGCAGCAATCTCGGAATTCGGTCCGTGCGAGCACCACCGCATGACCTTCGCACTTTTGCCTAGGCCGTTGCAAATAGAAGCGCTTTGATGCCTATTTTCGCACTATGCAGTTGAGAGCTGAAAACATTCAGAAGATTTATGGAAAGCGCACAGTTGTTAAAGACGTGTCGTTTCATGTTGAACAAGGTGAAATCGTTGGATTGCTTGGTCCCAATGGTGCGGGTAAAACAACGAGTTTTTACATGGTAACCGGATTGATTCAACCCAATCATGGAAAAGTTGTTTTAGACGAAACTGAGATTACACATATGCCCATGTTCAAGCGCGCTAAAATGGGCGTAGGTTATTTGCCGCAAGAAGCTTCCATTTTTCGTTCGCTATCTGTGGAAGACAACATTAAAGCAGTTCTTGAATTGACTAGCCTTTCGAAGCAAGAGCAGTCAGAGAAACTCGATGCTTTGTTGGAAGAATTTGGATTGACTGAAAGAAGAAAATACATCGGACATCACCTCAGTGGAGGCGAACGCAGAAGAACTGAAATTGCGCGTGCGTTGGCTACAGACCCGAAGTTTATTTTGTTAGACGAACCCTTTGCAGGTGTTGATCCCATTGCCGTTGAAGACATTCAACGCATTGTTTGGAAACTGAAAGAGCGCAACATTGGAATATTAATTACGGATCACAACGTACAGGAAACACTGTCAATTACAGATCGTGCGTACCTCCTGTATGACGGAAATATTTTGAAGTCGGGAAGTGCTGAAGAATTGGCTTCCGACGAACAAGTGCGTCGTGTTTATTTGGGTCAGAACTTTGTCTTAAGAGCCCGAAAAGAATAAGCCCCCGAGAATCTCGAGGGCTCTATAATTTTAGTTGGAAGAATTACTTCGCGCTGTTGTAGCGAGCTTCAACCACTTCCCAATTGATAATATTGAAGAAAGCTTGAATGTAATCTGGACGTCTGTTCTGATAGTTTAGGTAGTAAGCGTGTTCCCAAACGTCTAAACCTAAAATTGGAAATCCAGAACAACCAACGCCTGGCATCAATGGGTTGTCTTGATTAGGTGTTGAGCACACTTCAAGTTTTCCGTCTTTCACACACAACCAAGCCCATCCTGAACCGAAGCGTGTAGTAGCTGCTTTCACGAACAATTCTTTGAATGCGTCGAAAGAGCCGAAAGCCTCGTTAATTGCGGCTTCCATGGTAGGGGTAACTTTTCCTCCATTGGGTGAAAGAAGTGTCCAGAAAAGATTGTGGTTATAGAATCCACCGCCGTTGTTTCTAACTGCAGGGGTGTCGAATCCTTTCACCATTACTTCTTCGATAGAAAGATTTTCTAGTTCGGTTCCAGCAATAGCGTTGTTCAGATTTGTTGTGTATGCAGCGTGATGTTTGCTGTGGTGAATTTCCATGGTACGCGCATCGAAATGTGGTTCAAGTGCGTCGTATGCGTAAGGTAGATTTGGTAGTTCGAATGACATAGTAATTTTTTTGCGAAATTAACTCAAAACAAACGCTACAAAAAAATTCTTATCAATTCGTTAGAAAGCTTGTTGCACGCTTATCTTTGTAGCTTATCCAAGAATTTTCAATTAACCGATTTTAAAGAAGGAAAAGCATGGGACTTTTTAGTTTCCTAACACAAGAAATTGCCATTGACTTAGGTACGGCAAATACAATCATTATCATGAACGATAAGGTTGTTGTAGATGAACCATCTATTATTGCTCGTGACCGAGTTTCTGGTAGAACTGTTGCTGTTGGGCGTTTAGCGCAGCAGATGCATGGTAAGACTCACGAAAACATTAAAACAATACGTCCGTTGAAAGACGGAGTTATTGCGGATTTCCACGCGGCTGAGGACATGATCAAAGGGTTAATTAAAATGATTAACAAGGGCGGAAAAATGTTTCAGCCATCATTGAGAATGGTCATTTGTATTCCGTCTGGAATTACTGAAGTTGAGAAGCGTGCAGTAAAAGATTCTGCGGAACACGCAGGTGCGAAAGAAGTGTATTTGATTCACGAGCCAATGGCTGCGGCAATTGGTATAGGTGTAGATGTGGAAGAACCGATGGGAAATATGATCATCGACATCGGAGGTGGTACTTCAGAAATTGCAGTTATTGCATTGGGTGGAATTGTAACAGACAAAAACATTCGTGTAGCCGGTGATGAGCTTACACAAGACATTGAAGATTACATGCGTCGTCACCACAACATTTTAATTGGCGAGCGCACAGCAGAGCAAATTAAAATCGAAGTGGGCGCTGCTATTGATGACTTAGAGTTTCCGCCTGCGGATTATAGTGTTCGCGGACGTGATTTGGTAACAGGTATTCCAAAAGAAATTATGGTTTCTTACAAAGAGATTGCTCATGCGCTGAATAAATCAATTTCAAAAATTGAAGAAGCGATCATGAGTTGTTTAGAGAATACTCCTCCTGAATTATCTGCAGATATTTTTAAAACAGGTATTTATTTAGCGGGTGGTGGTGCGTTGCTTCGCGGGTTAGATGTTCGTATTAATCGTAAAACGAAATTGCCTGTTCATGTTGCAGACGATCCATTGCGTGCGGTGGCAAGAGGTACAGGAATTGCGTTGAAGAACATCAACCGTTTCCAATTCTTAATGCGCGAGTAATTCGTTAACACGAAAGCAGAATGGGTAATCTTTTAGCATTGTTGCAACGATTTCACGTGCTTTTGTTGTTTTTAGTGCTTCAAGTTTTTTCATTGATTGTTTTGTTTTCCGAAAACAATTTTCATCGCAAGGAATTTATTCGTCATAGCTCTGACTTTGCCGGATACATTTATGAAAAGCGCGACGAGTTCACGAGTTATTTGAGACTTGCCGAAATCAACGATCAATTGGCTATTGAAAACGCTGCTTTGAGAAGCCTTCTTCCAGAAAATTATATTTCATCGGATACCGCAACCTACAAGGCTCAGGGGGTGCGTCAGCAGTACACCTACACACCCGCAAAGGTTGTGAATGCCACGGTGAGTAGAAAGCGAAACTATCTAACACTTAACAAGGGATATGCGGAAGGAATAGGCATTGAAATGGGCGTTATTGCAAATGGAAGTATTGTGGGAATTGTGAGCAGCGTAAGCAAAAATTATTCGATTGTTATGCCTGTTCTTCACACGAAATTTCAAGGTTCAGTGAAGATGAAAGGAACGGGTGAATTTGGAATTTTAGAATGGCCTGGAGGCGATCCGTTGTTTGCTTTTGTGAAAGAAATTCCGAAACACGTGTATATCAACGTTGGCGACACCGTAGTAACCACAGGTTTTTCAAGTCACTTTCCAGAAGGAATGCTCATAGGAAGTGTGGAAGCGTTGGAAGACAAGCCGGAAGAAAATTTCCATCGAATAAAAGTAAAATTGGCTACCGACTACCGAAAAGTAGCCTGGGTTCAAGTGGTGAAGAACCTTCAGAAAATGGAGATTGATTCGCTTCAACAACAACAAATCTTGGCAGACGGAGGAGAAGAATGATGAACTACTTGCGCATATTTCTATTCGTGCTTCTGCAAGCGTTGGTTGTGAGCCGAATTCAGTTGTTCGATGGTTTGGTGCTTCCATTTATTTACATCTTTAGTTTGTTAATGTTTCCATTCGACACACCGCGATGGTTATTGTTGTTGATTGGGTTTTTCACTGGAATTCTTATGGACCTGTTCACGGGTCCTCCGGGTCTTCATACTTCAGCGTGCTTATTGCTGGCTTTTTTGCAGCCTTTGGTGCAAAACATGTTGGCTCCGCGCGAAGGGTATGATTCTAATTTGAAGCCTACCATTCACAAGATGGGCCTGGCCTGGTATACCACCTATGCGGGTATCCTAACATTGGCGCACCATACGTGGTTAATCTTCTTCGAGTTTTTGCGCTGGGATAAATTTTTCTTTCAGCTGTTTCATATTTTGTTAAGTTCTATTGCAACTTTATCGCTGATGATTTTGGCGCAACTCTTAATTTCGCCAAATAAGAAAAGCAGCTAATTACCTTGAACAACGACAATCGCCGGTACACCTTCTTGTTTATTGTTGGAACCATCTGTGTCATTTACATAGTGCGTCTCTTTGCGTTGCAGGTGGCTACCAGTGAATGGAAGAATAAAGGCTCTCGATTAACGGAGCGTGAGGTAGTTGTTTACCCTTCAAGAGGAAATATCTTCGATCGGAACGGAAAAGTTTTGGTAACGAATCAGACCGTTTATGACTTAATGGTTTTGCCGAAAGACCTGCAGCCATTCGACACGTTGGAGTTTTGCAAGCTGGTGAACTTGCCCTATGAAGAGTTGAAGGAAATCTTAAAAAAATCTACTTCTTATCCCAATGTGAAGTACAAGCCCTCTCCGGTTATTAAGCAGATGCTTCCGGAAGAGTATGCACTGTTCGCAGAGAGGCTTTACAAATTCCCTGGCTTTTTTGTGCAAGCGAGAACGTTGCGTACTTATCCTGAAAACCTAGGTGCGCTTGTGCTTGGAGATGTTGGTGAGGTGAATGGAGATATCTTGAAATCACATCCCGATTACCGCAAAGGCGACTACATTGGGTTGAATGGAATAGAAAAATCTTACGAGAAAGAATTACGTGGAAAGCGCGGAATTAAATATGTTTATCGCGATAACCTGGGTGTTGAGCACAGTGTTGCTAACGGGCAATTAGACAGTGCCGCACTTGAAGGTGTTGATTTGTATGCCACTATTGACGCGGAGTTGCAGAAATACGGCGAGAAATTAATGCAAAACAAACGCGGATGTATTGTGGCCATAGAACCTTCAACGGGTGAAATTTTAGCCTTGGTTTCTGCGCCAACGTTCGATCCGAATTTATTGGTGGGTAGAGCGCGCGGACAAAATTTCGCGGCGTTAGCCAAGAATCCAATGAAGCCCTTATTCAATCGTGCAACCCAAGCGCAGTACAGACCGGGATCTATTTTCAAATTGGCACAATCGCTTACTGCTTTGCAGTTGGGTTCAATAACAAAAGACACCCGCATTGCTTGTAACAGAAGTCTTATAGGTTGTCACGGTGCTCATAGTATGGACGATTTGGAAATGGCTATTGTTCATTCATGCAATCCTTATTTCAGAGGAGTTTTACAACGTGTTGTGGAAGCGAATAGAGATCCGAATAATCGCGCGAAGGACGCTGCAATTGGACTTTCCATCTGGAACGAACAAATTCGAAAGCTTGGGTTCGGCTCGAACCTAGGAAGTGATCTTCCGGGAATGAAAAAAGGAAATGTTCCAAGTGCCGAATATTACAACAAGAAATATGGCGTTGAAGGGTGGAATTTCTCGACCATTTATTCCATTGCCATTGGCGAAGGAGAGCTGTTGATTAACCCGGTGCAAATGTGCAATCTTGCCTGCATTATTGCAAACCGCGGATTCTACGTCCCACCCCATACAGTCAAACAAATCGGAAGAGGCGGTTCAGCACGCACGGAATATGTTACTCGCGTTGATGTTGGCGTTAAACCAGAGTACTTCGAAACAGTAGTTAACGCGATGGAAAAAGTAGTTGGCCCCGGCGGAACTGCCAACAGCATTAAACTTTCAGACATTGTTATTTGTGGTAAAACAGGAACTGTTCAAAATGAACCGCGTGAAGACCACAGTGTGTTCGTGTGCTTTGCTCCGAAAGAGAATCCGAAAATTGCTTTGGCTGTTTATGTGGAATATGCAGGATTTGGAGGAACATGGGCAGCGCCAATTTCAAGTTTAATGATTGAAAAATACTTGAAAGGAGGAACCACCAACACAGGTAGGGAAGAGTTAATCATGAACGCGAAAATTTTGAATTAATGGCCGCGCCGAGTAAACAAAAATTACAACTCGATTGGGGAACGATTGCGCTCTACGGGACGTTGGTTTTGTTCGGATGGCTTTCCATCTACAGTGCGGCCTACAACCCACTTATGCCAAGTCCGTTTACTTTTTCTGAAGAATACGGTAAACAGCTGGTCTGGATTGGCGCTTGTGTTTTTTTAATTGTTGTCATACTTTATTTAGACGCCGAAGTTTTCAATAAACTGGCCATATACATTTATCTTTTCTTCGTTCTGTTACTCATGCTGGTCTTGGTTGTGGGTAAGGAAGTCAATGGCGCAAAAGCTTGGTTTGGTATTGGCGCTTTCGGAATTCAACCGAGTGAGTTTTCGAAAATTGGAGTAGGACTCTTTCTTTCGAAATTTATTTCCAGTTCGGGAATGCAATTGAAAAACTTACGCACACGAATTCAGGCCTTTGCAATTATTGGTTTGCCGGCCTTCTTGATTTTGCTTCAACCCGATGTGGGATCATTGCTGACTTTCCTTGCCTTCATTTTGGTTATGTATCGTGAAGGAATGTCGGGCAACGTGCTTATTGCCGGATTCGCAAGTGTGGTTATAGGCACATTGAGTATTGTTATTGGAGCTGGCCGAACGACCTATCCTTATTTCGGAGAGATGAGTTCTATTTGGACGTTCATCATTTCTCTTTTCGGGTTGGCCATACTTGCTTTGATTTTCGTTCGGAACTTTGTGGTTCCTCGTTCAAGAAGAATGCTTTATTCGGTGACTGTTATTTCATTAATCTTAGCTTCGAGTCTTGCATTTTCCATTAATTACATTGTAGACAATGTGCTTGAAAAGCACCACAAAGAGCGCATTTATGTGATGCTTTCACTTCCTGTAGAACGTGAGGATGCGACCTATAATTCAGAGATGGCGAAGATTACGGTTGGTTCTGGGGGTTTATTGGGCAGAGGCTTTCATCAAGGCCCCATGACTCAGAACAACTACGTACCGGAGCAATGGACCGATTTTATTTTCAGCGCCGTTGCGGAAGAGTGGGGATTTTTAGGAAGCGTTGCGGTAATTCTTTTGTTCTTCGCGCTAATTTATAGGTTGGTGGTTTTGGCAGAAAGACAACGATCGCAATTCTCTCGGGTTTACGGTTATTGCGTAGCGGCTATCATATTCATGCACCTGCTCATTAACATTGGAATGGTGTTAGGGTTAGCGCCCATTATTGGTATTCCCCTACCGTTCTTCAGTTATGGAGGGTCTTCGCTTATGGCGTTTACGATGTTGTTGTTTATTATGATTCGTCTAGACGCTGAGCGGTTGAGTATCTTTAGATAGACCCTTCGGGATGACCGCTTTGCGGATGACGCTGCGCGATATAAGGCTGAGTTAACATTGCAACGTTTGTAAGGTTCGAATGAACATTCGGTTGGGGTGTAACCAAATTCCTACTTTAGCGTAACACCGAATATACGCTCGCATGAAATCATTCTTCACTTTATTCCTCTTAGCTGTTGTTACGCTCTCTTGCAACTTCGCATTAGCAAACAATGCTCTTTTCATTGAAAACAAAGGGCAAGTAAAGAACGAAAAGGGACTTCAAGACCGTTCCGTTTTGTTTACCTATTCAACTTCCGAGATGGATGTGTTCGTTCGCAAGAGCGGATTAACCTACCAGTTCAAGCGTTACAATAACGAAGGCGTTTACGCAGAGCGTGTAGATGTGAATTGGAAGGGATGTTCTACAGGTGCTGTGGCGAAAGGATTGCAAGAGTCTTCATACACAGAAAATTATGTTGTAGATGGAAAATCAAATGCCGTGAACACGTTTCAAGAAGTGCGTGTTTCGGATATTTATCCAGGCGTTGATTGGAGAATGTTTGTCACTGAAAACGGATTGAAATACGAGTTCATAGCGGAAAGCGCTCAGGCTGCAAAGCAAATTAGTATGCAGGTTGAAGGTGCGAAAGAATTGGAAAAGTGTTCCAACGGAAGCATTCGCATTAAAGGGGAAATGGGTCAAGTGAACGACGCCAAGCCGGTTTATTTCAACCAAGAAAAAAATATAGAAGGAGATTTTATTGTGAATGGAAATACCATTCAGTTTGAAATTCCTTCGAACACCACTGGTGAGTTGGTGTTGGATCCGGAAGTTATTTGGACTTCCTATTACGGCGGAACAGGACTGGATGATTCACGTGGAATTTTCACGGATGTAAACGGCGATTACTATTTAACCGGTGCAACCAATTCAACCACCTTGATTTCTTATTTAGGCTATCAGGGTTTGTTGGGCGGAAGCAACGATGTGTACGTGGTGAAGTTCAACGCCTTGAACCAACGTCAGTGGGCAACCTATTATGGCAAAACGGGAAACGATGTTGGAAACGACATTGTGGTTGATCCTTACGGCGGAATTTATGTAGCAGGAAGCACAAGCTCTATGTCGGCCTTTGCCTCATCTAGTCAGCAGATTGTATACGGCGGCGGTCCGAAAGATGGATTCATTTTGAAATTGTTTCCAGACGGAACATTGGAATGGTGCTCGTATTACGGGGGCAGTGGAGATGAGCAATTGACAGCCTTGTCTGTTGGATTTCAAGGCGAGGTGTACTTCATGGGTGAAACAAGTTCTACGGATTTGGTTACTATGGATCCGCTTCAAGCGGCTTATGGTGGTGGCGCGAGTGATTTTTACATGGGCATGATCGATCCAGGCGGATTCTTGCTGCGTTATACATATTTTGGTGGAATCGGTGCTGAATTAGCCGGAGACTTGGTAGCAACCAGTGACTTCAATTTATATTTTACTGGAACTACAAGTTCTTCCACAGGCATGGCTGTGGGCGGAGCGCAGAACACCTACGGCGGTGGTGCATACGATGGGTTCTTCGCTAAAATAAATACGAGTAACACTATTGCGTGGGCCTCATACATTGGCGGAACAAGCGAAGACCGCGCGGAAGCTATTCATGTGACAGCTGATCGTCTTTATGTAGTTGGAAAGTCGGGTTCAATAAGCGGAATCACTACTCCGGGCGCAGCACAAGTGTTCAACGGGGGTGGAAGTTTCGATGGGTACCTTGCTTCTTATACCACTGACGGCGCGGTGAATTGGAAAACCTACTACGGTGGTTCTGGAAACGAATCGCTTTGGGGTGTTACAACAGACGCAGCTGGAAGCGTTTTCATTACAGGAAATTCCACCTCTTCTAATTTGGGCGACAATGGCTTTCAGAATACCAATGGCGGATTAAACGATATTGTTTTTGCTGGTTATTCCGTTGACGGCGTTCGTTATTGGAGTTCATATTTGGGCGGAAGCGCAGACGAGTCGGTGAGTGACTTGGTGATTAATTCAAATCAGGAAATGTATTTTGCTGGAAGTTCAGCGTCTTCAAATCTCGCTGTTGGCGGCTATGAAGCCACGAACAACGGAGGGGGAGAAGCGTTCTTCGGAAAATTAAAGAATTGCAATTACCCGTATTTAACGGTTCACATTACGGGAGACACTATTTTCTGCGATGGTAAGTCTGCTATTTTATGTGCTGGCGGTGCCGATCATTTTCTTTGGTCAACTGGCGACACAACAGCATCCTTGGAAGTAGACGCTCCAATGGTGGTCTATCTGATTGGTACAACTACCCCGGGCTGCAGCACACGCTCCGATGATTACACCTTCACGGTGTTGCCTCAGCCCGTCATTTCAATTTCGGCAGACGGACCGCTTACTTTCTGCGGCAATGCCTCGGTTAACCTTACCGCATCGGGTGGCGTGAGTTATGAATGGAACAACGGGCTACTGACTGAAACCATTAATGTAACGGAAACGGGGAACTACGCGTGCACTGGCGTGAACGAGTTCGGTTGTCAGGGAAGCAGCAATCAGTTGAGCATTCATGTCAATGATATTCCTGAAGTAGCAATGGGACTTTCTACCGACAGTATTTGTATTTCGGCGGATCCTGTAGGAATAGTTGGGTTGCCTATTGGCGGCACCTACGTAGGGGCTGGAATTGTGGGGAACACCATTGATCCGGGTTTAGCTGGCGGTGGCGCTCACCAAGTTTACTACACTTATACAGACGCGAACGGCTGTTCGAATACGTCTGATGTGTTCGATTATTTCGTGTTGTTCGAACCAACCGTTCTCTTCCTTTCTCAGGATACAGTCATGGCTGGAGATCCTCCGGTTGAGATGACGGGTATTCCAGCGGGTGGATATTACACGGGCTTTGGAGTGAGTGGAAACTTGTTTTATCCTGAGTTGGTTGCTCCGGGTTACTATTCAGTTACCTACAATTATGTAGATGGAAATGGCTGCACGAACAGAGATACGCAGGTTATTTATGTGTGTTGTGTTGGAATAGATGAAGCAACCGCGGCAGAGCCGAAGTTGTATCCCAATCCAACTGAAGGGCTTCTGAATTTCACATTGGGAACTCATTCAGCACGTGCATATCGCATCTATGACCTTTCGGGAAGAGTGGTTCAGCAAGAAAATTTATTTGCAGAGCAAAGTTCTCTGAATGTTTCGAATTTAGCAAATGGCCAGTATTTATTGAGGTTTGAAGGCAATGGTGTCTTCACTCCGATTCCATTTTCAGTTTCGAAATAAAAAAAAATAAAGTTTTTTTTAGAAAAGTGTAACCTTTTTGGGTCGATAGGGGTAAAAGAAGCATAACCTATTTGACTTATGAAAAACGCAATCACAATCTCCATCTTCGCAGCAGTTCTTTCTCTAAGCCTTGTGTCTTGTCAGAAAGAGTTCTACATGCCAACAGCACCTGTAGCTTCAGTAGATACGACCTCAAGTGTTTCAACACCTGCAGAAACGGTTCCAACCGCTGTATTGGGTGAAGACGTTGCAAAGTTGAACTTCGTATGGATTCAGCCAGAAGGAGCTAACGCAAACCTTCAAGGGGCGAAGATTGAAATTTCAGACAAGAGCGGAGAAATTGTATTTGCAGCAATAGACGTTATGGCTGCTGGAGATAACATGTTCAAATGGTACCCAGGAATTATTCTTCAAGCAGACGAGTACACCTTCACAATGAAATCGGCATCTGGAAATATATTGAGTGTTGAAACATTAAATGTTGCAGATGCTTTCCAACAAGACGAATACATTTTTCAAGCAAATGGAGCGAAGTTTTTCCTTCAAATGACTTGGGAAAAGGCATCAGAGATATAAGTTTAGGTTAGTTAGGTATGAGACAACCCTTTCTTTGGAAAGGGTTTTTTCATGAAATAAAAAAAGCAGTTTGTGTACCTGTTCAGGTAGTTTGTGTCTAAATTAGCAAGCCTATGACTCAAGAAGAAGAAATAAAGTTTTTGCGCCAGCGCGTTGCCGAGTTGGAGCAATATTCTGTTGCGGCCCAGAAGGTCATAGTTAATCGTGAAGCAAAGTTCAAGGGAATAATTGACAATTTTCGTTTGGGTTTATTAGAGGTAGAGCCCAGTGGGGTGATTATTCGTGCTAACCAGGCCTTTTGTGAAATGAGTGGTTATAGTTGTGAAGAATTATTTGGAAAAGACGGAGGAGATTTACTTTTAGACGAGCAAGAAAAGGAACGCATGAAGGAGCGCAATGCTTCACGCATTGAAGGGGAAGAAGATGTTTATGAACTTCGCGTATTAAATAAAAATAGAGAAACACGTTATTGGTTAGTTAGTGCCGCGCCTTTGTTAGGCGACGAAGGTGACATACAAGGTTCTATTGGAATTCACTGGGACATAACCCATTTAAAGGAAATGGAGTTTGAGTTAACCGAAGCGAAACGTATTGCAGAAGACTCTTCCAAGGCCAAGGCTATGTTCTTGGCGAATATGAGTCATGAAATACGCACCCCTCTGAACGGAATCGTGGGTATGGCCGAGCAGCTGGCTCAGTCCCAGCTCGATGCAGATCAGCGTTATTTCACGGACATTATGCGTTCGGCTTCTTCCACCTTGCTTTCAATTATTAACGACGTCTTAGATATTTCAAAAATTGAATCGGGAAAATTCAGCATTGAAACCATTTCATTCAATTTAAATGAAAACATAAGAAGAACGCTGAGCATTTTTGAGGAAAAGGCAAAGTTGTCTGATATTTCGTTGGATATAGATTTGATGGATGATCGCGGGATTATGCATCTTGGAGACCCGCATCGTTTGAGTCAAGTTCTCTTCAACATTGTTGGAAACGCAATTAAATTTACCCATACGGGTTACGTTCGAGTAACCTCGAAATTAGAACGAGGTGAAAACGATGTTTGCTGGGTTTCTTTCTCTATTGAAGATACAGGAGTTGGAATGGACATGAGCTATTTGGCAAAGGTGTTCGAAGCATTTTCACAAGAAGATTCAAGTATTACAAGGAAATTTGGAGGAAGCGGATTAGGCTTGAGTATTGCTCGAAGCATTATTCAGATAATGGGTGGAACCATTCAAATAGAAAGCGAAAAAGGAAAAGGTACGCGGGTTGACATTCGCATTCCCATGAGGATATCGAATGATAAAACAAAACAAGAAATAGTTGAAATGACTGACTTACATAAATCGCTCAAGGGTTTGCGCGTATTGGCTGTTGAAGACAATGAGTTGAATAGAATGGTGTTGCAGGTAATCTTGAAGAAATGCGAAGTAATGGTTTCCATAGCTCATAACGGACAAGAGGCAATAGATTTAATTCAAGAAAAGGAATTTGATATTGTGCTTATGGATGTTCAAATGCCAATTTTAGACGGCTTGGAAGCCACTAAATTTATACGTGAAGATTTGCACTATTCTATTCCAATTATTGGTTTGAGCGCGAACGCTATGCGAGAGGAAATGGAGATTTGCAAGCAGGCCGGAATGAATGATTATTTGGTGAAACCTTATTCAGAAAGAGCTCTGGTGGAAGTGATGAAGAAATGGAGTCTTGAAGAAAAGATACCTGAAGCAATTCAAGAAGAGTTTTCGAATGAAAAGGAATTGGATTTATCTATGTTGAAACAATACGTGGGTAACGATGTGAATGTGTTGAAAGAGGTCGTAGGAGGTTACTTGGAGCACCTTCCTCCGCAATTGAATCGATTGGAATTGGCTTTAGTGGGTGCCGACGTTTTGGCGCTGCGCCACGAACTGCATCAACTAAAAGCAAGCATGGAAATTATTGGCGTTCGTCCCGAGGGCTTGTCTTTTGCGGGCATTTCCAACGAGCTGAAAACAGAAGGACTTTCTCCGTTGGCCAAGGCAGCAATTGATACGGTTATCGTAAAAGGAAAAGAGGCCATTGTAGGTCTTCGGAAACTTGTTGGTTAAAACAGAATAAACTTTGAAATAAGACTTGAATAGCGAATTATAGTCTAATCTTGCAGGGTAAATATTTGCAACTTGAAAAGAGGAAAGCGATACATCATTCTTGTAGATGACGAGGCCATTATCCTTAGCGTGCTCTCTCTTCACGTGAAGAGTTTTTTACCAAAAGGTATTGAGTTACTTACAGCGAATTCTGGCGAAAGTGCCTTGGAACAAATTGTTCCATTGATTGAAAAGAATGGTGAGCTCATTTGTGTCATTAGTGATTACATGATGTACCCCATGCGAGGCAGTGAATTATTAGGTCGTTTGGAAATTCTTTCTCCAGCAAGTAAAAAGATAATGCTTACGGGTCAGGCCGATTTGCAGGCCGTTTCAGAGGTTTTAAGTAAAGCGCGTTTGTTTCGATACATTGAAAAACCGTGGGAACCCAAGGATTTGGAGATTACGGTATTGGAGGCAATAAACATGTACGACAATGAAACCGAGCTAGCGAAACGAACGCACGAGCTTGAAATTTTGCACAAAGAATTGGAGCAAAAAGTAATCGATCGAACGGCAGAATTAAACCAGAAAAACGAAGAGCTTCGTCAAGGGTTGCAATATGCACGTTTCGTTCAAGAATGCTTCTTGCCGAATCACACAGACGCCTGGGATGTTTTACCGAACTTACATGTCTTTAGCACCTCGGCGGAAGCTGTTTCTGGAGATTTTTATTGGTATAAGAATCTCGGAGACTCTGTGCTTATTGCGCAAGGAGATTGCACCGGACACGGCCTTGCAGGTGCGCTACTCACCGTTCTTGTGAGTGATTTACTTTCTGAGAAAACCAGTCACGTAAACGAGATTCTTGAAGTGAAAGAGATTGTGAGCGGTACAGTTTACGATTTAAAGAAAAGATTGCGAAGAGACGTCCAGTATTCCGATATGGTTGCGGGATTTGATTTAGCCTTAATGCATGTGAATTTAAAAACAGGTGACGCAGATTGGGGAAGTTTGAATTCGAATCTCTTGTTGGTGAATGAAAAGAATGAAGTGGAAATTATTTCTAAATCGAAGGGCTTTCTTCATATAGATCTTGAACATACTGAAGTGGCTGGAGGCAGCCTAAACATAAGAGGCAAGCGCGTGGTTATGTGTTCAGATGGTCTTTACGATCAGATAGGCCAAGAGTCGAACAAACGACTGCGAATGAGTGGTCTTGTTCAGTGGATTGAAACCGGACAAGTCTTTTTGGAAGAAGAATGCAGAATAGACCAACTCTTTAGAGGTTGGAAGGGAACGCAGGAGCAAACAGACGATGCGACTTGGGTAAGTTTCAGGCTGTAGAAAAATCTCTGATATTCTAACTTGTCAAAAGGAGTCACCCCTTTTTGAACACCACACTTTTTTTTGAATGGACTCAATTACTTTTGAAGCATGAAGCAGTATCATGATTTGTTGCAACACCTTTTAGACAATGGTGTGAAAAAAGAAGACCGCACAGGTACGGGAACATACAGTGTTTTCGGACATCAGATGCGTTTTAATTTGG
>CANGEF010000017.1 GCA_947452685.1 Flavobacteriales bacterium | reverse complement strand
CTCCAATGCTTGGTTGAACATGTTGGCTTGAATGTCTTCCAACAATTGTTCAATGGTGTTTTCAACGCCTTCGAATTGAACAGTAGATTTTTCGGAAGTGTCTCTTCGCGCAATTTCAACGGTTCCGTTTTCTAAATCTTTTGGCCCAATGGCTAAACGCACAGGAACACCTTTCAATTCGTATTCAGCGAATTTCCAACCGCTGCGTTTGCTATCGTCATCGTCGAACTTCGCAACAATGCCTTTTGATTTCAATGCTTTTACAAGAGGAAGAACTTTTTCGCGAATCACTTCAAGTTGTTCAAGACCCTTGTATATCGGAACAATAACGGCATGAATAGGCGCCAACTTCGGCGGAACACGCAGTCCCTTATCGTCGCTGTGTGTCATGATTAGCGCACCCATTAGACGTGTGCTCACACCCCAAGAGGTTGCCCAAACGAATTCTGAATTTCCTTCTTTTGTTGTGAATTTCACATCGAAAGCTTTCGCGAAATTTTGTCCAAGGAAGTGTGAAGTGCCCGCCTGAAGCGCTTTTCCATCTTGCATTAACGCTTCAATACACAAAGTGTCTATTGCGCCTGCAAAACGTTCGCTCTCCGATTTTCTTCCTTTCACCACTGGCATGGCCATGAAATTTTCTGCGAATTCAGCATAGACATCGAGCATGCGCTCTGTTTCCTCAATGGCTTCTTGCGCGGTAGAGTGGGCGGTGTGTCCTTCCTGCCATAGGAATTCCGCTGTTCTTAAAAAGAGACGCGTGCGCATTTCCCAACGAACCACATTCGCCCATTGGTTAATGAGCAGGGGAAGGTCGCGGTAACTCTGAATCCAACCTTTGTAGGTGTTCCAAATAATGGTTTCGCTGGTTGGACGTATGATTAATTCTTCTTCTAATTTGGCATCTGGATCCACGACAACTCCGCCGTTTTCCGACTTTAATCTGTAATGGGTAACAACGGCACACTCTTTGGCGAATCCTTCAACATGCGCAGCTTCTTTACTCAAATAGCTTTTCGGTATCAACAAAGGGAAATAGGCATTCTGATGCCCGGTTTCTTTGAATCGAATATCCAATTGATCGCGCATCTTCTCCCAAATCGCATAGCCGTATGGTTTAATAACCATGCATCCTTTCACTTCACTGTGCTGCGCCAAATCTGCTTGCATCACAAGCTCGTTATACCATTTAGAGTAGTCTTCTTTTCTGGTTGGAATTTTCTCGGCCATTATTATTCTTTTTTAGAAGATGCAAATGTAAAACCTTATTACCTTTATACTATCAAATCCATACGATTATGAAAGCGCTACAACGAAATTTTTTCTTCTTTACCGCAGTTCTTGCTTTAAGTTCTTGTGCAAGTTTTGAAAATTTAACCGACGATCGCACGCGTGCTGAAGATGATGAGATGTATTGGAATGGAAAAGAATTGTTTTACGACAACACGCAGTTAGCCAATGGCGCGGGTGTTGGAGATGATTACTATGATCCAAATTCAGTTAACCGCTCGAATTCAGTAAATGGAGGAACCAATCCACGCGCCACGTTCAATCCGATTAGCGGGTGGCAATTGAGTTATGGTTTGAATGCATTTTCGAATTATTGCA
Source organism: Flavobacteriales bacterium (assembly GCA_947452685.1). Lineage (GTDB taxonomy): Bacteria > Bacteroidota > Bacteroidia > Flavobacteriales_D > Sanyastnellaceae > CAIZGX01. The sequence continues at coordinate 20,172 of CANGEF010000017.1, read as the reverse complement.
ACGGCGGTGGTTATGGAATGGGCTTCGGGTCTTACAGTCCATACAACAGCTTTGGCGGATTTGGAAACGGTGGTTTTAATTCATTTGGAAATAATTCGTATGGTTATAATCCATACGGTAACTCCTACGGATATGGCTACAACCCTTACAGTTCTTACAATGGATTTGGGGGTGGTTACGGATACAACCCCTATGGTTATGGCATGGGCGGATTAGGTTGGGGAGGTTTCGGTTATGGAATGGGTAACGGTTGGTACGGTAACAACGGTGGTGGTTCGGCTGGAACAGGATCGGAACCCGCAACTGTAACACACAATCACAGAACGCCAATGGGAGTGGGGACAGGTAATTCTTCGAGCTATCACCGAGGTGTTTTGCAAAAGAATTTGGTTCAACCCATTGCTGAAACAGCTCGCACGCCGCAGGTTGTTGCTCCAGCTCGCTCAGGATCTGCCGGCAACTATTCGAATCCAACGTATTCACGACAACCCGCAACAGCACCGGCACGCACAAGTCCTACCTACTCAAGTCCATCTCGTTCAACACCTACATACACGGCGCCATCGAATTCGGGACCAACACGCACAACACCATCTACGTCTCCTTCGCATAGCAGCCCCTCGAGACCGTCTCCGTCGTACAATTCACCTTCTTACAGTTCTCCTTCGCACAGCACGCCTTCTCGAAGCACTCCTTCGCCTTCACATTCCTCTTCTCCAGCACCGTCGCGCAGCGCGCCTTCGTACAGCAGTCCATCGCACAGCAGCCCTTCGCATAGCAGTCCGTCTCATTCAACTTCACCAGGTAGAAGACCGTGATGCGTAGCAAGATGTTGCACAAGGTGCTATGCAAGATGCGCAGCAAGATGTTGCACAAGGTGCTTCGCAAGGGGGGAGTTTTTTCAATTGCATGTATTTTTTTAATGAGTGTAAATGTTGTTTTTGCGCAGAATGAAGATGATGCGTTGAGATTTTCGAACACATTTGGAGCTTATTCAAATCGAGCATTGGGCATGGGTGGCGCATACACGGCGTTAGGTGCGGACTTCACGAATTTTTTTCAGAATCCAGCAGGATTGGCGGCCTACAAGAAGAAGACCATGGAATTTGGATTGAGTCTGCTTTCTCGTTCGTCTAAAGTAGATTTCAGTAACACGGTTACTTCTGCCGGCGCAACCGGACTAGGATTGAACACATTTGGTTTCACTTCTACTTTTGGGACGGCGGGCTCAGGATGGGGTCCATGGATTTACGGTTTGGCTTACGGAAGAACGCAAGCCTTTAAACGAAATTACGATTTAGCATCAAGTGACAAACAGTCGTCTTTGTTAGATGTATACACAGACCAACTGAATTATTATAATCCGGCGAATGCAGACGTTACCGCTTCCTTTCCATACGGAGCAGGCCTAGCATGGGAAACGTACTTGATTAATCCGGGAACCACTGATCCTTATGTTCACGTGAACATAGATAACAATACCTTTTCACGTCGTCAGCATGTGGAAGAAAGAGGGTACGTGCGCGAAACCTGCTTGAGCGTAGCGCGTGCATTCGAAGATAAATTGTTTATTGGCGGGTCTTTGGCTTTTCGCAAGGTGGTGTTTGAACGAAATTCAACGTATACGGAATCTTTTTTGTCCAATGGGACAGCTGTGAATTACACCTTAACCGAAAACAACAGCACTTCCGATGTGGTTACCAAAGGTCCTTCTGTTCAAGCGAAGATTGGGGTTCAGTATGTTCCAAGTCCTTATGTTCGTTTGGGAGCATTTTGGCATTCGTCGTGCAAGCAGTCTATCAGTGACAATTATTTGGCGAAGATGCAAAGCACGATCGGGTCTACGCCTTACAACTATTCTTCTGATAAAAATATTTTTGATTACGGCGTTCAAACCCCTTCGGTGGTTGGAGCAGGTGCCGCGTTGATACTTGGAAACTTTGGAATTATTTCAGCCGACTACGAGAGCAGTGATTTCTCGAAAATGGTCATGTATGGCATTGTAGGTGGAACTCCTGAATTTGCTGCGGAGAATCAGGCTATTAAAGAAAATTATAGGCGCGTGCACAAAGCAAGATTGGGAACTGAGTTTCGTTTGGGAGATGTGTATCGGTTGCGCGCTGGATTGGGTTATCGAACATCTGTCTATTCAGCTCTTTCCGGAAAACCAGCCGAGCCTTTGTTCAATTGGAGTCTTGGAGGAGGTTACAAGAAAGATGATTTCTATTGCGACGGGGCGCTCATGCTTTCCAAAAATAAGGACGGGTATTACCTCTACGATCCCAAGAAAATTTCAATGGCTTCCATTGATAATTTAATGGTTCAAGTAAATTTCTCGGTTGGAATACGATTCTAATTCGCGAGCGATGCTAAGGCAATTCCAGTTGCAACAGATACATTCAAAGAATTGGTTAGTCCTTTCATAGGAATGGTTACCAACTGATGCGCGCGTTTCATGAGCTGCGGATTAATTCCGTCTTCTTCAGACCCCATGATTATGCACAAGCCTAAATTCTGATCACGCGATTGCTGAAATTCTTGAAGACTAACTGTGGCTTTTTCAGAAAGAACAACAGAACCAATGCCCGAAGCATGGAGGTAATCCAAAGCGTCGAGAAGATTTTTTACTTTGCAAATATTCAAATGCATGAGCGCACCAGCTGAGGCTTTAAGTGCGTCTTCGTTAATTTGAGCAGCTCCTACTTCAGGAACAATAATTCCCTTCACTCCGAAACATTCAGCCGAGCGACAGATGGCTCCGAAATTCCGAACATCGGTCACGCGATCGAGGATTAAAAACAAAGGAGGTTCGCCACTTTCAATGGCATTCATAACCACATTCTCATAATCGGCAAAGGCAATAGGAGCCATAAAGGCTAAAACGCCTTGGTGATTCGAGCGTGTTATTTTATTGAGTTTTATTTCAGGAACAAGAACGAATGGAATTTTTTCTTTTTTCAAACGGTCTTTCAATTGACGCAATTTGTCGCTGCGCAATTCTTTATTGAAAAGAACCTTGTCTATGTTTTTTCCTGCATCAAGAGCTTCTTCCAACGGATGAATGCCAATGATTAAGTTCGATTTCGAAGAAGATGATGTTGTTGGTCTCACAATGCAAAAGTAAGTCTTATTCGCGGAATACGCGCCCTTGTCTCCAAGTGTTCACGGCAATCTCCCAACTGTTGCGGTATAAACCGTCGCGTTGAAGAATAAGAACGTTGTCAGATAAATTGTCTTTTTTGTAACGAAATAAAAATGAAAATGACCCGGGAATGGTCTCGTCGCCGTAGATCCAGCGTTCGCTGTATCCAATGTTTTCAACGCGTGTTGGCTTTCCGTAAATAATATAAATCATTCCACGATCGGTTCTCCAACCAGGCACCGTAGTCGAGAAATAAGTGTTACACGTATTCACTCGGCGAAAGAAAATGGAGATGAGTTCTTTGGCTTTTTCTTCAGACCCTCCGCAATCTTTCCAGAAATTACAAAAGCTCGCATAAGGATCTCGCACATTGTAGATGTATTCGAATTCAGATTTGGAGGTAATGTAGCGAAGCGGAGCAATGAGATCTTTGAGCGCAGTGGTGGTTGGAAATTCACCGTTGGAATACAAATAGAGCTGCGATGAATTTACAGTCCGAAACAAATACGATTTGTTTTCAGCAAGGAAATGATAACGTGAACCGTCGAAATTTAAATTAGTAAGACTGAAGGAAGTTGAGTCGGGAATAACCGGAGAGTTGTTCGAAAAGGCAGGCGGAGGAAGGTTGGGAATTTCCGTTAAGGCGAAAACTTCAACGGGTGGATATTCGGCGTTTTTAAAACGAGGAAAATCGAGATGAATGGTGTCTCCAGTTACCAAGTACTGATCGTAAATAGGGGTTTCGGCGGTATTGGCCGTAATGCGAATGTCATAGGTGCTTGGCAGTTCATTCTTCAAGAAAATAAATTTCTTTTCGTGTTGCGCGCGGCGGTTCATGTCTTTGAGCGTCACATTTACTTCGAAATTCCCAAATGAAATAGGTACTGGAATTTCTTGTCTCCAAAGTCCAGATTCCTGCATCTGCGGCGGAGTGAAGGTGTAGTGAAGAGTGTCGGCAGAAGCCCCTTGTTTTTTAATAACAAGTTCTACCGCAAGCTGAGCGGTGAAATTCTCATGCGTAGATTTTCGCGAATAAAGAAGTTGATCAGCGTCGAACTCTAACATAACGTTGGAAGTGTCGTTGCTGGTGTGAATGAGATTTACAAGTGGATGGAAATAGAATTCATTCGACCCGAATTTATTTTCGCGAACTTTTTTAGGAGCTGAACACGATGAGAAAAAGGCAAGAGCGCAAAAGAACAGTAATCGAAAAAAGTTAGTTTGGTTCATCGGTTGATTCTTCTTCTTCATTATCAATCGAAGGTAAGCGTTTTTCGAAATTACTTCCTGTTTTAGCGCCCATTATTTTCATGTTTTTAGCCTTGCCAAGAAGATTTCCTTTTCCTGTTTTAAGTTGGCCCATGGCGCCACTCAATGTATTTTGTGCAGTCGTAAGGTTGCGTTCGAGCGTCTCAAGGGAGCTTACAAATCCATCGAGTTTATCAATAAAAGTCCCTGCTTCTTTCGCAATGCTTTCTGCATTTTTTGAACGTTTCTCTTGCGCCCAAATGCTTGCCACGGTGCGAAGGGTAGCCAGGAGTGTGGTTGGAGAAACAAGAATAATGTTGCGCTCCCACGCGTACGAAAATAAATTGCTGTCCTCGTTGAATGCCGCAATGAGTGCGGGTTCTATGGGCATGAACAACAAAACAAATTCAGGAGTGGTAAGCTTGTCGGCCGATTCGTATTTCTTTTCGCTTAGCAGTTTTATGTGTGAACGAACACTGTCGAGGTGCGCCCGCATGGCAACCGCTTTTTCTTTTTCATCTGAAGTGTTTACATAACTGTTGTAGGCTGTTAGCGAAACTTTTGAGTCTACGATGATGTGTTTGTTTTCGGGAAGGTTTACAATGACATCTGGACGAATGGTTTTTTCGTTGTCGTTTACATCTGAGTGTTGAACTATAAATTCTTTTCCCTTCACCAATCCACTTTTTTCGAGCACCGATTCTAAAATCATTTCGCCCCAGTTGCCCTGCGCTTTGTTATCTCCTTTCAAGGCGCGTGTTAGACTTTCTGCATTGGCTCCAATGTTCGAGCTGGCTTCACGTAAGTTCTTTATTTCATTTTCTAGTCGGGCAGAGCGATCTACATTTTCGAGTTCCGTTTTTTCAAGTTTCGATTTGAATTCGTTGATGGTTGTTCGCAATGGGTTGAGGGTTACGGATAAATGAGACTCGTTGGCTTCATTCAATTTTTTTACACGCTCTTCGAAAATATCGTTGCTTAAATTTTTGAATTCAATTTTTAAATTGGCTTTCAAATCTTCCATTAATAGTTTTTCAGATTCAAGAGCTTTGAAGGTTGCTTCCAGCGATGCGGTGGTGGTTGCTTTTTCTTGAATAAGCGATTCAATGCGTATGCGCATGCCGTTTAATTCGGCCTTCGCATTTTCAAGTTCATTCTTGAAAAAGGATACGTCGTTCTGATTGGATGAAGATTTGCGGTTTAACTGGTAGAGTCCAGCTACGAGGGCTCCACCTGAAAGGGCGCCGATAAAGAGAGAAAGGATATCCATGTTTCAAAATTACCTTGGGTATGAAGGCTTTTTTGAATTGTGGAAAAGTATTTTTAGAATCGTGAAGCGAAGGTGATACCCACTCGTCCATTTTTAAACTGAAGGCCTTTGTTTTCAATGTTTCCAACGCCGTAAGTTATCGAGACAGATCCGTTTTCTTGTTGAAATCGAAATCCAATTCCCGCGTCGTAATGGATTTTTTCAATCGGAGCCTTGACATAGGCCACGTCGGCGAAAACATAGGACTGTATGTCTTGACCTAGGGTAACTCCAAAATCGCCGTTGAACATGGCGAATTGAGAGGCGTATATGCTCTCTTCAATGAAGGCGCGTAGATTCTTGGTTCCACCCAATCGTGAAATTTCATTATTGAAAAGTGAATCGCTAAAAATGGCGCTGGCCTCTAAATTCACATTGCTGAACAGAAGTTTATTCAGAATAAATTTCGAATAAATCTTTCCGCGTAATGCGTACATTTTTTTTGTGGAATTGCTTGATTCATATTGAATGGATCGATTTCCGGCTTGTGCTTCCATTAAGAAATTAATGGCATTGAGGCCAAGGCTGTATTTTGAATAACGAATGGAATAGGATCTGTTTTGTGTATTTCCGTAGATGGAAGAAGTGTGAAAGTGTGTGTTGGTAGACCTGTTTACAGCCGCTGAAAAGCCATTCAAGTCATTCATTTTCGTTAACAGTCGCAACGACAAATCGGTCGATGAAAAGGTAGAATCACGAAGGAAAGAAGAAAATTCGAACTGAAAACCAATGGGAAGTCCGGCGGTAAACGGACTGCCTAGTTTGAAGGCTAAACTTTGACTCTTGGGTTGCGGTCGTTTCCAATGAAACTCAATAATCTCGGCTTGCTTCAAGGCGTTGGAGAGTTCAACATCAATGTTTCCGGTAAGAATCGATTGGTTCGAGTTCGGTTTGGGCTGAAGGGCAATAAGCGCTGCAAGGGTGTTGTTTTTTTTGCGATCGGTTTTTAGAGCTATGCTAAATGTCTCGCTGTGCATGCGAACGGAGACTTGGGTATTCGGTTTTAAAAAGGAAACCTGATTCAACGCCATTCCAATGCTTTCAATTTTATCAGAACTGAAAGGCTGTCCTGGCTGGTAGTTAATGCAACGCTGAAGGGTATTTTTATTGAACAAACTGCTCGAAGTCATGATCGTGTCGAGCACGATGTATTTCCCCAACGAGACATTCCAAATAAAATTGGCCGGCCCTTGCTCGAGGAAAAGGGTGTCGAGTTCTAACTGGGCATACGGATAGCCTTTGTTGTTGAGCCAGTGCAATAACTCCTCGGGGTTTTTGTTCTTGGAAACAGGAAATCCCAGGCCTACATATTTATTCGATAGTCTTGCGGGTTGAGCGCGACTAATGGATAAACCTGAAGTGAGAAGCAGGAAGACAAACCTTACAATGATATGTTGATAACTGCTTTTCAAGTGGGGAATGAATTAGCGCTTGTTTGAATTATTTTTGAAACTCAATTGAATACCATGAAAAAAGCTGCACGTGTTTTATTTTTCGTTTTACTTGGACTAGGAGTTTTCGGTTTGCAATCTTGCAAGAAGAAGCACGAGAAGTGTTCTGCCTACGACCAAGTGTCTCCGCAGAAGTAATTAGTTAAATTCAAACGTTACTGTTTGTAAGACTTCTGGATTTAGGCTTCGGCTTACCGGACATGCGTGAGCGTAGCGTTGAATTTTTTCTTTCATTAAATCATCGTAGCCCAAATCTGGAAAGGTAAAATGTATTTTTATTTCTCCAATTCTGCGAGGTGTGGCGTTCATTATTTTTTCAATCTCAGCATTTACCCCTTCAAATTTCCAACCGCGCTCTTCTGCGGCAATGGCCATGGTTGTAAGTATGCAAGTGGCTAATGAAGTGCAAAACAAATCGGTTGGTGAGAAGCGCTCACCTTTTCCCTTGTTGTCTAAAGGAGCATCGGTTTCAATTTTTGTTTGGCTTTGGTTGTGAATGGCTTCGCAACGAAGGTTGCCAGTGTAATGAACAGACATTTTGGTCATGAGCTTTTTTTTTCAAAACTAACATAGAACAAATGAAATTAGTTTTTATTGGCAAGATATGTTCAGCTCGTGTGCACTAACTTTGTTTTATGAAGCGGTTAATCACACTCTTAATGCTAATCTTTGGCTTTTCTTTCGTTCAGGCGCAAGAAGAGATTAAGGAAGGAGTGATTGGCATTTACTCTCACCAGAAATATGGAGGGCTTGTTATTCGAACCAATGGCTGGGGTGGATCTTACGTTAAAGGCAAAAACAAAGGTGCGTTCAACATTCGACAAGTTACTTACGATTTCAATTTCGTGAAGCACGAAAAAGAGGTGAAGTCTTATTTTCAGGATCCAAGCGCCAGGCCTTATGTTTTCGGTAAACAAAACGCCATGTACAACTTCAAGTTGAACTTCGGTTACAAAAAAGTTATTGCTGAAAAGCTACGCAAGTCGGGTGTTCAGGTGTCTTATACGTGGGGAGTGGGTCCGTCTTTTGCATTTTTGCGCCCCATTTACTTGCGCGTTTTAATCATAGATCCAAATCTAAACGGGTATAGTTTATCTACCGAGAAGTTCGATCCGAACAAGCATTTTGTAGATAACATTTACGGAAGAGCAAGCAATTTTTTAGGCCTAAGTGAAATGCAGATTGTTCCGGGGTTTTCTGCTAAGACCTCGATGTCTTTTGAATACAGCAATTACAGAGATGGAATTAAAGGTTTCGAGATAGGCATGGCTGCCGAAGCTTATCCGAAGCGCATTGAGATTATGTCAAATCAGATTTTAGCGACTCTACCAAATGGTGCACAGAATCATTGGTTATTCGTTTCTGGATATGTGCATTTTTTTATGGGTCGGAAATATAACAAGTGAGCAAGGTTATGAGTATGGAACAACAAGAACAACGAATTCCTAAGCCAAAATGGCTAAAGGTTAAACTTCCGACAGGAGAGAATTATAGAAAAGTTCGCTCGTTGGTAGATGAGCACAAGCTGCATACCATTTGCGAAAGCGGTAACTGTCCGAATATGGGTGAATGTTGGGGTGAAGGCACGGCAACGTTTATGATATTGGGAAATATTTGTACGCGCTCATGTGGCTTCTGCGCTGTTGCTACTGGGAAGCCGTTGGAGGCAGATCCGTTTGAACCGGCACGTGTAGCGAACTCGGTGAAATTAATGGGCGTGAAGCACGCTGTTATTACTTCGGTAGACCGCGATGACCTTGCCGATGGTGGGTCTGAGATATGGGTGAAGACGGTAGACCTTGTTCGCGCGAAATCTCCGGGAACGACGATGGAAACGCTTATTCCAGATTTTGCAGGTAACTGGGAAAATCTTCAACGCATTATAGATGTGGCACCCGATATTGTTTCTCACAACCTTGAGACTGTTCGACGTCTGACCAAACAAGTGCGTATTCAGGCGAAGTATGACCGCTCTTTGGAAGTCTTATTTAGATTGAAAAAGGGAGGAATGCGCACAAAAAGTGGGGTCATGCTTGGTCTTGGCGAATCGCGCGAAGAAGTTTTGGAGACCATGGAAGACTTGCGGTCGGTTCAAGTAGATATTTTAACCTTGGGTCAATACCTTCAGCCTACCCGCAAACACTTGCCAGTGCAGGATTTTGTTACTCCAGAGCAATTCAAGGAATACGAAGAAGTGGGTTTGAAAATGGGATTCCGCTTTGTTGAAAGTGGCCCCTTGGTTCGTTCTTCCTATCATGCTGAAAAACACCTGTTTTAAAGAATTTTCGTTGGGAAGGAAAAAAAAGCAAATAAAAAGCGTCGAATCGTTTTTTGAATAAGCATTTCTCAATTATCTTGCGCCGAATTCAACTATTAGCTTAACCTAGCATTTATGAAAGTTAAAAATCTACTTTTATCCTCTGGATTTATTGTTGCAGCAGCAGCTGCTTTTGTTTGGGTAGATACCAACAACACGCGCGCAGCCTTTACTCCAAGAAATATTCAGGAGGAAGGATACAATGAATCAGTCGACATTTTAAAGAAACTTCGCGGAAGTCTTGCAACAGGAAACTTCGAAGTAAGTGATGTGATTGAAATGACAGCTGCGGTGAACGACGTGGATCGTATGCAAGGAAATCGCGATTTAAATATGAGTTGGTGGGAAATGGGACCGGATAACATCGGTGGACGTACCCGCGCAATCTTGGCTTACACAGACGATATAATTTTCGCAGGTTCTGTAACCGGAGGATTGTATAAGTCTACAAATGGAGGAAACAACTGGTCTCGTGTAGAGTCGTTGGATACCTTCGGAAGAGTCATGTCTATTAGCACCATAGACGCAACCGAAGATGGTGCAATCTATATTGGAACCGGAAGTCAGTTTGAATCTGGCTTCGATGGAAGTGGAGCAAGTGGTTCGATTGGATGCGGAATGTACCGCTCGACAGACCAAGGAGCATCTTGGGAAATAGTTCCAGGAACGGACCCTGCAGAATTCACAAGTGGAAGCAATCTAGCTTACATCAATGATGTGAGCGCAGATGCGAACATACCTGGAAGAATTTGGTTGGCCGGTGCTGATGGAGTAGGCTACTGGGAGCCAGGAATGTCTGCACCAAACATGAGTATTTCGGGGATTCCGAATACAGGCGGACATGATATTGAATGGTCTCTTGATGGAACAGTTTGTTATGTTGGTGTTTCGAACGGACGTGTGTATCGTTCACTAGACGGAGGTGCGAGTTTCTCTCAAGTAGGAGCATCTGCAGGAATGAGCAGCAAGCAGCGCACGCGCATTGCAATCTCTCGCGACGATTCAAACGTTGCTTATGTGCTTTATGCGCAAGGCGGCATCATGGGTGGAATGTATTATACAGCAGACAAAGGTGAGTCTTGGTCTGTGAAGTGGCCAACTGGAATTGACAACGTTTATTCACTGTTCGGTGACAACGGTCAAGCGTATTATGACATGGCCCTTGCTATTAAGCCAGGAGATCCAGGAATTTGTTGGGTTGGTGGAGTGTCGTTATGGAAGGCTGGTGCAAATACTCAACCTGAGCAAATAGCTGCAAATTTTGATTTTGGAAGTTCTCAATACTATGTTCACAGTGATATTCAAACATTCGAGGTTGCTGCTAACGGAGATTGGTATATCGGATGTGACGGTGGATTATTTAAATCTGTCGATGGTGGAAATTCATTTATGGCCATTAACCGTGGTTATAACGTAACACAATTCTACGGAATTGCTCACGGTGGCGGTTACCCAGCAATGGGTGGTGCACAGGATAACGGAACAATCTTAATCCCGGGAATGGACAATTCCAACTTCAATACAATCACTTGGCAGCAAGGGGTATCTGTCGGAGGTGGAGATGGTTTCGATTGTGAAATATCTAACGTGACAGTGCCAGGTGTGAATGTTGCATTCTCTTCTGTTTATTTCGGTGCTATCAGTCGCTTCAACGCTCAGGGTTCAGGCGGTGAGTTTTATGATGCTGAAGTTCAAGCTGCAATTGGAACAGATGGCGAAGCTGGTTCTTTCTATACAACCCTTCGTTTATTTGAAAACACCAATGACGAAAATTCGCAACAATATGTTTGGTTGGTGAATAATCGCAATGTTGATCTGTTCTCTTCCGTGAGCGGAACAGATACCACCTGGTTAGATACGACTTTGTACACGCAGAATATGACCTTGCCTTTCCCTTACAGATTCCCTGTAGGAGATACGTTGCATTTCTGGAGTGTGTTGAATCGTCCCGCAGTTTATTCTACAACCCCATTGACTGTTGATCCAACCTATTCATGGTTAGCTCCGCAAACATTGACTTCTACTATTGATTCAACTATTTGCGATACCACTATTGTAGGGTATCACCAACAGATAGATCAAATCACTCAACAGACGGTTACCATTTATTGGACAGACACCATTATCAATCCAATTTCTGGAGCACAAATTATTGTGAACGATAGCTCATTGGTGGTTGTAGGTGTTGACACCACTTACATTACAGTGCCAGACTTAGACATTCAATGTACAACTACAACATGGTACTATTATGCACCTGATCAGTTGGAAAATGTACGTGAACGTTGGCAGGTACAAGACAAGTTCACTTCCATTTTCGTAACTGGATTCTTCGGTACAGAGGGAATGTGGATGACGCGTCAAGCTCTAAACTTCAACACTTCTCCGGATTGGTGGAAAATTGGAAACGCTCCAGGCTCGGGTGTTAAAGCTTACGAATTCTCGAAAGATGGAAATACCTTGTTCTATAGTAGTTGGAGCGGATCTCTATATAAAGTTACCGGATTCAATCAAGTGTGGAGTGTAGATGATATTCCGAATTTAACCACTTCAACCATTATTACCAATGCAGGTGGAACCATCACAAGCATTGCTTGCGATCCGAACAACGCTGACCACTTAATTATTACAGTGGGTGGTTATGGAAGTGTTTCAAGTGGAAAAGTAAGAGAGAGCTTCAATGCTAACGCTGCTTCTCCAACTTTCTCTAACATCTGGTACAACACCTCTCCATTAAACAAGATGCCAATTTTCTCTAGTGTAATTGATGTGAACGATCCATCTGGAAACACCATCGTTATCGGAACTGAATATGGCGTTTGGGCTACCAATGATGGTGGTACAACTTGGACGCACAGTTCGGGGGTTGCAACGAGCATTCCTTCTGAGCCAGCGGCTGGAGCAAGTGTAGGTTCTTTGGCTTACGTTCCGGTATTTGACTTACGTCAACAACAAGTAGGTCAACGTCCATACATGAACCCACAAAACTACGGGGTGATCTATGCAGGTACGCACGGTCGTGGAATCTTCCGCAGTGATGATTTCTTCTCTGTGGGTGTTGCTGAAAACAACCCTGCTGGTCAAGATGGAAACGATGTTAGCTTGTCGGTTTATCCAAACCCAACGACCAACACGGCGTTTGTGAACTTGAATGTTACTTCAACAATTAGTCAGGCTTACGTTCAAGTGTATAACGTAAACGGACAGTTGGTTAAAAGTGTCAATGTTGTAGGACAATTAACTCCAGGATCACATAAAATAGATTTGGAGGTTGAATCACTTTCTGCCGGTACTTATGTTGTGAAAACATTTGCAGGCAATGCAAGTGGAACTGCTAAATTCATTAAGCAATAAGCTTGTCTCAATATTTGAAAAGAGGCCCTTCGGGGCCTTTTTTTTTAAGCGGAAATTCTCTATAATGACTTACTTTCGTTAGAAGCAACAGCGTTAAGGAAATGAGTAATTACAGAGTAGCTATAAACGGATTTGGTCGAATAGGAAGAACAGTGCTGAAGGAGGCTTTGCGAAGAAATGAATTTGAAATTGTGGCTATTCACGATTTGGCCGACATGCCTACACTTTTACATTTATTGAAATACGATTCCACACAAGGTATTTTTGAAATGCCCATTGAAGTGATTGACGGGAGCACTGCAAATATTGGTGGACATAAAATCAATTTTTTTCAAAACAATTCTGAGTTTCCTTGGCGTGAAATGAATGTTGATTTGGTGTTTGAATGCACAGGTACAATGAAAACAAAAGCGCAATGCGAACGACACCTTCAAGCAGGTGCCAAGCGTGTGTTGTTGTCGGCTCCTTCAGAAGATCAAATGCCCATGTGGATTGTGGGAGTAAATGATCATCACATAGACCTAGATCAGAAAATTATTTCATGCGCTTCATGCACAACGAACAATGCGGCTCCGATGATTCAAATTATTGACGAAGCCTTCGGAGTTGAGAGTTGCTATATTTCTACGGTGCATTCTTATACAGGAGATCAAAAGCTCCACGACGCACCGCACAAGGATTTGCGCAGGGCTAGAGCAGCAGTTGCTTCGATAGTGCCTACTACAACAGGGGCAGCAAGAGCCTTAACGAAAGTTTTTCCGCACTTAAGTGAAAGATTGGGAGGATGTGGAATTCGCGTTCCAGTTCCGAACGGTTCGCTTTCCGATTTAACGTTTATGGTTCGAAGCAAAACAACGGCCTTACAAGTCAATGAGCTTTTTGAAAATTGGGCGAATACGCATGAAGGTATTCTTGAAGTTTCACACGAGCCCTTGGTTTCAAGAGATATTGTTGGGAATAAACACAGTTGTATAATTGATGCTGAATTAACTTCCGTCATTGGTTATATGATTAAGGTTGTTGGCTGGTACGACAATGAAATGGGATACAGCAACAGACTTTTAGATGCCGCAGAAAAATTAATGAAACACTAAATGGAGTTTTACCAATTCATATTGTATGGTTTTTTAGCTGTAGTGAAATTTGTCATTACACCGTTCACCATATATGCAACGGGTAAAGAAACCATTCAGTTCGGAGAAGTAGTATTGACAACTGGAACAGGCGCTGCAGTAGGAGTGCTTATGTTTTACTATGGCGGAACTTATTTGTTCAAATGGACAAGCCATTTGAAATCGAAAAAACCTAAGCTTGTTTTTACAAAAGGAAGAAGGCGAATAGTTAACATCAAGAATAAATTCGGACTTATTGGTTTCATTGCAATTTCGGCAATCATCTCGGTTCCTATAACTTCACTACTTGCTGCCAAATTTTTTAAGCACAACAGATTCACGCCACTTTGGTTAATCTGTGGATTCATGGTTTGGTCTTTAATACTCTCCTCCGCGGCTTATTACATCAAAAGTTTTTAAATGAAAAAGTATAAGGCAATCCTTTGGGATTTAGATGGAACGCTGTGGGATTTAAATGGAAATACAACCATTGCCCTGACTCAGCTTTTTGAGCGATTTCAATCGAGTCATTTTCAAAATACATCGTTAGAAAATTTTCTGAATTGTTATCCGAAACACAACGAACGTGTTTGGGCGCTTTATCGTGAAGGGAAAATAGCAAAGGAAGAGTTGAGAAATAAGCGCTTCATTGATTTGTTCGATGAAGTGAATGCAACGTATGATTTAGATTTCGTAGAATTATTCGCTACCGAGTTTTTGGCTATTTGTCCGAGGCTTCCTCACCTCATTGAAGGAGCTCGTGAAATTTTAGAATTGTCGAAGGACAAGTATACCCATGTCATTTTAACCAACGGCTTCATCGAAGTTCAAGGATTTAAAATGGCCGCTGCAGGGATAGAGCATTACTTTTCAACGGTTGTGTACAGCGAAGAGGCGGGGGTGCGCAAACCCCATCAGGCTATTTTTGATTTAGCGCTTCAACGCGCGAATTGCACAGCCGAAGAGGCATTGATGATTGGCGATGACTGGGATGCAGATATTTTGGGCGCGAGAAATGCTGGAATAGATCAGGTGTTTTTTACGGCCACAGAAAAACGCTTGGCGGAATTACACGACGGTAAATCTGTACGTCACAACTATGTTCCTACCTTTACCATTGATACTTTAGACGAATTGAAAAACATTATTTAATATGGAAAACAACAACGAAACTCCTCAACCTATAAGCATTGAATTAACGGAAAACATTGCGGAAGGTACTTATTCAAATCTTGCAGTAATCACCCACAGCACCTCTGAATTCGTTCTCGATTTCATTCGTGTTATGCCGAATGTTCCAAAAGCAAAAGTTCAATCGAGAATCATCATGACTCCGCAGCATGCTAAGCGATTAATGAAAGCGTTACAAGAGAACATTTCTAAATTCGAAGTTCAGAATGGGGTCATTAAGGAAGGTGCAACGGATGTACAATTTCCAATGACTTTCGGAGGTCCTCAAGGACAGGCTTAATCGATTAGCGAAGTAACTACACCGTTTAATTCAGAGTTGAAGAATGGTGTATTCTTGCCTCGAGAAGTCCAAGCCGTATTCGATACCGAAGTTTTTCCTTTGGTTGAAATGAGTATTAAGCGAGCGGGTTCTCCAACTTCCATTTGAATAGGAGGTATGTTGGCAGAGAACTCGGCACCTATCGTGAATTTCTCAAGCAATGTTTCAATCGGAATTTCTTTATCCACTTCACTGAAGATGGTTTGGAAAGCGATTTCAATTCCGCTTATTCCAAAGTGTGCATACTCGAATTCCAATTCTTTGTTCTCGATGGCATGGGGTGTATGTTGACTTTCAACGGCATCGATCGTTCCGTCTAACAATCCGTTTATTAGCGCTTTTCTATCTGCACTGCTTCTGAACGGTGGCCATACTTTCTTGTTGCTGTCGTAATCAATCATGTCTTCATGCGTGAAGGAAAGTTGATGCGCTGCTATGGAGCAGGTCACTTGCAATTCCTCTTTCTTGGCTTTACGAATCATGTCTAAGCCTTTTGCTGTTGAGATGCTATAGAAGTGAAGGCTTCCTCCAGTGTATTTCAATAAAGCCAAGTCTCTTTGAATACGAAGAGTTTCGCTTAATTCGCTCGCTCCTTTCAATCCCATTTTTACGCTTGTTTTCCCTTCGTGCATTTGCGCCTTTGGGTGAACCGAATAATCGTTCGGTGCAACGAAAATGCGTGTGTTTGTTTGCTTCGAATAATCGAGCGCTCTCATCATGAGTTCGGTTGAAACCGCATGCTCATCTTCTGTAAATCCGATTGCTCCAGCGCTTTGAAGTTCTGCAAATTCGGTTAGTTGTTTCCCTTTCATTTCTTTTGAAAGAGAACCTAACGGTAGAATTTGAAAAGTATCTGTGTTTTGTTTTGTTAAGAATTGAACGGCTCCTTGATTGTCTGTCACCGGCATGAGTGAAGGCATGAGGCAAACGCGAGCGTATCCGCCTTTTTTCGCAGCGGCTATTCCCGAGCGTAACGATTCGTTTTGCTCAAATCCGGGCTCGCCGAAATTTGCGCGAAGATCAGTGAAAGCGATTGAAAGCAGGTGGTCTTTTCCAGCGACAACTTTTGATTTTCCAACAGGAAGGTTTTTTCCTATTGCCGAAATAACACCGTTGGTAATTTCAACATCCATTATTTTCAAATGGTGTTTCGAAAGTGGTGCGAAGAGTTTGGCGTTTTGAATAAGTGTTTTCATATTTTCGACTTCCAAATTTTAATCAAAATAATTTCTAGTGCAAGGAACAATAGCCCAGCATAAATGAGGTATTTCCACAATGAAATTCCTCCACCAAGTTCTGTTGCGAGTGATTGAAGCATTTCTGCGTTAGCTTCTTTGAATGAAAATTCAGTTAGTCCAATTTGTTGTGCAAGTTTTGTGAGTTCTTCAGAGGTAAGGATCTCAATGTTGCTCTCGCTGTTGTTGAAATTCATGGCTATGGGCATGAGGTTCGCACCGTTTTCTTTCACCACATAAAATCCAGATTCCGAAATTTCAGAAGGAAGGAATACTTCTGTTTCTCCGCCGAGACTTCGCGATTGTGCAATGAATGATTTCGAGTTTGTAGTGCTGCTTATTTCGAAAAGTCCTTCTGCAGTTTCAGGGGTATGTGTTAACGTGATGAACGATTCTTTTCCCAATTGATAATACAACTGTTGCGCAGATGCGCTTGTCTCGGCGGCGCGTAGCAGGCTAATTGGGAAAAGGGCGTGCGAAAGAAAAGTACTCTCGGTTTTCATTGTTGAAACCGAAGAGGTAAACAGACGTCCTCTTCCAAATTTGGTTAAAGCCAGCAGCGGTGTATTGTCTTGGAATGAAATGAGTGGAACCGATTGCAGATTGCTGTTGTTCAGTGGGAAATGCAAAGTGGCAGAAGGAAGCGAAGCATTGTTTTGTAATTTCTCAAAGGCAGGGCTGTAAAACGGATTGCTTAAATCAACGGCTGAGGCTGAAAGTGCGGCGTTCGATTTTGGTCCAAGTTGAACACTGTTGCACCTTCCCAATAAATTGTTGTAGCTCAATACCTCTGACGCGGAATGCGGAATAATGAAAACAGTTCCTCCGTTTTCAATATAATTTGAAAGGTCGCCAATGAGCTGTGGCGACAGTGATTGAACGCCCTGTAAGATAATGAAGTTGGATGTTTGAATGGCTTCTGTTGTGGTGGCTTGCGCGTTTACCGAATTGAAATTGTATTGCGGGTCTTCAGCAAAAAGTTGAGCGATATTCTGTTGCTCACTTCCAACAATATTCAGAACATTTATTTTGTCTGAAATGGCATAAGCGAAATAATGAATATCATCGAACACGAGCGGGAAGTCATTGATGCGAACGCTCCCGTAGTGAAATCCCGTTTGCGTTGTGCTGAAAGCAACAGGCAAAGTTGTTATGCCATGAGCAGGAAGCGTAACACTGCTCACCGCTTTTTGAATACCGTCGAGTTCAACACTCAAAGGGATGTTGCTGACTTCTTCAGCGCTGTGATTTTGAATCACGACCAATAAGGTGTCTGCATGGTTAAGCATGCGCTGCGGAGTAGCGAAATAAATGGAGTCAATGCTCAGATTTTTTTGTCCCTCTTGCGCCGCGGGTATTGCAGTGACTACTTCGTTTTGCGCATTGGTTATTTCTTGAATGTCGCTGGTGTTGCGTTGGAAATCTGAAATCCAGTAATAAAGGTGAATATCTGCTGCCGACTTACCAAGTAGGTCGCGTTGACGTTCGAAAACGGCACTGAGTTGTTTGGTTTCTGGACTGAATGAAATGCTTTGGATGGCTTGTAGGGCTTCGTCTTTGGATAATAGTCGTTGATCAGTTCCCTTAAAATTATTCGAAATAATTTGAAAGCGGTCGTTGTTCGAAAATGAACCGACGAGTGCGCTGGCTTTTTGTTTGGAAGATTCTAAAAACGAAACGCCTTCTTGCTGTCCCTGCATGCTTAGGCTGTTGTCTACGTAGACGCTTACAGCTCGGGCACCATTCATTTTTTCGCTTAAGGCTGTTGGGAAGAATGGTTGAGCGAATGCGAAAATGAATGCAGCGAAAGCGAGTAATCTGCAAAGCAGAATAAGGAGGTGACGAATCTTTGAAGATTTGGTTGTTTCAGATTTGACTTCTTTCAAGAAGGAAACATTCGAAAAGGCGATTTTCTTATACCTTCGGAAATTAAAGAGGTGAATAAGAACCGGAACGGCTAGTGCTGTAAGGGCCCAAAGTATTTCGGGATGTACGAATCGCATTTCGAAGCTCAAATATAGCGCATACATTTCGTATTTTCGTCAAATGGAAAAGAAACACCCCGAGTCATGGATGATGAGCCACGGCTACAATCCGAAATGGAGCGAAGGATCAGTGAAGCCGCCGATCTTCCAAACCTCTACTTTCGTATTCAATACAGCTGCTGAAGGAAAGCGCTTCTTTGCGCTGGCTTACGGCAAGGATTCTATGAATGAAGGTGAGCAACTCGGTTTAATTTATAGCAGATTGAATAACCCAAACCTTCAAATTTTGGAAGAGCGTTTGGCGTTGTGGGAAGGAGCCGATGAAGCAGCAACTTTTGAAAGTGGCATGAGCGCCATTGCAACAACCATGTTGGCCTATTTGCGTCCAGGAGATATCTTGGTTTGCAGCCATCCAACCTATGGAGGAACGCATCACTTCATTCATCAGGTACTCGTTGATTTTGGAATTCATTGCGAATCTTTTGGACCGAATGATTCGTTGGATGAATTGTATGATCGTCTTCATTCAGAGGATAAATTAGGTCGGATTAAAATGGTATTCACAGAAACACCGGCTAATCCAACAAATCATTTATTTGATTTGAAGGCTATTCAGGAGTTTAGGAATAAGATAGAAGCTATTTCGGGTAACAAAGTTTTGTATGCCGTGGATAACACGTATATGGGCCCAATTTGGCAGAAGCCAATGGAATGGGGAGCAGACGTTGTTTGTTACAGCGCTACCAAATATTTAAGTGGGCACAGCGATTTAATTGCTGGGGTAACTGTTGGAAAACAGGAGCATATTACGGCCATTAAAACGTTGCGTACTTTTTTAGGAAATATGATTGCGCCCTACACCGCATGGTTGTTAACGCGGAGCATTGAGACGTTGAAGATTCGTATGGATCAACAGACAAAGAATGCTGTTGATGTGGTTGAATTCTTAAGGAATCATCCGAAAATTGAGCAAGTCTTTTTTCCAGGATTGCCAACCAACTCGCCGAAACAAATTGCTATATATCAAGAGCAATGCAAGGCTCCTGGAGCCATGATTGGCTTTACGGTTCGCGGTGGGGAAGAGGAGGCGTTTCAAGTTTTAGATAATTGCAAGCTTATTAAGTTAGCGGTTAGTTTAGGCAGTAACGAGAGCTTGGCTCAACATCCGTTCTCTATGACTCATGCAGATGTTCCAGATGAAGATAAAATTGGAATGGGTATAACAGAAGGGATGATTCGTTTGAGTGTTGGAATTGAAAACTCTGAGGATATTATTGCAGACTTGGCGCAGGCGTTAAGTTAATTTGATTTATGTTGAAATGAAAAACGCCCGCATTCGCGGGCGTTTTTGTTCGTCTAATGCTAGAGATTATCTCGCAATACCCACAGCACGCTTTTCACGGATAACCGTTACACGCACTTGGCCAGGATAAGTCATTTCAGTTTCAATGCGTGATGCCAATGAGATGGCTAACGCATCGGCTTGATCATCTGTTACGCGATCCGCTT
>CANGEF010000016.1 GCA_947452685.1 Flavobacteriales bacterium | reverse complement strand
CCAGGGCCGTTTGAGAACATTACACCGTCTGGCTGCCACGCTTGAATTTCTTCCAATGTAGCATCCAAAGGATAAACCTTTAAAAAGGCACCACGCTCTTCTAAGCAGCGCAATATGTTCAACTTTACTCCAAAATCTAACACTGCAATTTTTATTTCTGCATTGGGATTCCCAAATTCATACGCCTCTGTGCAAGCAACTCTTGAAGCCAATTCAAGGCCATCCATATTTGGAGCTTGATCTAACTTTTCCTTCAAAGCATTTACATCAGTTACCTCTGTTGAAATAATGCAATTCATTGCACCGTTTGTACGAATATGTCGCACCAATGCTCGCGTATCTAAATCACAAATTCCAACTACATGATCGCGAACCAAATAATCTTGAAGAGTTCCTGCCCCGCCTGCGCGGCTTGCCACGTCGGAAAATTTTTTGATAATAATTCCAGCAACCTGACATTTTGAAGACTCCACTTCTTCAGTATGAACTCCATAATTCCCAATATGAGAAGTAGCCATCACTAGACATTGCCCAAAGTAAGATGGGTCTGTAAACACTTCTTGATAGCCTGTCATTGCCGTATTGAAGGCAATTTCTCCTGTTGTTGTGCCCTTGGCTCCACAACTTTGGCCATAAAAAACGGTACCGTCTTGAAGGAGCAGTACCGCAGGTGTAAATTCTTGTCTCATTAAAGGACAAAGTTAAGATTTTCAGTCAATCATACGAATTGAACTTTTCAACAACTACAAATTAGTTATGGGTGTTGCTCTTTTGATTTCAGTATTGAAGGTGTAGGTCCAGCCAAGTGAAAATCCAAAAAATGAAAACGGTCTGCGATACATTTTATCCAATCGGGTTGAATTTGTTTCTCGAAGTTCTCGTGAGTACCCAAAATACATCATTGAATTTGCACTCGCGTTGTATTTCAATTTTAAGTTCGCTGTATAGTAATTATACTTCAACAATAAATAGTCTTGACTTGCATAAGATTCGGTGTAGGCCGTTCGTCTTTTGTAGTTCCTGAAATTGGCCTGAAGATCTCCGTAGATTCCAAATTTCTTGAAGTACCAATCACAAACCAATTTATTGTTCCATTGTGAAAAAGTGAAGTCCGCTAAATTATAGTCTGTTTTATGAAGCAATTCTGACGTAAATGACAAGTAATGGTCGTTATCCAATTTGTATTTCAATGTTGCAAATATGGAAGTGTATTGCCAATCAACTAACGTGTTTGGAATGTATACAGAATTCAAATTTTGAAAATCATAGCGCTTCAAACTCGCCCCTACATTTAGGAAGTTAATTTTACTTAACCAGTATTCTGCTTCAAAACTGAAAACATATTGCATGTGTGTGAAATTCCTTCCACTTGCCATGGTCTGATAAGACTTCCATCCTGCTTCCACATCTGCGCCCAACCGCAGCTTTTTATTCACTCGATAAAACCCCTCAGAACCTCCGGAAAAATACCAATAGTTATAAGCGTTCACTCCATCGTCTGTAACAATATCGATGGTTAACTTCTTGGTTTTTTCTATTCCAATTCGGGGGATAAATGTAAAGTCGGTATCCACCTTAAATTTATAGTCAACCGAGTTTTTCAAAATGTAGGTATCTGCCAATCTAAAAGACGCGTAATTCACGGTTTGAAGGGCTGTGTTTACTCCCAGTAAACCACCTTTGGCATCATATTTTTCCAATCGATTTGAAATGCCAATTTTGTTGTAGACGTCTCTCTTATAAATCGCGAACTTACCAATGGTATCTTGTCCTGGAACAACTAAACTTGAAGGCGATAATAAAATATTCGAAGAGTACCCCACCTCCTGGTACGGTTTCAATTGCCATCTAATTTGACCAAGACTGATCAATGACAACAATGAATTTAAGGCAAGAAAAAGAACTGTTTTTTTAATCATTCAGGGGAGATAATGCGATGAACTATTTAGAAGAAGACACAAATTGAATTTCCGTTGGATCTTCTTTTACTTCTGCCCATATCTGCGACACCAAAGCCAGCGTAACAATTGTACCGATGAGTATGATGTATGGAATGAAGGTCTTAAATACTTTTTTTACGTTTCCCATGGGTTCAAAAATCAATTTTTTCTAACACTTTTTTCAATCCAACTGAATTTACATTCTGTATTTGCATTCCTGGTCTTGAGTTTATCTCAATTACCATCGGTCCAAATTTTTCATCGTAAACAATATCAATTCCCAAATAATTCAATGGAAAAACTTTTGCAGTTGCTATGCTAATTGCCAATGTTTTTTCCCAATCTGGAAGTTTCATTCCATCGAACAGCACTTTGCTATCTGGATGCCTAGAAACCATTTTATCCGTAATTTGGTTATATCCTCTCGTAAGTCTTCCGGTTTCCAAATCAACGCCCAAACCAATGGCTCCGGCATGAAGATTTGCTTTACCATCAGACTCTTCTGTTGGCATACGCAACATTGCCATAACAGGTTGCGCATTTAATAAAATAATTCTAAAATCGGGAACGCCTCTTTTGAAGATTTTCTGAAAATCAGAATGAGGAATAAGTCTGTATTCAATAATTACTTTATCGAATAGTCTTTTAGAGAACTTACCGAACAGGATATTTGCTATATGCATAACAAGTTCCTTACGTGTATAAAGCTCTCCTGAAGGAGAACTCCATTGCTGTTCACCTATTTTTTTTAGAATTAGAATTCCTTGTCCCCCGCTGCCCATTGCCGGCTTTACTACGAAATCGTCGAGATGTTCAATTGAAGTTATTTTCCCTTCAATTTCTCTCATTGCTTCGATTACACAATAAGTCTTAGGTGTTGGGATTTCGTTTTCTTCTAGAACCTTTTTACAAAGTGCTTTATCATTGGCATAATTTCTAAACTCTTGTGGATTGAGTTTATTAATGATACGGTAATTCCGTTCATTCATTCCAATGACTTTCTCTTGTAAATCTAGAATTCTTTTTATGTAATTCATAAGGACGACAAAAGTCACTACATCGCTCCCCTTAAAACAAGAGAATACTTGTCTAGGACGTCCTCTTTTATCGAATTCGTGCATGAACTGCACGACGCGTAGAATGAAAAATCAACGAGAAAACAGCTACGCCTTTTCCAAAGATCTGAAACGAACAACCTCAGACATTCTCAGGCCAATCCAAGTTCCTAATGAAAGGTTTATGGCAATTACGCAAAAGAACAATTCAGGAAAAACCATGAACATATAGGCAAACACTATTGACTTGTAAATTACAAAACAAAATGAACTTACCAGCAATGTTTTCAAAGCAAGAATAATAGCCGGACCATAACCTTTATCGGTGGTCGTTTTAATAAATCGTTCTGTGGCAAAGGTTAAAATAACCACCGGAAATAAAGATGTCTTCAGTAACAAAGCAATATCCCATTTAAAACCGAGGTAAATTAAGAATAGAAAAACACCTTCTACTATAGTCAGAATAATTGCGAGCTTGGGCAATGTCAACAGACCCAATTTCCCAAGTGGGAAATGAAACACACCCGTTACAGCAATAACAATAATAAACAGGGCTGCCCCTAAGAAAAATCCAGTAGACAAAAACGACATTGCAATTAACATAGGCAAAAACGTTCCAAAAGTCTGAATGCCTATTGCATTTCGGAAAATTGTAATCAGCATGGCTGCTAATGGCGTAAGTAGAATGATTGCCAAAATATTTAATGGCATATCATTTAGAGTAAAAATTTCAGCGAAAAACAAAAAAGTCATGGGTACAGAAAGCCCGTCTTCAATTAATTCAGGATTTAAGTATATTGACTTTGTTATTTTGGTATGAAGA
Source organism: Flavobacteriales bacterium (assembly GCA_947452685.1). Classification (GTDB taxonomy): domain Bacteria; phylum Bacteroidota; class Bacteroidia; order Flavobacteriales_D; family Sanyastnellaceae; genus CAIZGX01. The sequence goes on along the minus strand of CANGEF010000016.1, from coordinate 18,112 downwards.
CTATCTGGTTCTTTATAGGAAAAAGCATCAACGGGTCCGAGATCAACATAGCTAGCAGGCTTCTCAGCGAATAAGCCTTTGGGAATATCGAAAGGAACCCAAGTATCTGAAACAAGAACCTCTATCCATTTTTTTAATTTTGGTTCTTCCTCAATAGCGTCGTAACCACAAACCACCCGATAAGGAACCGATTCTGCTTTTAACTTCCCTTCAAAAGTCATTTGGTCTCCATTTGACTCATAGAAAGCTCTGAAAAGAAAATCTTTTAATAAGGTATTTCTCTTCTCATTGTAATAGAGCGTTGGATCTAGCTCATACTTGATTGCCTTGCCTCTATACTCGTAGCTGTAGCTTATGGCTTGTCTGCGAGAATGCGGGTTAATTTTGAGACATCGCTGACTATTCAGCTCTTTTACTGAAAAGCTAGCTGCGCTTGATTGAATGTGTTCGTTGGAAATTCTTTGGTGAGAGCTTTGGGAAGGCAAAAGCAAATTCGTTGTATCCCTACTGTTTCTCTCTGTTCTAAACTTTTGACTAACAACCAATCTCTCCTTGGCAATGGGTTTACCAAATAGGGTGTCTTTGTAATAAGCTAACTTAAATCCTATAGAAATAAGTGGCAAAAGAAAAAGCAGCAAGATCACTAAATTGAGTCTTGCTGCCCTAGATTTTTTCATGAACTAATCGTGAAAGTTATTCTGCCGAAGCTGAATCGTCTTTTTTCTTTCTAGTCTTTTTAGGCTTTTCTTCACTAGCTACTTCTGTAGATGCAACAACATCGGTGCCCGCTTCAACAGCAACATCATCAGACTTCTTAGATGCACCACGACGTGTACGCTTTTTAGCAGTAGCCAATTCAGCTTCTTTTCCGTAGATTGTATTGAAATCTACAAGCTCCATCATACACATTTCAGCATTGTCTCCTTGACGAAAACCTGTGCGAATAATACGGGTATATCCACCTGGACGAGTTGCAATTTGAGGTGCAACTGCGCGGAACAATTCAGTCACAGCTTCTTTATTTTTCAGATAACTGAAAACAGTTCTTCTGTTGTGCGTGCTGTCTGTTTTAGACTTGGTGAGAAGTGGTTCAACATACTTGCGTAGGGCTTTCGCCTTTGCAAGTGTTGTGTTAATGCGTTTGTGCTCGATAAGAGAGTTAGCCATATTAGCTAGCATTGCACGACGGTGCTCAGCCTTTCTACCTAAATGGTTATTCGTTTTTCCGTGTCTCATAATTGTACTTTCTTCTACTGAATATCAGTAGGGGTTAATCTCTATCCAATTTATATTTTGCAACGTTCATTCCGAAGTGCAAACCTTTGCTTTCTACTAATTCCTCTAACTCGGTAAGTGATTTCTTTCCGAAGTTACGGAATTTCAACAAGTCATTTTTGTTAAAGGAAACTAAATCACCAAGTGTTTCGATGTCGGCTGCTTTCAAGCAATTTAGAGCACGAACACTTAGATCCATGTCAACCAATTTGGTTTTCAACAACTGGCGCATGTGCAGAGAGCTCTCGTCAAATTCTTCCACTTCTCGTTTAATCTCTGTTTCAAGCGTGATGCGCTCGTCACTGAATAACATGAAGTGATGTATTAATATTTTAGCAGCCTCTTGAAGTGCGTTTTTAGGTGTAATTGAACCGTCGCCTTGAATCTCGAGGATTAATTTCTCATAGTCAGTCTTTTGTTCAACACGGAAGTTCTCTACAGAGAATTTCACGTTACGAATTGGAGTGAAGATTGAATCGATAAAAACAGTTCCTACTGGCGCGCTAGAAGTTTTGTTTTCCTCTGCTGGTCTGTATCCGCGTCCCATGCCAATGGCAAGATCAATGCGAAGTTTAACTTTCGGCTCCATGTTGCAGATAACTAAATCTGGATTCAACACTTGAAAAGCTGAAGTGAAATTACTGATATCTCCGGCTTTGAATTGCTCTTGACCGTTAATGCTAATTGTTACTTTCTCGTAATCTGTTCCTTCAATTTGGCGTTTGAAGCGAACCTGCTTCAAGTTAAGGATGATTTCAGTAACATCTTCCACTACTCCTTTGATTGAAGAGAACTCGTGATCTACACCTTCAATTTTAATTGAAGTAATAGCGAAACCTTCAAGGGAAGAAAGAAGGATACGACGTAATGCGTTTCCTATCGTTATTCCGAAACCTGGTTCTAGAGGACGAAATTCGAAAGTACCTGTAAAGTCGTTGCTTTCTAGCATTACGACCTTGTCCGGTTTTACGAAATCTAATATAGCCATTGAGTTGATTTTAAATTAAGGATTATTTAGAGTACAATTCGACGATTAACTGCTCGCGAATGTTTTCTGGTATTTGAACACGTTCTGGGTATTTCATAAATACACCTTCTTTGTTTGAATCGTTCCAAGCTAACCAATCGAAGTTCTTACGAGTAGCTAAAGCCATGGTAATTGCTTCAAGTGATTTTGATTTTTCACGAACAGAAACTCGGTCACCTGGACGCAATTGGTATGAAGGAATATTCACAACGTTTCCATTCACCATAATGTGGTTATGAGAAACCAATTGTCTTGCACCGCTACGCTTTGTAGCAATTCCCAAACGGAAAACAGTGTTATCTAAACGTGATTCACACAATGCCAATAGGATTTCCCCTGTAACACCTGGACGCGCCGAAGCTTTTTTGTACAAATTAGAGAACTGGCGCTCCAAAATACCATACGTGTATTTTGCTTTCTGCTTTTCAGTTAACTGAATTGAGTATTCACTTTGTTTTGCGCGACGCTTATTCGGACCATGTTGTCCGGGTGGAAAATTACGCTTTTCTAGTCCTTTATCAGGTCCGTAGATTGCCTCACGAAATCTTCGCGCAATCTTTGTTTTTGGGCCAATGTATCTTGCCATTTCTTTTTCTTCTAAAAATTAGATTCTTCTTGCTTTTGGAGGGCGACAACCGTTGTGAGGAAGTGGAGTCGTATCAACGATTTCCAATACTTCAATTCCAACTGTGTTAATGGTGCGAATTGCAGATTCTCTACCTGCTCCTGGACCTTTAACGAACACCTTCACCTTTCTTAGACCTAGATCATGGGCTTCCTTTCCGCATTGCTCTGCAGCCATTTGAGCGGCATATGGAGTGTTCTTTTTAGAACCACGGAATCCCATTTTCCCTGCCGATGACCAAGAGATCACCTGTCCAGAATTATTGGTTAAACTAATGATGATGTTGTTAAACGTGGACTGAATATGGGCTTGACCCATAGCTTCCACCACCACATTTTTCTTTTTCTTTTTTTCTACTTTGGCCATTTCTCTTGCCTTAGCTTATTGATTATTTAACTGCTTTCTTTTTGTTTGCAACTGTCTTACGTTTTCCTTTACGGGTACGAGAGTTGTTTTTGGTGCTTTGACCACGAAGTGGCAAACCAGAGCGGTGACGAACACCTCTGTAGCAACCGATATCCATTAATCGCTTAATGTTTAATTGAGTTTCAGAACGCAAAGCGCCTTCAACTTTCAATTCCTCGGTAATGAAATTACGAATCAAACCTAATTCATCATCGTTCCATTCTTGAACTTTCTTATCATAAGAAATTCCAGCCTGTTCCAAGATTCTACGTGACGTTGAACGTCCGATTCCGTAGATGTAGGTGAGTCCGATTTCACCTCTTTTGTTACGCGGTAGATCTATACCTGCAATCCTTGCCATAGTTATTCTTTATTTTAAGGAATTATCCTTGTCTTTGTTTGAATTTCGGGTTTTTCTTGTTGATTACATAAAGCTTTCCTTTTCGGCTAACGATTTTGCAGTCAACTGAACGCTTTTTAATTGAAGCACGTACTTTCATATCTCTACTACTTTATTATTTATATCGAAAACAAATTCGACCTTTTGTTAAATCGTAAGGCGACATTTCTACTTTCACTTTATCCCCTGGAAGAATTCGAATGTAGTGCATTCGCATTTTTCCTGAAATATGAGCTACAATGATGTGTCCATTTTCAAGCTCCACACGGAACATTGCATTTGACAATGCCTCAACAATTGTTCCGTCTAGTTCTATCGATGTCTGTTTCGCCATTCAGTTTTTTATTATTTTTTAGCAGTTAATACTGCATCTATCTCTTCAAATGAGGACAACTTCTCCGCTCCTCCCTTTCCAACTGCCACCGTATGCTCAAAGTGTGCACTCGGCTTTCCGTCTTGGGTCTCTATTGTCCAACCGTCTTTTAATTGTCTAACGTTCTTTGTCCCCAGATTGATCATTGGCTCTATTGCCAAAACCATTCCTTCGGTCATTACCAAGCCGTGTCCTCTTCTTCCGTAATTGGGTACCTCCGGTGCTTCATGGAGTTGAATGCCCACTCCGTGACCAACCAACTCTCTTACCACACCATAACCGTTAGTCTCTGCATAATTTTGCACAGCATAACCGATATCACCAATTCGTTTTCCAATTGCGGCCTGTTCAACACCCAACTCTAAGCACATTCTTGTCGCATCTAATAATTTCTGCAAATCTTCAGATATGTTTCCAACTGCGAATGTGAATGCAGAATCTCCCCAAAACCCTTCCCACAATACGCCAATATCAACAGAGACAATGTCTCCTTCTTTCAATGGTTGCGTATTCGGTATTCCATGAACAACAGCCTGATTCACACTTGCGCAAATCGAATTGGGAAAATCATGATATCCAAGAAAACCTGGGTAAGCCCCATGATCTCGAATAAAACTTTCCGCAACACGATCGAGTTGCAAAGTGGTTACGCCTGGTTCAACGATTTTGGCTATTTCTGCCAACGTTTTTCCTACAAGTAAAGAACTCTTTCGGATGGCATTTATCTCATCCTGTGTTTTTAATACTACCTTTTTGCTCACAGCTTATACGGTGTAACCACTGCTCGCAACATTCCCACTGTTTCTTCCTCTCACTCTACCCGATTGCATTAACCCGTCGTAGTGACGAGAAAGCAAATGACTTTCTATTTGTTGCAGTAAATCAAGGATTACTCCAACAGTAATTAACATGGATGTTCCTCCAAAAAATTGAGCAAACATCTGCGCTTTTGTTAATGACAATGTCAAAACAAGAGCAGGCAATATCGCAATTAGGCCGACAAAGATACCACCAGGAAGGGTAATACTCGACAAAACCCTATCAATAAATTCTGCTGTATCCTTTCCGGGCTTGATTCCAGGTACAAAATTCCCGTTTCTTTTCAAGTCATCTGCAATCTGATTAGGATTGGTCACGATAGCTGTGTAGAAGAAAGTAAATAAGATAATCATCACCATTAACAACAGATTGTACCCTACCCCTTGATAATTCGTAAGAGATGCTAATACTTTGTTGTTTTGAAACGTTTCAGTATTGCTGAGGTACAAGGGCACGAACATTATTGCCTGAGCAAAAATAATCGGCATCACTCCTGCTGCATTAACACGCAATGGAATGTAACTTCTCGCCCCTTCACCCTGAGGTAAATGACTTCCACCAGCTGCCATTTTCGCCATTTGAACAGGAATTCTGCGCACGGCTTGAATGATTGCAACAGTTCCTCCAATTACAATAACCATTATAGCTATTTCAATCAAGAAGAAAAATGACGTTTGCTGACTAAACTCTTGCGCAAACGCACCAGGAATGTCAGACAAAATCCCAGTCATGATTATCAAAGAAGTACCGTTTCCAATACCTTTGTCTGTTATCTTCTCTCCCAACCACATAACAAATAGTGTTGAGCTAGTTAAGATAATAATTGAAGTAATCATCCACATTGGGCTATTCACGTGTGCGTCTGCCGGCACGTATTGCGCTAGATAACCAGGTGCCTGAACCATGGCAATACCGATCGTTAAGAATCGTGTCCATTGGTTTATTTTGCGGCGTCCACTTTCACCTTCGCGTTGCATTTTCTGAACTGTCGGAACAGCAAGTCCCAACAATTGAATTACAATACTCGCTGAGATGTAAGGCATCACACCGAGAGCAAAGATTGACGCTCTATTAAAAGCCCCACCTGTGAAAAGACCGAGAAAATCTGCAATTGAACCTGATCCAGCCGCATTCGGATCTTGCATTTTCACAGCATCAATTCCGGGTAGCAAAACATAAGATCCAATTCTGTACACCAACAGGATACCTAAGGTGAAAAGAATTTTCTTACGAAGTTCTTCGTGATTCCAGATGTTTCTTATTGCCGCAAAAAACTTTTTCATATAGTTGTCGCTGTTCCGCCCATTGCTTCAATAGCCGCTTTAGCAGTGGCTGTGAAAGCATGCGCTGTCACATTTAACTTTCCTTTTAATTCGCCACGTCCAAGTACTTTAACAAGGGCTTTTTTACTACAAATACCATTGGCTACAAGTGTTTCGAAAGTAACCTCAGTAAGGTTATGTTTGTCAACAAGCAACTGCAAGCTATCCAAGTTTATTCCTTTGTATTCAACGCGATTTAAGCTCTTGAATCCAAATTTAGGCAAACGTCTTTGAAGAGGCATTTGACCACCTTCAAAACCAATTTTACGTTTGTTACCTGAACGAGATCCAGCTCCTTTGTGTCCACGTGTAGAAGTTCCACCGTGACCAGAACCTTCACCACGACCGATACGCTTTCTGTCCTTAATAGAACCTTCAGCTGGCTTTAAGTTATTTAATTTCATCTCTTCTAATCGTTATTTGTATTCCACTTTCAGTAAGTGACTCACAGCGCGAATCATTCCTACAATGTTTGGTGTCAATTCTTTTTCTACTGACACATTTAATTTTTTGATACCCAATGCTTCGATTGTAGCCTTTTGACGTTTTGGACGATCAATAGCACTTTTAACCTGGGTGATAACAACTTTCGCCATAATGGTATGGATTATCCGTTAAAAACTTTATCTAATTGAATCCCGCGAATACGCGCAATTTGTTGAGGTGTTCTCAGAGCTGCAAGCGCTTGAACTGTAGCTTTCACTACGTTGTGTGGGTTTGAAGAACCTTTTGACTTTGCCAAAACGTCTTTTACCCCTGCTGACTCAAGCACCGCACGCATTGCACCTCCAGCAATAACTCCAGTTCCCAAAGAAGCAGGCTTCAAGAAAACACGAGCACCACCAAACTTACCTGCAATCTCGTGAGGAATGGTACCTCTATGGATTGGAACACGTACAAGACCTTTTTTAGCATCTTCGATTGCTTTGGTAACCGCCTCAGCAACTTCTTTGGATTTACCCAAACCGTGACCTACTACTCCGTTTTCGTTACCCACAACCACGATCGCTGCGAAACCAAATGTTCTACCACCCTTGGTTACTTTAGTTACGCGATTAACGCTTACTAAACGATCTTTTAATTCTGTTTCGCTAGCGCGAACTACTTTTCCTTCTAGCATTTGTATTAAAATTTAAGTCCGGCTTCGCGAGCAGCTTCAGCCAAAGATTTTACACGTCCATGATACAAGTATCCACCGCGGTCGAAAACCACTTCTTCGATACCAGCTGCCTTTGCTCTTTCAGCAATTGTTTTACCTATGAGGCGTGCTTGCTCAATTTTAGCAATGTTTTGCGCCTCTTTAATAATATTAGATGAAGCAGACGCTAGAGTTACCCCTTGGTTGTCATCTATGATTTGAGCATAAATTTGCTTGTTACTGCGAAACACACTCAAACGTGGTTTTAAGTCAGTACCTTTCACTTTAGCACGAATGCGAGTGCGTATTTTAGCTCTACGAGAATCTTTTGAAAATGCCATTGTATTATCAATTATTTAGCTGCTGACTTACCCGCTTTCTTGCGAACAAATTCACCAACGTAACGAACACCTTTTCCTTTATACGGCTCCGGAGTACGAAGCGAACGAATTTTAGCTGCAACCTGTCCAATCAGTTGTTTGTCGAAAGACTCCAGCATAATTTGAGGATTCTCCCCTTTTTCAGCTTTTGCCGACACCTTCACTTCTGATGGAAGTTCAAATACGATAGGATGGCTATATCCTAATGTCAAGTTCAATTTCTGACCTTCAACATTTGCACGGTAACCAACACCGATCATTTCTAAATCTTTTTTCCAGCCTGTACTAACACCAACAATCATATTGTTGATTAGTGAGCGGTACAATCCGTGTTTTGCACGAACGTCTTTGTGGTCGCTAGAGCGAGTGCAAACAATCTCTGTTTCGCCGATTTCAATTGTAATTGAAGAATCAACCTCCTGAGACAATTCACCTTTTGGCCCCTTCACCTTAACTACTCCATTCTCCAAAACAACGTTTACGTCTTTGGGCAATGGGATTGGGTTTTTACCTATTCTTGACATGGGTCAATTTTTTTCTAGTTCTTAATATACGTAACACAATACTTCTCCGCCTACTTTTTCTTGACGGGCTTTCTTATCTGTCATTACTCCTTTAGAAGTTGACATAACCGCGATTCCAAGACCATTTAACACACGTGGCAAATCGTCTGCGCCAGCATATTTACGGTGACCTGGAGAAGAGATTCTATCAATCTTTGCAATCGCAGGTTGTTTTGACTTCAAATCGTATTTCAACGCGATTTTAATCACTCCTGGAGCACCTTCTTCGAATTTAAAATTCAAGATATATCCCGACTCATGAAGGATTTTTGTAATTTCCTTCTTCAAATTGCTTGCAGGAATCTCAACCACCTTATGGCGAGCTTTCTGAGCGTTTCGAATGCGAGTCAAATAATCTGCTATTTGATCAGTAACCATGTTCTTCTTTTCTTAATTATTACCAACTTGCTTTTTTAACACCTGGGATTAACCCGTTCAGAGCCAATTCGCGGAATTGGTTACGACATAATCCGAATTGACGCATATACCCTCTTGGCTTACCAGTCAACATGCAACGATTGTGAACACGCACAGCGCTACTGTTTTTTGGAAGTTTTTGAAGTGCATCCCAATCACCTGCTGCTTTAAGCTCTTCGCGCTTTTTAGCATATTTTTCCACCAATGCGATACGCTTGCGTTCGCGGGCTTTCATTGATTCTTTTGCCATTCTTTCTTATCTTATTATTTAACGAAAGGAAATCCGAATTCTTCAAGAAGCGCTTTTGCCTCTTCGTTTGTTTTTGCGTTCGTAACGAAAGTGATATCCATTCCGTTAATTGCTTTCACTTTTTCCAAATCAATCTCTGGGAAAATGATTTGCTCCTTCACTCCGAAAGTGAAGTTTCCACGTCCGTCGAATCCTGAAGACTTTACACCACGGAAATCACGTGTTCTTGGCAAAGCAACTGCGATCAAACGATCTAAGAATTCATACATGGTGTTTCCACGCAATGTAACTCTTGCTCCGATTGGAACTCCCTTACGTAATTTGAAGTTAGAGATATCTTTTGTAGAATAAGTTGCCACTGCGCGTTGACCGCTAATCAATGTCATTTCCTCTACGGCTGCATCTACTAATTTCTTATCTGCAGTTGCCTTTCCAATACCTTGGTTTAGGCAAATCTTCGTGATGCAAGGAACCTGCATGCTTGAAGAATATTCAAAACGTTTCTGAAGATTGCTTTTAATTTCAGACTCGTACTTTGATCTTAATCTTGGTTGATAGCTCATTTGATTACCTCCCCTGATTTTTTAGAGATTCTTACTAACTTTCCTTCTTCGTTGCGCGTTTTTCCAACACGTGTTGCATTACCAGCAGCATCTATTAACATAACGTTGCTAATGTGCAGGGCAGCTTCACGCTTTTCAATTCCGCCTTGAGGATTTTGTGCAGAAGGTTTACGGTGACGGGAAATCATGTTTACCCCTTCAACAGTAACTCTGTCTTTGTCGCGATCTACAGCAATCACACGTCCTTGTTGGCCTTTGTGATCACCGGCAGTTACCACTACCATGTCGCCTTTTTTTATTTTGAGTCGCTTGAACATCTCGCTATCTTTTTACTTCGTTTATAGTACTTCAGGTGCCAAAGAAACAATTTTCATGTAGTCTTTCTCACGTAATTCACGAGCCACTGGGCCGAAAATACGGGTACCTCTCATTTCTCCTTGTGCATTCAATAACACAACCGCGTTGTCATCGAAACGAATATAGCTACCATCTGCGCGACGAACTTCTTTTTTCGTGCGAACAATAACTGCTTTCGAAACAACACCTTTTTTTACGTTGCCGCTAGGCATGGCATCTTTCACAGTAACCACTACTTGGTCACCTACTGATGCATATCGACGACGGGTACCACCCAACACGCGTATTACGAGCACTTCTTTTGCTCCGCTGTTGTCTGCAACCTTTAGTCTGGATTCGTTCTGTATCATATCCTTCTAATCTTTATTCGATTATTTCGCTTTTTCAATTACTTCAACCATTCTCCAGCGTTTAAGCTTGCTCATTGGTCGTGTTTCCATAATTTTCACTACGTCACCTATTCCGCATTCCCCGGTTTCATCGTGAGCCATGAATTTCTTCGTTTGCTTCACGAACTTTCCGTATTTCGGGTGCATGATTTTCATTTCAACTGAAACAACGATGCTTTTGTCCATCTTGTTCGATGTAACAGTGCCTGTTCTTTCTTTTCTTAGATTCCTTTCCATTGCTTGAGTAGGATTAACGGTTGTTTTTCATTTCGTTGATAACCGTGTGAATTCGCGCAATTTCGCGGCGCTTCGCACGCAAAACCATTGGATTTTCTGTTCCCGCAACTGTGTGGTTAAACGACATTTTTGCAAGTTCTGCTTTTTTCTCCATGACTTGTACATTCAAGTCTTCAATGGTCATATTTCTGTAGTCTGATGCTTTCATGTTCTTATTCGGTATAATCTGGACGAACAATAAATTTAGTGCGGCAAGGTAGTTTTTGTGCTGCCAATCTCAAGGCTTCTTGAGCGGTCTCCAAAGATACACCTTCTGCTTCAAAAAGAATTCTTCCTGGTTTAACTACGGCTACCCAATGATCAGGAGCTCCTTTACCTTTACCCATACGTACCTCGGCTGGCTTAGCTGTGATAGGCTTATCTGGGAAGATTCGAATCCAAACTTTTCCTTCACGCTTCATGAAACGAGTAAGAGCTACACGCGCTGCTTCAAGCTGGCGTGATGTAATGAATCCTTCGTCCATGGTTTTGATAGCGAAGCTACCGAAAGCCAATTGCGATCCTCTGTAGGCAATTCCTTTGATTTTGCCTTTCTGTTGCTTTCTATATTTGGTCCTTTTGGGCTGTAACATAATCGTAATGTTTTAATATTATCTTCTTCCTCCGCGGCGATCGTTTCCACCGGCGTTAGCAGGGCGCTTTTGTTGTTGAGCGGCTTGTCCGAAGTTAGGAGAAAGATCACGCTTTCCGAAAACTTCTCCACGACAAATCCATACTTTCAAACCAATACGACCGTAGCTGGTGTGTGCTTCTGCATGATGATAATCGATATCCGCGCGAAGTGTGTGCAAAGGAGTACGTCCTTCTTTGTAGGTCTCACTTCTAGCAATCTCTGCTCCGTTTACACGACCTGAGATTGTAACTTTGATTCCCTCTGCCCCCAACTTCATGGCTGAACTGATTGCCATTTTAGTAGCTCTTCTGTAAGAGATACGTCCTTCAATCTGACGGCAGATACCTTCCGCTACCAAACGAGCATCGATTTCTGGACGTTTGATTTCAAAGATATTGATTTGAGCATCCTTTCCGGTAAGCTTCTTCAACTCTTCTTTCAACTTATCTACTTCAGAACCTTGTTTTCCGATGATTACTCCAGGACGTGCTGTATTGATAGTAACGGTTACCAATTTCAGCGTACGCTCAATAATAATTTTCGATACAGACGCCTTTTTCAAACGCGCCATCAAGTATTTGCGGATTTTATCGTCTTCAACGATTTTTTCTCCGTAGTTTTTTCCACCAAACCAATTGCTGTCCCATCCCTTGATGAAACCTAAACGAAGGCCTATTGGGTTACACTTTTGTCCCATTTCTTTTATCTCTTTTAATTATTTTTTATCGAGAATGATTGTCACGTGGTTGCTACGCTTACGTATGCGGTGAGCTCTTCCCTGAGGAGCTGGACTGATTCTTTTCAAAGTGCGAGAAACGTCGACACGTATTTCTTTCACGATTACATTTGATTCAGCAATATCGCTTCCTTCGTTTTTAGCCTGCCAGTTTGCAATAGCAGAGCGTAAAAGCTTTTCTATTGGCAATGCGTTTACTGTGCGAGTGAACTTTAAGATATTTAAAGCAACACCTACTTCTTTTCCACGAATAATATCTGCTACCAGACGCGTTTTGCGCGGTGATGTTGGATGATTGTTCAATTTAGCGATTGCAGTTTTTTTCATCTGCTCTTTTATCGCGTTGGCCATTTCTCTTTTGCGAGCTCCCATAGTTTTTCTGTATTTATCGGGATTGTTCGTTATTTTCTATTTCCACTGTGTCCACGGAAGGTACGTGTTGGAGAAAACTCTCCAAGTTTGTGTCCTACCATATTCTCTGTAACATATACAGGAATGAATTGCTTACCGTTGTGCACCGCAATCGTCAAACCAACAAACTGAGGTGTGATGGTTGAAGCACGGCTCCAAGTTTTGATTACGCCTTTTTTTGCGTTCTCTTGGGCATCATCTACGCGCATTTGAAGCTTGTAGTGTACAAAAGGTGGTTTTTTTAGTGACCTAGCCATTTCTCAATTATTTCTTTCTACGTTCAATGATAAATTTACTTGACGGCTTTTTGCTCTTGCGCGTCTTTAATCCTTTAGCAGGTGTTCCTTTGCGTGATCTTGGGATACCTCCAGACTGACGTCCTTCACCACCACCCATTGGGTGATCCACCGGATTCATTGCAACACCACGAACACGTGGACGACGACCCAACCAACGGCTTCTTCCTGCCTTACCTGAACGTGTCAAGTTGTGCTCTCCGTTTGAAACTGTCCCGATGGTAGCAATACATTTCGCTAATACCTTGCGTGTTTCACCAGAAGGAAGAGTAATGATCGCATATTCTCCATCACGTGCACTCAATTGTGCATATGAACCTGCGCTCCTTGCCATTGATCCACCTTTGCCTGGACGCAATTCGATGTTATGAATTACAGTTCCCAAAGGAATTTCACTCAATGTCATTGCATTTCCTATTTCAGGTGCACTTCCTGTTCCGCTTGAAAGCTTCATACCAACAGTCAGACCTGCAGGAGAAATGATGTAGCGCTTTTCTCCGTCAGCATATTCCACAAGTGCAATTCGTGCTGAACGGTTTGGATCGTATTCGATTGTCATTACAGTACAATCGATACCGTGTTTGTCTCTCTTGAAGTCGATAAGACGGTAGTTGCGTTTGTGACCACCACCAATCATACGCATTGTGCGCTTACCTTGGTTGTTACGTCCACCAGTCTTCTTTAATGTTACCACTAAAGGCTTATATGGACGGTCGGTAGTCAACTCTTCGAAAGTGGAAGCCACTTTGAAGCGAGTACCTGGCGTTACCGGATTTAGTTTCTTAATGCCCATTTCCTCTTCTATTAGATGTTAGAATAAAAATCAATTGTTTCACCTGCAGCCAACTTCACGATAGCTTTCTTGTAGCTTGCGCTTCTTCCGGAAACAATTCCTGCCTTTGTATAACGGAATTTATTTTTACCGTCATAACGAATGGTGTTGATTTGCATAACTGTCACACCGTAGTTTTTCTCAATCGCTTTCTTGATTTCAATCTTGTTAGCGTTCAATGCTACCACGAAGCCGTACTTGCCTTGCTTTTCTTGGATACTGGTCATTTTCTCCGTAACCAATGGTCGAATAAGGATTTCGCTCATGATAGTTATTTTTTAAGAATGTTAGTTACCATTTCGTGTGCGTTACCTACGAAAACAATCTGATGGCTGTTCATAATATCGTACGTATTCACCATGCTAGCGATTTGCACGTTAGCTCCTTGAATGTTACGAGAGCTTAAGTATAAACTATCGTTTCTTTCTGGGATAAGAATAAGCGATTTGCGGCTGTTTAAAGATAAATTCTTTAACACATTCAAAAATTCGCTTGTTTTTGGTTTTTCGAAAGACAAAGCATCTACCAACATAATTCCGTTTTCTTTTGCCTTGTAGCTAAGAGCTGAGGCACGAGCTAAACGTGTGGTACTTCTGTTTACTTTGATGTCGTAAGCTCTTGGACGTGGACCGAAAACGCTACCCCCTTGACGGAACAACGGATTCTTCGCGCTACCCTTACGAGAGCCTCCAGTACCTTTTTGCTTGTGTAATTTCTTCGTAGAACCGTGGATCTCACCTCTGTGCTTAGTCTTGTGCGTACCTGTGCGCTGAGCAGCTAAGTAACGTTTAACATCTAAGTAGATCGCGTGATCATTCGGTTCGATTCCGAATACTTCTGCGTCAAGTTCAACGGAACTTCCCGTCTTTTGACCTTGTATGTTGAATATATCCAGTTTCATATTACTTCACGATATAAACGGTTGAACCATTGTAACCAGGGATTGCACCTTTCACGAGAATCAAATTCTCATCAGCCAATACCTTAATTACTTCTAAATTTTGCAAGGTGCGTTGGTTTCCACCGGTACGACCTGCCATGCGCATTCCCTTGAATACACGTGATGGATCAGATGATGCTCCTAACGAACCAGGTGCACGTAAACGGTTGTGTTGACCGTGTGTGCTTTCTCCTACCCCACTGAATCCGTGGCGCTTTACAACACCTTGGAAACCTTTACCCTTAGATGTTCCAATCACATCTACGTTCTCTCCTTCGGTGAATAACTCTGTGATTGTTACAACATCACCCAAGTTTTTTTCTGTTTCGAAGTCGTGGAACTCAGCGATAAAACGCTTAGGAGTTGTTCCTGCCTTTTTGAAGTGACCTTGCATTGGCTTAGAAGTATTTTTCTCCTTCTTTTCGCCATATGCTAGCTGAACAGCGGTATAACCGTCCTTTTCCAAGGTTCTTACTTGGGTCACTACACATGGACCAGCTTCTATCACTGTGCATGGGATGTTTTTCCCAGCGGCACTGTAGACGCTAGTCATACCGATTTTTTTACCAATTATGCCTGGCATGTGTCTGTGTATTTAATTGTTAAACTTTGATTTCTACTTCTACTCCGCTAGGTAATTCTAGCTTCATTAATGCATCTACAGTTTTCGATGAAGAGCTGTAAATGTCTAGCAAGCGCTTATATGAGTTCAATTCGAACTGCTCACGTGCTTTCTTGTTCACGTGTGGTGAACGAAGAACAGTGTAAATGCGCTTGTGTGTTGGCAACGGAATTGGTCCGTTCACAACAGCCCCGGTAGACTTTACAGTCTTCACAATTTTCTCAGCAGACTTATCTACTAAGTTGTGATCGTAGGACTTTAATTTGATTCTAATCTTTTGAGCCATCTAGGTTCTATATATTATGCGTTTTTGCCTTTTGCTTTTGCTATTACTACTTCAGCCACGTTATTCGGAGCTGGTGCGTAGTTGTTGAATTCCATTGAAGAAGTTGCACGTCCAGAAGTAATTGTGCGAAGATCCGTTACATATCCGAACATTTCAGACAATGGAACTTTACCACTAATTACAGTTGCTCCGCTACGCTCACTTGTTCCTTCGATCATACCACGACGCTTGTTCAAGTCACCGATAACATCACCCATATTTTCAGATGGAGTAACGATTTCAAGTTTCATGATTGGCTCAAGAATGATTGGCTTACATTTAGGAGCAGCCTCACGGAATGCCATCTTAGCACACAATTCAAAGGAAAGTGCATCCGAGTCAACTGCGTGGAATGATCCGTCATTCAATTCAACTTTCATTGTATCGATGTTGTAACCAGCCAACACACCGTTGATCATAGCTTCCTTAAATCCTTTTTCAATAGAAGGGATAAATTCACGAGGAATGTTACCACCTTTGATATTGTTGATGAAAACTAATCCAGTCTTTTCTGCATCGTCGTTTGGTCCGATATTGATAACAATATCTGCGAACTTACCACGACCACCTGATTGTTTCTTGTATACTTCTCTGTGGTTAGAAGCAGCTGTGATAGCTTCTTTGTAAGATACTTGCGGTGCACCTTGGTTACACTCCACTTTAAACTCACGACGAAGACGATCAATGATAATTTCCAAGTGCAACTCACCCATACCCGAGATAACTGTCTGACCAGTCTCTTCGTCGGTTCTTACACGGAACGTTGGATCTTCTTCAGCCAATTTAGCTAAAGCCATACCTAACTTATCGCTGTCTGCTTGTGTCTTAGGCTCGATAGCCAATCCGATTACAGGCTCAGGGAATACCATAGACTCAAGAACGATTGGGTGCTTTTCATCACACAAAGTATCTCCTGTCTTAATATCCTTAAATCCTACTACAGCTCCAATATCTCCAGCACCCAATACATCGATTGGATTCTGCTTGTTCGCGTGCATTTGGAAGATACGTGAGATACGTTCTTTGTTCCCGCTACGCGCATTCAATACGTATGAACCTGCATCTAATTTTCCGCTGTAAGCACGAGTAAATGCTAAACGTCCTACGAATGGATCAGTAGCAATTTTGAAAGCTAAACCTGCGAAAGGCTCGTCTAATGACGGCTTACGAGTCAGCTCTTCACCAGTATCAGGGTGTGTCCCGGTGATACTTTCTTTATCAAGTGGTGATGGCATTAATTCCATTACCAAATCCAACATGGTCTGAACTCCTTTGTTCTTGAAAGAAGAACCACAAACCATAGGAACAATTTTCATATCAATAACTGCCTTGCGAAGAGCGTCAAGAATTTCGCGCTCAGTCATGCTGTTTGGATCTTCGAAGAATTTCTCCATCAAAGACTCATCGTATTCAGCAACTGCTTCAAGAAGTTTCTCGCGATATTCTAAAGCCTCATCCATCATGTCCGCAGGAATTTCAACCTCTTGGTAAGTCATTCCCTTGTCATGCTCATTCCAAATCATTCCGCGGAAGTTGATCAAGTCTACTACCCCTTTGAAATCATCTTCAGCACCGATAGGTAATTGCAGTGGAACCGCGTTGCTACCTAACATTTCTTTCACTTGCTTAACAACGTTTAAGAAGTCAGCTCCTTGGCGATCCATTTTGTTCACGAAACCAATACGAGCAACGTTGTAGTTGTTAGCTAAACGCCAGTTTGTTTCTGATTGTGGTTCAACACCATCAACCGCAGAGAACAAGAACACCAAACCATCCAATACACGTAATGAACGATTTACCTCTACAGTAAAGTCAACGTGACCAGGAGTATCGATGATGTTAATGTGATAAGGCTGGTTGCGATATGTCCAACTTACTGTAGTAGCTGCTGAAGTAATGGTGATACCACGCTCCTGCTCTTGTGCCATCCAGTCCATTGTAGCCGCACCGTCGTGAACTTCCCCAATCTTGTGGTTTACACCAGCATAATAAAGGATACGCTCCGTTGTAGTTGTCTTACCCGCATCAATGTGGGCAGCAATTCCAATATTTCTTGTATATAAAAGGTCGCGTGACATACTTTTTTCTTTAACTAAATTAGAAACGGAAATGTGAGAATGCTTTGTTTGCTTCAGCCATTCTGTGAACGTCTTCTTTCTTTTTGAAAGCAGAACCTTCACCCTTTGATGCAGCTACGATTTCATTTGCTAATTTCTCAGCCATGCTCTTCTCGTTTCTTTTGCGAGAATATCCGATCAACCACTTCATTGCCATTGAATTCTTACGATCCTCACGAATTGGTGAAGGAATTTGGAAAGTTGCTCCACCTACACGACGGCTTCTAACCTCTACCGCTGGCGTCACATTCTCCAAAGCTTTCTTCCAAATCTCCAATCCATCTTCGCTTGTTTTTGTAGCTACACGATCGATTGCGTCATAAAAGATTGAAAAGGCTACCCCTTTCTTTCCTTGAAGCATTAAATTATTTACGAACTTCGTTACAGTAACCTCGTTGAACTTCGGATCTGGAAGTACCGCAATTTTTTTGGCTTTTCTTCTTCTCATTGCAAGATATTCTTAATGCGATTATTTTTTAACTTTTGGACGCTTTGTACCGTACTTCGATCTTCTTTGTCCACGACCGTTTACTCCGGCTGTGTCTAAAGCTCCACGAACGATGTGGTAACGAACCCCAGGTAAATCTTTAACACGACCACCGCGAACCAATACAATGCTA
>CANGEF010000015.1 GCA_947452685.1 Flavobacteriales bacterium | reverse complement strand
TCGTGACTTACGGTTAGCGCGTATTGAACTTCCACTTCGCATTCCTCTACTCCACTTGCTTCTAAGGCAAGCTTCGCGGCATTTTTGTATGCGTCTATCAATCCGGAAACACCCAACTTCGTTCCGCCGTAATACCGAATAACAGCAACCAAAACTTCAGTGAGTTTGGCAGATTTAATTTGATTCAAGATGGGCTTTCCGGCAGTGCCACCGGGTTCTCCGTCGTCGGAACTTCGTTCCAACTTTTCATAAACGGTTAAGACATAAGCGAAGCAAATGTGCGTGGCTTGCGGATGTTCTTCCCAAAGATTTTGAATGATTTGTTTGGCTTCTTTTTCTGAATGAACACGAAAGGTTCTTCCAATGTGCTTGCTTCCGCTTACTTTGTACAATGAATCGGCCGATGAAGAAACGGTGCGGAAACTCGCCATGATTCTTAGTTGTCGAGCAACGAAAACTCTGAGTTGTTGCTCTTGAATTCAGGAACAATCTCTTTCATAACACGAACCATTTCTTGGTTGTGTTGAAGATTCATTTGTTCTTCCAAGCGTGCTAACTTCTCTTTCAATTCGGAAGCCTCAACGTTGCGCACTTTCGCTGAAAGAATTTTCTCGTTGTGCGTCGGAACAGTGTTTTCTTCCGTTGCAAGAACTTCTTCATACAACTTCTCTCCCGGACGAAGACCAGTGTATTGAATCTCTATGTCTTGTCCGGGCTCTAATCCGCTTAAGCGAATCATCTGTTCCGCTAAATCAGAAATGCGCACCTGCTGCCCCATATCGAACGCGAAGATGTCGTTTCCTTTCCCCATGGCGCCGGCTTCCAAAACCAATTGCACTGCTTCGGGAATGGTCATGAAGAATCGGGTAATATCGCGATGCGTTACAGTCACCGGTCCCCCCTCTTCAATTTGTTTTCTAAAAACAGGAATAACAGAACCGTTACTTCCCAATACATTTCCAAATCGTGTGGTAACACAAATGAGCGGAGTCTCTTTCGACTGCACAATCATTTCTGCAATACGCTTGCTGGCGCCCATGACGTTGGTCGGATTCACAGCTTTGTCGGTGCTTACCATAACGAAACGTTCAGAACCAAATTCTGCTGCTATTTCTAACACCTTCATTGAACCGAACACATTCGTTGCAACGGCCTCTGCCGGATTGTCTTCCATCAGCGGCACATGCTTATAAGCAGCAGCATGAAAAACTATTTTGGGTTGAAACGCTTCGAACATGCGTCGCATGCGCAATTCGTTGCGCACGTCGCCAATGACCATTTCCAACTTTCCTTCATCGATGTATTTCGACAATTCATTTCCCAATAAAAACATGGGGGTTTCTGCTACATCGCATGCAATGACTTTAGCCGGATTCAACAACAAACATTGACGAACCAATTCGCTACCTATGCTACCGGCAGCGCCAGTTACGAGGACGACTTTGTTTTGAATAATGTCTTTCACTTCGTTCGAACTCATTTGAATCACGTCTCTTCCAAGAAGATCTTCAAACTTCACTTCACGCAATTGCTTCGCGCTAAGTTCTCCGTTTATCCAGTTGTTCGCATGCGGAAGGTGCTTCAAGGAAACCTTGTATTTCAAGGCTAAATCAACTAACTGACGTTTCCGTGCTATCGCAATTTCCGGAATGGAAATGATCAATTCTTCGATGGGATTTTCAGCAAGAAAATCATCGAGTTTTTTCGCACTTAAGATTTCTACACCTTCCAACTTCTTTCCGACTTTCTGTTGATTATCGTCGAAAAACGCCATTACTTCCAAAGCCGAGTTTCGATCGCGATCAAGTGTTCTTTTCAACAACAAACCGCCTTCCCCTGCGCCGAACACCACTACTTTCGTTCGGCTTCCTTTCGGTGATTTCAATTCCATATAAAGGAATTTTATGGAAAGTCGGAAGAACACGAGCAGTGCGGCGCTCACAAGAAATTCAAGAATAATAATTGAAAGTGGAACGAGGTACGCTCCGTTAATTCCTTTGCGAACAAAATTCAAGACTAAAAAAGCAAGGCTTCCTTGTAACAAAACAAAACCCAAGCGAATGGCGTCTTGGGTGCTTGTAAAACGAATGATACCTGAATATGATTTTCCAACGTAGAACAATACCGCTCTCACTACAAAATAAATTGGTGCGAAGAACAAAAGGAGGTCTAGTTCATTTTTCGGAATAGCAAATTCGAACCGAATGAGATAAGCCGCAATGAAAGCAAACGCACACAGCGCAAGGTCTATCGAGAAGATAAGCCAGCGCGGTGTGATCTGCTTTGGAAAAACTAATTTCATTTATTGGAATTATACCGCTTCAACAACAACAGCGCTAGCGCCGCCGCCACCGTTACAAATACCGGCACCACCTAATTTCTGATTGCGATTTTTCAATGCGTGAACCAACGACACAACAATACGTGCACCGCTACATCCAAGTGGGTGTCCCAATGAAACAGCACCGCCGTTCACGTTCACCTTTGCTGGATCTAAGTTCATCTTTTGGGTATTTACAATACCTACAACGCTGAACGCTTCGTTCAATTCAATCAAGTCTAAGTCTTCCACTTTTACACCTGCTTTTGCAGCTGCTTTTGGTAAAGCCAATGAAGGTGTTGTGGTGAACCACTCGGGAGCTTGCTCTGCATCTGCGTAGCCTGTAAGCTTTGCCAATGGAGTAAGACCCAACGCTTCCATTTTCTCTCTGCTCATTAAGATCAAAGCAGCAGCACCGTCGTTCATGGTTGAAGCATTCGCTGCCGTAACAGTACCGTCTTTCGCGAAAACCGGACGAAGTCCAGGGATTTTATCGAAGCTTACATTTTTATATTCTTCGTCTTCAGAAAAAAGAACAACGTCTCCTTTTCTTCCAACTACTTCAACCGGAACAATTTCATTTGCGTACTGTCCAGATGCCCAAGCAGCGGCAGAACGCTTGTATGATTCAATGGCGAATTCGTCTTGTGCCTCGCGAGAGATGTTGCACTCTTTTGCGCAAAGCTCTGCAGCATTTCCCATTGGGTAATTGTGATACACATCGGTGAGTCCGTCTTTCGCCAAACCGTCGACCATGGTCACGTTTCCATATTTATTTCCCCAACGTAAATTTTCTGAATAGAAAGGAACGCGGCTCATGCTTTCCATACCTCCAGCAACCACCACATCTGCATCTCCGCATTGAATGCTTTGCGCAGCCATCATGATCGCCTTCATTCCTGAAGCACATACTTTATTCACAGTGGTGCATTGCACGCTGTCTGAAAGTCCTGCGAATTTCGCTGCCTGACGAGCAGGAGCTTGCCCCAGGTTGGCTTGAAGAACTGAACCCATGATTACCTCTTGAACCTCTTCCGGATTCAAGTTAATTTTACTTAGTGCTCCTTTAATAGCAGTAGCACCCAATTGTGTAGCTGAAACGCTAGCTAATGATCCGCCGAAACTTCCCATAGGTGTGCGCACGGCTGAAACGATAAATACCTCTTTGTTCATTGCAAAAGTGATTAGGCCGCAAAGGTACGAAGTCTGCTACGAATTTGGCACGATAATCAGGACGCTCGTTGTTGAAAATATGCGCCTTTTTCGAACCGTTCAGAAAATGATTCGACGAAAAAATGCGTTAACCTTGTAATGGAACTAGACCTGCGACAATGAAGAAATTAATTTTCCTGTTTTTCACATTATTTATAAGCCTTGTTGTTTCTGCTCAGAAGGGCGAGAAACTGCCCGAGGAAGACGAGAAGATGTTGAGTTACCTTACCAAACTTTTCGAAGACCAGCGCAAAGATTACGGTAAGGATCAGATTGAAAAAAAACTCACACCCATGTGGTTGGAAGGCAATGTGTATTCGGAAGCGCAGAAGAAACAATTCCGCGAGACGCTTACGCTATTCATTCAAATAAAAGCAAAGGTTTTTCCAGACTACGACAATTACATTCAGTCGTTCATCTATTTTCAAAATTCAGGCAAGAGTGAAGCCGAGTTGAAAGAATGGAACGATTTGGTGATTAAGCTCTATTCCGACAAGAAATTAAAAAAGTACGGCGCTGAGTTTGTTGAATCTAGTTTGGGGTTGTTCCGTGATTTAACATTTTACAAAAACGAATCGCTTCAGTGGAAGACGAGCAGCACCTCGTATCGCTTTGTGTTCGACTCTTTGCCGCACATTACCTTCGATGAAATGAATTTGAAGTGTCTTAGTCGCGGAGACAGTTCTGTCATTTACAAGACAACAGGAAACTATTTTCCTACACTTGAAAAATTTTATGGAAATGCCGGTCGTGTGACTTGGCAGCGTGCGGGCTACGATCCTGAGAAGACCTATGTTTCTTTCAATCATTATAATATTCGAATTAAAGAATCGCGCTACATCATTGACAGCGTTATGTTTTACAATGAATTTTTCGACAAGCCTCTTTCCGGAAAACTCACTGAAAAAATTATTGGAAACAAAACGGAAGAGACTGCCTCTTACCCCATGTTCGAATCGTATTACCAGCGCTTAGAGATTAAGAACATTGTTCCGAATGTTGACTACGAAGGCGGTTTCACCATGTCTGGAAAAAAGTTAGAGGGAACTGGAACCATGGACACTCCTGCGAGTTTGATTTTTTATCGCGAGAAAAAACCTTTCTTAACTGCACAGAGCTTGCTCTTCGAGATTCGTCCCGACCGCATTCAAAGCAGCAATGCTTCCATAAAAATGCGTTTGGATTCCGATAGTATTTATCACCCCGATTTATTTTTCATGTTCACGAAGAAGACTCGAAACCTCGAGTTGTCGCGAACAGAAAACGGCATTTCACCTTCTCCGTTCGAGAACACGTATCACGAAGTGGAAATGTATTTTGAAACGGTGCAATGGAACATAGACGCGCCATACATGAACTTCGGAACTTTTGGTTCAGTTCCCGGAGGAAATGCCGATTTCGAATCGGCTGATTATTTCAAGGAAAAAAGATTTTCTACCCTTGCCGGAATTTCAAATGACCATCCGGTTTACATCTTATACCGAACAGGCAAGGCCATGCAATCGGATTATTTCAACGCCATTGATTTTGCGCGTCAGGCCCGAACAGGCGTTGAACAGTGGATTCCGATTTTAATAGACTTAACGAACAAAGGATACATTCAATACGACATTGAAACACGCGACATTGTGCTGCTTCAGAAATTATACAAGCACATTGAGAACAACCGTGGCAATGCCGATTACGATGCCATTCAATTTATTTCGGAAGTAGACCGTTCTGAAAATGCGCGGTTCAGTTTGCTAACGCGAGACATTATTATTAAAGGCGTGAACAGCGTCTTACTCAGCGATTCACAAAAAGTAATGATCTATCCAACAGGCGGAGAAATTATTTTGCACAAAGATCGCGACTTCAGTTTTAGCGGAAGAATCAACACCGGTAATTTTGAATTGATGGGTGCTAAATACAATTTCATCTACGATCAATTCAAATTTGAAATGGCAGAAATTGATTCCTGCGTGATCTATGTAGATGATTACACGCGTGCTCCCGACAACTTTGGAAACTATCCGAAAACTCGCGTGAAGAATGTTCTTTCCGGTTTATCGGGAACCTTGGAAATTGACCATCCCACAAACAAGAGCGGCTATCATTCGAAAGACTATCCGCAATATCCCATCTTAACATGTAACAAAACCTCGAATGTGTTTTACGATTCGTATTCCATTCAGAAAGGAAAATACAAACGCGATGGATTTTATTATGAAGTGGAGCCGTTTCAAATTGATTCGCTTGACAACTTCAACAAGAAGAATTTAAAGTTCCAAGGAACGTTGGTGAGCGGCGGAATTTTCCCAGACATTAAAGAACCGCTTGTTTTAATGGACGACAACAGTTTAGGTTTTCAGATTAACACCACCGATGCTGGATTCCAAGCCTATGGCGGAAAAGCAACGGTTACTGGTGATCTAACCTTGAACTTTTCCGGATTGAAAGGAAAAGGAAAATTAGATTACCTCACCTCTACTTCGCTCTCGAATTCGTTCACGTATGTTCCAGAGGAAGTGTTTGGTTTGGCCTCTTCCTTCACCAACAAAAGCGACAAGAAAGCGAATGTGCCAGATGCCCAAGCGAGCAAAATGGATTTGCAATACTTCCCGAAAAAAGATAAGTTAGAAGTTACAACGAACGACGATTTGCTCGAGTGCTTCAACAAGGAAGCGAAGATAAAAGGAACCGTGCGCTTAGAGCCTACGGGGATGTCTGGAAACGGTTCTGCTGATTTTGTTGGAGCAAAGCTCTCTTCCAAACATTTCAAATTGCGCAACCGAAAAATGTTGGCAGACACATCTGCCTTCGAATTGAAATCGAATCCGGGCGATGTTGGACTCGCATTCAAGACAGACAATGTGAATGCAGATATAGATTTCGACGCAAGAAAAGGACAATTCAAAAGTAACAGCGGTGAAACCAAAATTGAATTCCCTGCGAATTTGTATGTCTGCTTCATGGATCAATTCACTTGGTTCATGGACAAATCTGAAATGGAACTTTCGTCTACGCGCAAAGCAGACAACGACCTTGTCATAGACACCGATGCTGAAAAGAAACGAAGCAACTTCTTTTCTATAGATGCCAATCAAGACAGCTTGAACTTCCTTTCTCCGTATGCAAAATACGATGTAAAGAACAACAGACTTACCTGCAAAAAAATCGAATACATTATTGTTGCCGATTCAAAGGTTCAACCAGACAGCAATTATGTAGTCATTGACAAATGGGCCAACATGCGTCAGTTAGAACGTGCGCAAGTCATTAGCAACTTCGTTACACAGCACCATAAAATTTTCAACGCAAGTTTGAAAATTGAAGGAAGAAAGAAATACGAAGGAAGCGGAGATATTATTTACAAAGATGAGAATAAGAAAGAGCAGAAGATACACATTAACACGTTCCGACTCGATTCTACTTTTCAGACTGTAGCCTTTGGCGAGATCAAAGAAACCGACCAATTCTTTTTATCGCCTGCCTTCGAATACTACGGTAAATTTGAGTTGTACGCAAGTAATCCAAACCTCACCTTCACAGGTGGTGTGCGCATTTTGCACAACTGCAACAGCATAGCGCGAACCTTCTTCAAATTCAAATCGGAAATAAACCCGCTTGAAATTTACATTCCGGTAGACAGCACCTTGCGCGATATGACCATGTCGAAATTGGGTGTTGGGGTAATTGTGAAAGATGAACCTCCAATGAAGATTTACCCAGGATTCTTGAGCGCGAAGCCAAACAAGAAAGACCACGGACTCATTGAATCGACAGGATTTTTGTACTACGACAAGGGAAAGAAAACCTATTACATTGGCTCGAAGGAAAAAATTCGTCAACCAAAATTACCCGGTCAATTGCTCGGTTTAAACACGACCAATTGCGAGCTTACAGGAGACGGAGTTATGGATTTCAACGTAGATTACGGAATGATGACCATGAAGTCTGTTGGAACCGTTCATTTCCAATCGAAAGATTCAACACTGAATGCGCAAAGCACAACTTTGCTGAACTTCCCGTTCGATGAAGGAGCGCAAAAACATTTGACAGAGAAATTCATCAACGCCGCGAATTTGGATCCGATTGATTTAACGAAAACGCAATTTGAAAAAAGTTTGATTGAATTCCTTGGAACAGAGAAGTCAGATAAAATTATTGCAGACATGGCTCTTGACGGTGCTTTGAAAAGACTTCCTGAAGAGCTTCAACAATTCTTTTACTTCGGAGATTTGAAATGGGTTTGGAACGAGGAGTTAGAAACCTTCTCTACCACTGGTCCTTTGGGTATTGCCAGCATGGGCAAGAAGCAAATCTTCAAGTATACCAAGGGTTTAATTGAAATTGAAAAACGTAGAAGCGGAGATATTTTCAGATTGTATTTGGAAATTGATGGCGCAACGTGGTACATGTTTGAATACAAGTTGAACATACTAACTGTCATTAGTTCAGATGCTGCATTCTTGGAAATTCTTACCGCGGTGAAAGACGAAAACCGAAGATATGAAGACGGTAAAAAGAAATTCTCTTGGTCTATGTTGGCTTCGAAGAAAAAGCGAGACGACCTGTTGGACCGTTACCCTTCATTGAATCAATAAGTTTAGATACCCAAGGCTTTTGCAGCGCGAGAACTTTTTGCGGGGTTCCAGTTGTCGTTGTAAGACGCTTTGAAAAAGAACTCTTGAAGGTATGCACGCGTTCTTACAATTCTTAAGAAATAACCGAAATAAAACACCATGATAGGCGCATAAGGAAGCAGATAAATAATAGCTTCCATGCGCTTAAGACGGAAGATTCCAAAAATCAAATATTTAATAACGTTGTAAGTGGCGTATAGAATTACGTTGGTAATAAAAATAAATGGCAAATAAGACAAGAAATTAATAATCATGTCGCCCAAATAGAAGTACCACTTGAAATTCAAGAAGACATTGTAGAAAACGTTTTCTAAGAAAGAGAAAAAATTAATCCACATGAAAGTCTTCGTTGGCAAGAAGATGTCGTTGTGTTTTCTCAAACGAAAACGAATCAGCGACTTATCCCATCTCAATCGCTGCTTGGCTAATTTTTTAAAGGTATTGGGAACATTGGTCCGACACACCGCATCTGATTCGAATTTCACCTTATACCCCAGCTTCCGCAACTTAACAGAAATATCGCCATCCATACCTGGCCCAACATCCCACCCACCTATTTTTTCTATCGCATCCTTTCTAAACGCACCAAACGCACCACTAATGACGCGATAAAGACCTAACTCACTGCTTACAATTCTTCCTACCGAAATGGTATCATAGTACTCAATGGCCTGAAGAGCGGTTGCCACCGAATAATCATAATTATACACCTGAACACTTCCCCCCACTCCTCCAATGTCTTTGTCGTAATAAAAGGGAACAAGAATTCGCTCAATCGCATCTGGCAGGTAATTACAGTCGGCATCCAATGCAATAATAAATTCTCCGCGAGCATAACGAATGGCCAAATTAGCAGCCGAAGCCTTTCCACCTCTCACATCATTTCGCAAGAATAAATCTATGTAACCTCTTCTTTCAAGATTTCTTCCTATGATCGGAGTTTCGTCATCACTCCCATCATCGACCACTATGATTTGAATGTTCGTGTAGGTTTGCTTTCGCAATGAATCTATTAATTTGAAGAGGTGTTTCCCCTCGTTCTTTCCAGGAATAACAACAGATACCAAAGGTCGTCTAGACATGAGTTCCAAATGTGCCTCGCGCATTCCGCTTCTTCGAGCGCGCTTCGCACCTACCCAATATAGCAAAACCAAAATTTCTAAAACGAAAAAACGGAAGAATTCAAAAATGACAAAAAAGTAGAAATAACGAAAAAACTTCTCGGGACCAATGTTGCTTATGAACGAGTAAAACTCGGAGATCAACTTCATTCAACAAGCATTTTTCTTTTCAAATCATTCATGCACTTCTCTGCGGAAGAAACGGCCTTCAGATGTTCGAATTCAAACGCAATGGAGAGTTTCTCTGTTGGTAGATTTCGATCGATGAGGTCTTTAATGTCCTTCACCAAATTCTCCAGGGCTTTTTCAATATTTGCAACGTCATGAATAACGATCCATAAAAGATTACTTTGCTCCAAACACATGTAATCCAAGTCATTCAAGCGTTGTTGAACAATGACTGCAATTTCTCTCAATAAACTCTGACGTCTAAAATCTCCAAATTGCTGAGCGAACTCATTTAAATTTTCAAAATAGACTCCGGTTAGAACGTCGTCTCCTAGCTCTCTCGCTTCTCGAATCACATCATACTTCAAAAGCGACATGAACGAATCCATCGACTGAAGCGTTAAATCCAATTGCTCCTCAATACCATCGAAGGTGTATCCTTTCGTGATGGACTGTCTTCCTTTTTTAGTGAGCTTGTACGAATTGATGTTTCTTGATTTCAAGTACTGCACATCCATGTCGTTCTCACAATTCATGCACTTGGCTTTCACGTATACATCTTGAAAGATGGTATCGCAATTGTTGCAGTGATTGATCACCGATGGTTTGTCGTAATCTACTCCAATGTGATGTAAGTCTTTGTTGCATTTCGGGCAATTCAAAACGGAAGAGTCTTCCATTTGATAATCGCTCAATGGTCCAATGTAGGCACAAGGAAAATGGTGCACCAAATCTTCTCCGTCTATGTTTGACGATTTACAATGCGGACAAACTTCTCGGAAACTTAAAAAGCCTCCAGAGCATGAGGTGCACACATATATCCGTTCTTGAAAATCTGGCCAGATAAGACCTTCCTTTTCAGCCCAGTCTAAAGCATCCAATACTTGCGGCTCTTCATTTTCTTCAAAAGAAACGCTCAACTCTGGAAAGTTATATCCGATGATGGAATGTGTATCTCTAATTGGAGATAACATTTTATTTTGTCGGGTGTATAAGAGATCCAGCGCTTTTTTAATGATGGGGCCAAATACGCCTTTTGGAACACTTGGATGAATATCTAACGAGCGAAGAAAATAATCTTGGGTGCGGGAAGCAGCCATGTTCATGTCATCCTGACTTAGAATAAATCCGTCTATTAACGAATAGATCGCCTTATTTTTCATTTCCGGATTCCCCATGAGAAAGATACCCTTCAAATAAATTTCGGGTTGGTGATGGCCGCGAATTTCTCGAGCCACAGATCGTATAAAAACAGCGTTGCTTGAGTCTATGATAAAACCATCGTAGGCCATGAGGGCATTCCACAAGAATGCCACTCGGTCGTTTATTTTGTAAAAGCGAACTTTTCCTACTGTGACAACCGAATTGGTTGAGTGAAGATTCTGATCCATTCCGTTAGAATTTAGATTTAGAAACATCAACACTCATTTTGTAGAAGTTCTTCCAACGTTTCGCTTCATCGATATTCACCGGATAAATATCGCCTACTACCGCTCTTGAAACGGGCTCATATCTCTTCTGGAATTCCTCAGGAAGTGGAATCGTAGAATAATAGAAACTCTTTAAAATACCTTTTGAAACAGTACCATCTGGGAACGTTACAGTAAATTCTTCCCCAACACCTACATCTGCTAAATCCTCTTGATCAAAGTACGCACGAACAAAAATTGGTGACTTCTTGTGAATAGCCATCACAACCTCATCGCGAAGTGCTGTCTCAAATTCCATGGTGTAAATCCGATTGATTGAACCATCAATTGGCGAAATAAAATATTTCTTTTTCTTTTCTAAGTCAGTTAACCCAGAGCTTTCCGAATTACCTGCACCATTGCCACCGGCATTGATATTTACATTGCTATTGTTTGTTGAAGGAGCTTGTGCGGAGTTGGCTAAATCGGCTTCCAGCTGACCAATAATCTTTCTTGTTTCTTGAATCTCTTCTGACAAACGACTATTCTCTGCTTGCAAATGAATAATTTCATTCTGGCGAACATCTAATCTGCTTTGCGGTAGCACTCCCAAAATAACAGATGCTCGAATGCGCTCCAATTCGGCTTCGTATGATTTAATAAGGCTGCTGTTTTCTTTGCGCTTCGCTTCGTCACTTGCAATCTTGTCGCGCTTGTTTAATATTTCTCTTTCTATCCAGCTGTTGTCCGCACCACCTCCACCGCTAACAGATACAGAGACATTTCCACCAGAATTTGCATTGTCGTTGTTGTCTTTGTCATCTATGTATTCAAACAAGGTGTCTCCTACTCGAACAGAATCATACTCATGCACGAAATATCTGGTAACCCTGCAATCATTCAACAAGCGAACATCTACATTTTCATAAAGCATTTGACCTTGCGCTCTTGTGAAAAGTAATTTTGTAGTGGCGTAATAAATACCTAAACCTAGAAGAATAAGCAGAATGAAGATATAGGTAATTCGATCCCACTTTCTCCGTGCAGTCCTAGATTCTTCTGGAAGGGTTCTTATTTCAGTTCCTCTTCTCTTGAAATTAATGCTTTTCAATCTTTTTATTGATTAAGTACTTTGTAAGTCTGGTAATCGTGTAAAACAACGTTCTTCACTTTTATCAAATCCTTTAATTCCCTGAAGTCGGCTTCCATAGAAGCTTTCGACACATAATCCTTCGCTCGTAGAGCAACAGTAATTTTATCTTTTCCAATGATTAGTTCGTCTGCAATTCGACTTTGAATTTGCTTAGGACCTTTGGTTTCATAGGCCATCACAACAACTTCGTCGCACAACATTTCAAGTTCTTGCAGAATTTCAACTGGATAAGTCAACGGAATTGAAACCTCCAATCTCAAATTGTGAATCTTACAAAAAGCACTTGCCTCTCGAATGCGATTGATGTAAAGCAAGAAGAAGGCATCTGGGCTATCTTGAAAACCATCGAAGGTGTGCACTTCTATATCTAAATGAATTCCTTCAATAGGTAAGTCAGCTATCTTGTTCCATACACTGTCTAACTTCGGTGTAATGTTAGAAGATAACCAACGGTTATTTCCAATTAATAAATCGCACTTCAACTCATTTCGCTCAGCCATGGTTACCAATTGCTTGAATTGAGGAAAATGAGCTTCGCTTCCTCCAGCTGAAACCAATAACTTCTGAATATTCCAAATGCGCACATTCGTAATGATCTCGGTTGCACTTTTGTCCATCCAAGCCTTCGACCAAACATACATAGCTCTTTTATCTGCTACATAATTCGAATCTGAAACACCTTCTATTATATTCATATTGCCATTCCATGGAACGATGTATTGACTAATTGCTTCATTCGGGATTTTCTCTTGAATTTCCCCTAGCTTCAAATACATCTGTTGAAGCAGGTCTATCTTCTCAATTTCCATAGCCCAGAATTCATCTAGCGCATTCAACCCCTCTATCGGTTGGAAAGAAGGATCTTCAATTTTTTTCAAGCCCTGATAATTTCGCAACAAGTCGCTGTGTAGTCTTTGTTTTTCAAGCAGATTTGAAAACTGCTTTTGCTTGTATCGTAATTCATATACCAGATTCGAAATTTCTAACCACTTCAGCTCATCTTCTTGACGCATTTCCAACTTCACCTCGTCTTCTTGAAGATGCGTAAGTGCTAAGTAATCTGTTTGGAAAATGCGCAGAGGAATTCGAGCTGTCAAGTTCATTGACATATATCCTCTGTTGAATCCATTCCCGGTGCGGTCATAATAGTTGTAACGCACTCCTGACGTTAAACTAACGTCGTTCGCCCAATTGAAATTTAGCTTGTCGTTTTTCGACTGAAGCTCCATCATCTTGTTCGGGTTGTATTGCATTCCTGACAGCGAGCGCAACGCAACAACATTCACATCGAACGGAGGAAGCAAACGATTCGTAGTAATGCGATTGGTATCAAGCATAGTCTTCAGACCGTCGTTGAAAGATGCATACAAATTAAACTGACCGTTAATTTCAATCATCTGGCTGTGGGCCTCTAACAACATGGTTGTTCTAATTTCTCCAGACTCGGCTAAGTCTGTTAGCACATCCATCTTACTATTACTAATGTCTTTGCGCGTTTTTAGAACCTCAACCTTTTTCTTGTTGAAATAATAAATAATCTGATTGCGATTCTCGTAAGAGATTTTACCGCTATTCGAATTCTTGTTTTCAAGTAACTTCATTTGAAGTTCGTTTTCAAGAATTTGAGCTCTTCTTCTATTTTCTACCAGACCGCCTGAGAGAATATCCCATTCCACACCATTCAGATATCTCGCTCTGTACCACATGTTATCTTCGTCGTACTGAATGTTGAAATTGTATTGGTTGTTTGAAACAATGGAGACTCCCTTGTCTGCTCGCATAATACTTGCTCGCAAAGAATACGATTCGTAAATATGTTTTTGAACATCAACAGATGTCTGATCAACAATTACAGGCCATGCGCTTTCCGCAGTCTTGAAATCTGACCATGACAATTGTTCCTTCGACTGCGCGTAACCCTTTTCCCACAAGGCGTACAGCTTGTTTATCGAATTGAGCGTGCTGTCCAACACCTGCGCATTCGCCACAGAAATTCCCAAGAATAGGATTCCAATAAGTATGTGTTTACGGTGCTTCATTTCTCTCAACAAATATTGAGGGAAACCAAAATTGTTTTAAAAATGAAACCGCGATATATACACATGTTCATGTTACTAAATCACCTCAGTAACAAACATCACATTGTTCATTTCATTCAAAATAAAAAAGAGGACCAAAGTCCTCTTTCCAAAAATCTTGAAAAAAAAATCTTATCGCAAGATGCTCTTTCCTGGGAAGTAAGCCATCTTACCCAACTCCTCTTCAATGCGTAACAACTGATTGTATTTTGCAATACGGTCAGAGCGCGAAGCTGATCCTGTTTTTATTTGCCCTGTATTGAGCGCAACGGATAAGTCTGCAATTGTTGTGTCTTCCGTTTCACCGCTTCTATGTGACATGACAGAAGTGTAACCCGCTCTATGCGCCATGTTCACCGCATCTATCGTTTCAGTCAAAGAACCTATTTGATTCACTTTAACCAAAATGCTGTTGGCAATGCCTTCTTCTATTCCACGAGAAAGACGATTCACATTAGTAACGAATAAATCATCTCCAACCAATTGTGTGGTAGCTCCCAGTTTTTCAGTCATCAACTTCCAACCGTCCCAATCGTCTTCCGAACATCCGTCTTCAATGGTAACAATCGGATAACGCTTGGTCCAATCTGCCCAATAGTCTACCATTTGAGCGCTGGTTAAATGCTCACCGGTAGATTCCAAATGATACAATTTTGTTTCTGGGTTGTAGAACTCTGTAGATGCACAATCCAATCCCAATACTATATCTTCTCCTGCTTTGTAACCCGAAGCTTCAATGGCTTGCATAATTGTTTGAAGCGCTTCTTCGTTGCTGTTGAAGTTTGGAGCGAATCCACCTTCATCACCTACGTTAGTCATGTGACCTTGCTTTTTCAAAACCGCCTTCAAATGGTGAAACACTTCTGCTCCCATGCGCAAGGCCTGACTGAATGTTTCAGCACCTACCGGCAAGATCATGAATTCTTGAACATCTACTTTATTGTCGGCATGCGCACCTCCGTTAATAATGTTCATCATAGGAACGGGAAGTGTGTTTGCACTTACTCCGCCTATATATCTATAAAGACTCAACCCAGAAGTTTCGGCAGCCGCTTTTGCAACAGCCAACGAAACACCTAGAATTGCATTCGCTCCTAAAACACTTTTGTTATCTGTGCCGTCTATAGCGCACATGGCCATATCTATCAGATTCTGTTCGAATACAGAAGCACCTTCCAATTCTTTATTCAAAACTTCATTTACATTTTGAACAGCGCGCATTACACCTTTACCTAAGTATTGTGTCTGATCACCGTCGCGAAGCTCAACTGCTTCGTGCATGCCCGTGCTTGCTCCGGAAGGAACAGCAGCGCGACCCACAGTGCCTTGGTCGGTTATTACATCTACTTCAATTGTTGGATTACCTCTCGAATCGAGAATTTGTCTTGCATGAATGTGCGCAATGTTTGCCATAGGAAATTGTATTTAAAGCAAAGATAAACAAGACAACTGAATTACTTAGTGTAATTTTTACACTAAGTTCTATCTTCCTGTTCTTTTCGCACCACCCCGACTGCTTTTTCCTGAGTTACCTCTGCTGCTGCTTCCTTTGCTTGGACCGTTCCGGAAGGTGCGCTCGCCGGGCTTCGCGTGAGATTTACTTCCTGCCTTAAATCTTGGCTTTGAAGAAGAAGGAGAAGAACCTGAGGTACTCGTTCTCGGCTTCGGTCTTGGCCTCGGCTTTGGTTTTGGCTTTGGGTTATCGGTAGCGCTCGAAGCTTTCTTTTCAGGAGCTTCCGATTTCGATTTTTCCAAATACTTATTCAACAACTTCATCTCATCCTCTTCCAACGGTCTGAACTCACCGACCTGAAGTCCTTGCAATCCTATGTGCATGATTCGACAACGCTCTAACTTCGTTACTGTGTATCCAAAGTGTTCACACATTCTACGAATCTGTCTATTCAGTCCTTGTATGAGTGTAATTCGAAATACAAACGGAGTTTCAACAACCACCTTACATCTTCTGGTTTGAACACCCAGTATAGGAACACCCTGACTCATCTTTTCTGCGAAGTCTGGAAACAACGGACGATCTACACTTACAATGTATTCTTTCTCGTTCTTGTTTCCTGCGCGAAGAATCTTATTCACTAAATCGCCATTGTTCGTCAAAAGAATGAGTCCTTGTGAATCTTTGTCTAATCTTCCAATCGGAAAAATTCGTTCGCTATAACTTATGTAATCTACAATGTTGTTCTTCTCTACTTTATCGGTGGTAGAAACAACACCAATTGGCTTGTTGAAAGCCAAAACCAAATCTTGCTTCTCTTCTCTGTTGAGACCGCGACCGTTCACTTTCACCACGTCTCTTGGCCCCACTTCGGCACCTAGACCAACCTTCTTTCCATTGATGGTAACGAGTCCACGTTCAATAAACTTGTCGGCTTCTCTTCGGCTACAAAGTCCCGATTCACTTATGAATTTGTTTACACGCATGGGTTTAGATTAGGTTGCGAAGTTAGTTATGGCATAAACAAATTCGCCGCTTTCCTTTTCTTTTCTTAATTTTAGACTCTTATTGAAAACCTATGCCAGCATTAAGCGAAAGAAAGATTGTAGAAGTTTGTTACGCCCCAAGTCACTTCCCGTTGTACGACAATGGATTTGACATTGTGGTTGTTATTGATGTGCTTCGCGCTACAAGCGCCATTACCACAGGTCTTCACTGCGGAATAAAAGAGATCATTCCCATTAATTCGGTTGAAAAAGCCGTTGACTATAAATCGAAAGGATACATCACCGCAGCCGAAAGAGACGGACAAGTGGTGGAAGGTTTCGACTTTGGAAATTCACCGTATGCCTTCATGAATCCAAATTTAGTTGGAAAAACAGTTGTGCTTACCACCACCAACGGCACCAATGCCATTGAAGTAGCGAAAGAAAAAAGTATCGTTGTTATTGGTTGTTTGAACAACCTCACTTACCTCAGCAATTGGCTTATTCAACAAAACAAAAATGTACTCGTGCTTGCTTCCGGATGGAAAGAAAAAATGAATCTGGAAGATACCATCTGCGCCGGAGCCATTGCTGACATTCTTTTGGAAACGCGCAGATTCGTTTCGAACGAAGACAGCACCATCTCTGCTAAATTTTTATACCGTTCGGCTCGTGACAATTTCTACAGCTTCCTTCGTGCAAGTTCACATCGCAAGCGATTAATGAAATTGAAAATTCAGAAAGACGTGAAGTACTGCTTAACCCTTGACACGGTTCCATGCATTCCCATTCTTCGCGATGGAAAATTGGTGAAGTTAGAAATCGACAACGCGTAATTCTTTAAACATGAAAACAAAGTCCTTCTTCCTTTGGATACTTTCTTTTCCATTCTGCGCAATTGCTTCAGAGCCCGAGCCTCCAGTGTGCATAGACTGGGGATTCTTCGGACACAAGAAAATTAACGAACTCGCTATTTATACGCTGCCTCCCGACCTTTTCGGATTCTACAAGTACAACATGAATTACTTGATTGAGCATAGCGTTGATCCAGATAAAAGAAGGTACAGTGTTAAAGGTGAAGCGGAATGTCACTTCTTAGATGTAGATCGTTATGTGACATCACCAAACGCTTCGCCCTTTGAAAATTTACCCGAGCGTTGGAACGACGCTGTAACGAAATACGGAGAAGACAGCCTTCGCGCGCACGGCATAGTTCCTTGGAATTTGTATTTCGTTTATTCGAAATTGGTAAAGGCGTTTGAAGAGAAAGACGTGAACAAAGTTCTTCGCCTTTCTGCTGAAATTGGACACTACGTGGGAGATGTGCACGTGCCCCTTCATTCCACTTCCAATTACAACGGACAAAAGACCAATCAAAAAGGCATTCACGGTTTTTGGGAAAGTCGCGTTCCTGAAATTCAATTTCCGCAATACGATTTCTTTGTTGGACAAGCCGAATACATTTCCGCCCCGCAACACTTCATTTGGGAACGCTTGAAAGAAAGCTACGCAGCGGTAGATTCTGTGTTGAAGTTTGAAGAACAACTGACAGCGCGTTTTCCTTCCGACAAAAAATATGCATACGAAATGCGCAACAACATTGAAGTGCGGACGTATTCGAAAGAATTCTCTGAAGCCTATAGCGCACTTTTAAACGGACAGATTGAACGAAGAATGCGTTCAGCTGTTTATTCATTAGGATGTTTGTGGTTAAGCGCTTGGTCAGATGCCGGACAACCCAATCTGAAAGATTGGTATATCAAGGAAGAAGAGTCTAACGACGAACCTACAGAGCACGAAACGAAGAACATTCGCGAACACGAATAACAAAAGATTATGTTGAACACGGAAATTTTCGAACTTCAAAAAAAACACGCACTTCTTTATAAGAACAGCAGGGTTTCTGAACGCGTTGATGTGCTGAATAGATTTGAAAAAGGATTGCATAAACACGAAGCGGCGTTAACCCAAGCATTAAAGACCGACTTGAACAAACATGCTTTCGAGTCTTCGATTATGGAGTTCTCGTTGATCTTCGCGGAATTGAAAGCTGTGAGAAAAGAACTTCGTGAATGGATGTCTATTTCCTATCCGGGAATGAATCTTGCCAATCCATTAGCCTCCAATAAAATTCATGTTGAATCGAAAGGTGTGTGCCTGATTCTTTCTCCTTGGAATTATCCCGTTCAATTGACACTTACACCGCTCATTTCTTGTCTTGCGGCTGGAAACACCGCCATAATTAAGCCTTCCGAATATACTCCAACTGTTAGTGAAGCCATCAAAGACTTCATTGAAGACACCTTCCTTCCAAAAGAAGTATCCCTTGTTCTAGGAGACGGAGCCGTTGCAGCGCAATTGACTGAACTTCCCTTCAACCACATTTTCTTCACCGGATCGCCGGCAGTTGGAAAATTGGTTATGGCTGCTGCTGCAAAAAATCTAACCAGCGTAACGTTAGAACTTGGCGGCAAATCTCCGGTTGTAATTGGAAAAGATTTCGACCTCGAAGACGCTGCTAAAAAAATTCTTTGGGGGAAATACACCAATGCCGGACAAACGTGCATTGCCCCAGATTACGTTTTACTTCCGAAAGGAAAATCGAAAGAATTCACCGAACATTTAAAAACGCATTACCACTCGAACTATACGATAGATGGAAAATTGAATTCCGATGAAGTGGTTTGTGTGGTTTCAGAAAGACACTATTCGCGCTTGGTTTCAATGGTTGAAGAAGTTCGGAGTACAAGGGGCGAAATTCTCTTCCAAGGCGAACACAAACCTACCGAACGATTGTTCGGTTTAATCGTTGTGGGAAATGTTTCGAAGGAAACGAAAGTGTACAACGAAGAAATATTCGGCCCCATACTTCCCCTGTTCGAATATGAAACCATGGAAGAAGCTATAGACTTTATTCGAAGCAAAGACAAGCCTTTGGCGTTGTATGTTTTTTCGCACAGCAGAAGCGAACGTTCATTTATAACACGAAACACCTGGTCTGGAGGAGTAACCATTAACGATGTGTTCTTGCACATTAGCGACGTGCGTATGCCCTTCGGCGGAAGTAATTTTTCTGGAATGGGCTATTCACATGGCTACCACGGCTTCCTTGAATTCTGTCACTTAAAATCGGAAGTGCACGTGAGCCGAATCTTCAACTCCACTTCATTCATTTACCCACCTTATAAAGGGAGAGAATGGATGGCGAAGATCTTAAGAAAATTTATGTAATTACCAAAACTTGGGAATGAAACGCGGCGTGCTCTTGATGTAGTCTTTGTACGAATCGTATTTCGCGTTCGAGATTCCTTCACTGAAGTCTGCGCTTCCTTGGAAGAGAAGAACCAACAATACAGCTCCAACCAAACTTCCATTCAACCAATTTCCACTTCCGCTTCCACTGAAGAAAAAGAAGGTGATCCAAATGGCTTGTTCACACGCGTAATTCGGATGACGCATCAGTTTCCACAGTCCAGTATGAACGAATCCTCGGCTGTAAGGCAACTCTGTGTTTGTTCCAGCCTTGATGCGTCTATGTTTTTCATTCTGAAAATTCCACTGTTGCTGATCGGCGGTGGTTTCAACAATTAAAAAGAAAAGTAAGATTCCTGCAATGAGATAGTCTGTTGTTCCAAGCGGAGTAATCAAACGCTTGTGCGCGTATATCGCTGGAACCGTGATAAGCCAAATGAGAATATTCTGATAAAATGAAATGAATAATAAGTTGAACAGCGTCCACTTCCACCTTGCATTAAACATGGGCATTTTGCGCAACACTTCCCATCGATAGTCTTCTTCCCCACTCCAAAATTTCCATGAGTAAGCACCTCTGCGTGAGAAGTTGTAAGTTAGACGAGCTCCCCAAAGCGTAACCAAAATTGCCATCAAAACGAAGCGTGGATGATAGTTCGTCATGTGTGCATATTCCCAAACATAGATAATTGGAACCACGCTCCAGATCTTATCTACTTGACTGCAATTGCCTGTCAATTCAGCAAGCAAGAAACAAAGTGATGCAACAACTAATGCGGATCCTCCGCCCACTTTAATCAGATGCCATTGCATTTCTGTTAAACTCGGATCTAAATAGTACGCCACAAGGGGAAGACCAACAAGGGCTAGAATAAGCAGGATAATTGTTTTAAGCATGACTCGTTTTCTATGTTCTTGATGAAGATAGAAAAATCAAATTAAAACACAAAAGCAATTACTGTATTTCCACCAAGAGAATATCGTAGACCACTGCTGCGTTCATCGGAATCTTTCCCTCACCGGTTAAACCAAAAGCACGATAAGAAGGTAAAACGAACTTTGCGCGATCTCCTTTTTTCATTAGAAGCATGGCTTCGTGCAACCCGCTTTCAACATTATCGTGTCCAATTTTTACCGGAACTTTTTCTCCGGGTTTACTTTTGTATACAACGGTACCGTCGAGCAAAGACACTTCATATTCCACCAAAGCTATTTGCTCTGACTTCACTGTTTCTCCTGTTCCTTGCTGGTAAATCCAATAATGAATGCCGGTTCCAGTAATGGTTGTAGGCCATTGCTTATCGGTTACAAATTTTTGAATGCGTTCTTTTTCTTGCGCATGGAAATTTCTGTTTTGGGCAATGAGCATGGAATCTATTTGCGCTTGCGTCATTTTCTGCACCGCTTTCTTGTCTTGTGAGCAACTGTCGCAGCTCATTAAAATTGCTGCGAAGGCGAAAAGTAAATAGGCGTATTTCATTAGATTTCTCCTTTTTGTAACAACTCTAAAAACTTCGCAATCGTATGTTCAAGCGATTCGTGTAAGCGCGCACCTGCCGCGTTCTTGTGTCCGCCCCCGTTGAAGTGTGCGCGTGCCATCTGATTCACATCACGCGTTCCTTTACTTCTAAAACTAATGCGAACACAATCATCATCTTCCCTGAAGAAGGCTGCAATGGTGGTGCCTTCAACACTTAACGCCATGTTCACCAAACCTTCGGTGTCGCCCGATTGCGGTTGGAACTGATCGAGCTTTTCTTTTGTAATGGCAATAAACGCTGCGTTATATTCTGGTAGAACAGTCATGCACTCGGAAAGAGCATAGCCCATCAGGCGAAGACGATCAACTCTCTGAGAATCCAAAACATTCTCATGCACAACATGAGGCTTTAATCCTTTGCGCATGAGCCATGCTGCAATTTCATGCGTCTCTGGACTCACACTTGGAAAACGAAACGACATGGTGTCGGTCATTATTCCGCAATAGATGGCTTGAGCCGTTGGCGCGTCAATTAACTCCAACCAATCCATGGCACCCGCAAAATGAAAAACCATCTCACACGTACTGCATATGCTTGTATCTGAATACACGACATTTGGAAACGTTACGGGTTGTTCATGATGATC
Organism: Flavobacteriales bacterium; assembly: GCA_947452685.1. Taxonomy (GTDB): domain Bacteria; phylum Bacteroidota; class Bacteroidia; order Flavobacteriales_D; family Sanyastnellaceae; genus CAIZGX01. The sequence continues at coordinate 115 of CANGEF010000015.1, read as the reverse complement.
GATGAGAATAAAAGGTTTCACACCCACTTGCGCTTCAAGTAATTTCTTAACGGTCTCTCCTATTCTTCCCAAATGGTTGTAGTCTAAGATAAAGATGGCATCGGCTTCTTGAATG
>CANGEF010000014.1 GCA_947452685.1 Flavobacteriales bacterium | reverse complement strand
CTTCAGTAACTGGATGTCATACAGAGACTCTTGTTCTAACAATCACTCCAAGTACGAACAACACAACCACTGCAAGTGCATGTGATTCGTATACTTGGTCCGTAAACGGAACGACCTACACAACTAGCGGAACATACACTTCAGTAACTGGATGTCATACGGAGACTCTTGTTCTTACGATCACTACAAGCACAAACAACACAACCACTGCAAGTGCATGTGATTCTTACACATGGTCAGTAAACGGAACAACCTACACTACTAGCGGAACATATACTTCGGTAACAGGTTGTCATACAGAAACTCTTGTGTTGACAATCACTCCAAGTACCAACAATACAACCACTGCAAGTGCATGTGATTCGTACGCATGGTCGGTTAACGGAACGACATACACCACCAGTGGAACGTATACTTCGGTTACTGGATGTCACACTGAGACTTTGGTGCTGACAATCACTCCAAGCACAAACAACACAACCACTGCAAGTGCATGTGATTCGTATACTTGGTCCGTAAACGGAACGACCTACACTACTAGCGGAACATACACTTCAGTAACTGGATGTCATACGGAGACTTTGGTTTTGAACGTAAATACAAGCAGCATTTATTATGTAGATGCAGACGGTGATGGATTTGGTTCAACAACAACAGCGAACTTCTGTGCAATGCCTTCTACCGGATATTCATTGAACAACACCGATTGTAACGATGCCGTATCTTCTACTTATCCTGGTGCAACTGAATGGTGCAACAGTGTAGATGATAATTGCAGTGGCTTTATTGATGAAGGTTGTCCTTCTACCATTGCAGGTGAAGAGCCATTCAATTCAATACTTGCACCGTCTGGCATGTATTCATACTGCAGCAGTTTTTACGGAACGCTAGCAGGTACATTCCCTTCTGCTAACGCACATTCAAGTTGCGTTACAGGAGAAGATGTGTGGTACAATTTTGTAGCACAGTCTTCTGGGGTAACTGTGTTCATTGGTTCATACGTGAACGATATTGTGATTGAACTTCAAGATGCCAATGGAAACTTGGTTGAAATTGAAAATACCGTGAATGGTCCAGGTACAGAAGTACTCACAACCACCAACCTCATTGCTGGTCAAGAATACCGAATTGGTATCCGAAACAACAACGGCATTTTAAATCCAGGTGGTGCTTTTTCAGCATGCGTTCGTCATCTAAGAAGAGGCGGTGCAGATAGCGGAACCAGCTCTACATGGCCAAGTACATTAAGCACTTGCTCGTTGTTCAAAGCATCTTATTGCGGTGGGACAGGTGTGCAATACCGTTATACTTGGACAGGTATTTCAGGAACAGCAACTGGACAGGTATTCACAAAAACACAAACGAGTGATTATCTGAATGTGACCGCGGTTTCTCCTGCGCTTCATGCGGGAAGTACATACAACGTATTGGTTACTGCAATCTATACAATTCCGAATGGTGCAGGTGTAAATGAAGTGGTTGAATTATCAGCACTTGCTCCTTCAACCATAACTATTTCTGCTGTTGCAAACGTTGCTTTAAGAAGTGCAGATCAATTGACGAACGGTCCGCGTTACCGCGGAAGTGTTGTAGCAGCGCTACCATGGGTATGTGGCGTGTCAAACTGGAGATGGAGATTTACAGAAGTGAATCCTCTAACACTTCAAACAGTTGGATTACCCATTGAGCAAAACCGCGCAGCGGCTTCCAACTTCATTAACTTGAATACCGTTGCGGCGTTGCAATATGGAAAAACATACGCTGTACAATCAGCTCCACTGTTCACATACACTGGAACGAACTACCAATGGGGACCTGTAACTTATATGGCTATTATTGGAAGTGCGGGGATGATTGTAGATCCGACGGAAGGTGCTTCGCAAGGTTCGGAGAAAGATGCTTTGCAAGGTCCTTCGGAAGGTGTTTCACAAGGTGCGATGCAAGAGATGGAGTTGTCCGTATTTCCGAATCCGTCGAACGGTTCAGATTTAAACTTGAATATTTCTGGAATTGAATCGGACAATGTTCAAGTGAAGATCTACGATTCAATGGGACGTAAGGTTGAAAGCTTCAGATTGGTGGTGAATGGAAATCTTCAAACTCAACTTCCAATTTCGAATAATTATTCGAACGGAATGTATATGATTGAGGTTTCGACTAATCTCCAAACGATAAGTTCGAGGGTGCTAATTTCAAAATAAGCACTTTGTTCAAATAAATTAAAAGGCGACTTCGGTCGCCTTTTTTATGGGTTAACAATTCGATTATTCAAGCCTAGAAGGTTATTCAAGGTTTAATTGATTGTTGTTAAAGATATATTTTCAAAAATAAATGAAATAGATAAGAAAAACAGGTGTACTTTCGCGCCCTGAAAAAAAACGAGTTGAATAAATTATTTAGATTGAACGAATTGACCATGTCAAGGTTTTTATCGAGTGCGAACAGCACTCCAAAGTTGAAATTAGTGGGGCTTTTAGTAGCACTTATTTTTTCATTGGATTCAAATGCCCAAGTTGTTTTCGAGAATCCGATTACGGGCGCCAATCCGAACACTTCAAATCCGTATATCCTTGGGCAGTCGTTCAATTCGAACGTTACTGTTTCGGGTATTGGAAGAGGAAGTGGAATCACTGGCAGCAACGGAAACAACAGATACAGCGCGAACAACTGGACTCAGGGCGCTTCTTCAGACAACAACGATTATTTTTATTGGACCTTAACGCCAACTGCTTGCAATGAAATTGATTTTTCAAGTTTAGCAATCAGCTTTGAGCGAAATGCAAACGGCCCTCAGAATTTTGCGTTGCGTTCAAGTATAGATAATTACGCTTCCGATGTTTTGACATTCAGCAACAATACTACAACGGTTCAGTCGCAAACGGTTTCGTTGAATGCGGCTGTTTTTCAAAACATAATTGGTCCAATAACTTTTCGAATTTACGGTTGGTCATCCACTTCAGGAACTGGAACATTTTCAATTAATTCATTTGCATTCAATGGAGCTGTGAATGCGGCTACTTCTCCTGTGGCAGGTGTAATTACGGGCTCTTCATCGGTATGCTCAGGAACTAGCACATCTCTTACTTTGGCTGGAAGCACAGGTAATATTCAGTGGCAAACTTCGAGCAACAATATATCTTTTTCCAATATTGGTGGTGCAACATCTTCCAATTATTCAACAGCAAATCTTTCAAGTACGCAGTACTATAGAGCAGCAGTTACTTTAGGGAATTGTCCTACAGTTTTTTCACCAAGTTTTGCAGTGAGTATTACTCCTTTCAGCATTACTCCAACGGGTGCGTCATCTTGTGGTCCAGCATCTCTTGTCTTAAGCGCTAACAGCGTTTGTCAGCCTGCCAACACGACTATTCAATGGTATACTTCTCAAGTGGGCGGATCACCAATTGCTTCGGGAATTAATTTCACCACTCCTGTTTTGAATTCAACCACTACTTATTTCGTGAGCAGCAATGTCATTGGGGGAAATACCACTGTTGCGGCTGATGAAAGTGATCAGTCTGGACTGGGATTGATCTTTAATGCTACAAGTGAAATGCTTTTGAATTCGGTTCAAGTCGAGTCTGAAGGAACAGGTTTTGTAACGGTTCAAGTATTCGGTCCAGGTGGTGCGTCAATGGCGAATATCCCACCAATTGTCTTTCCACTCGCAAATGGTTTAAACACCTTGAATTTGGGTTGGTTAATTCCAGTTGGAAATGGGTACAGATTAGTCGCGACGGTTCTTTCTCATGATGTTCATTTGACAACTACAACTGAGAATTTTTCGTGGCCGTTTAGCCTTGGTGCTTTTGGATCAATAACAGGACAGGTTGGCTCAACAAATCAATACGCATATTTTTACAACTGGAATATTTCTTCACCGAGAATTCCTGTTACCGCAACAATCTCTCAAAACACCAACGTTACTTCAACTATCAGTGCGTGCGATTCGTACACATGGAATGTAAACGGAACAGCCTACACCACCAGCGGAACGTACACTTCAGTAACTGGATGTCATACCGAAACTCTTGTGCTGACTATTACTTCAAGCACGAACAACACAACCACTGCTTCAGCTTGTGATACATACACGTGGTCAGTAAACGGAACCACATACACTGCAAGCGGAACATACACTTCAGTAACTGGATGTCACACCGAAACTCTTGTTCTTACGATCACTCCAAGTACGAATAATACAACCACTGCAAGTGCATGCGATTCTTACACTTGGTCTGTAAATGGAACGACCTACAACACTAGCGGAACATATACTTCAGTAACTGGATGTCACACGGAGACTTTGGTTTTGACGATAAATGCAAGTAGCATTTATTATCTAGATGCAGACGGCGATGGATTTGGTTCAACAACAACAGCGAACTTCTGCACTGCTCCATCTAGCGGATATTCATTGAACAGCACCGATTGCAATGATGCAAGTGCAACTGTTTATCCGGGTGCGCCTGAATTGTGCAACAGTGTCGACGATAACTGCAATGGCTTTACAGACGAAGGATGTCCTTCTACCATTGCAGGTGAAGAGCCATTCAATGCCTTGTTAGCGCCTTCCACTTACTACTCCTATTGCAATAGTTTTTACGGAACACTTGCGGGTGCGTTCCCCTCTGATTTTGCTAAATCTACTTGTGAAACGGGCGAAGATGTGTGGTACAGCTTCACCGCAATAACTTCAGGAATTACCATTTTCATTGGGTCAAATGCGAACGATATTATCATTGAATTGCAAGATGTAAATGGAATTTTAATCGAGGTTGAGAATTCTGTAAGTGGTCCAGGAACTGAAGTGCTTTCAACGAACAACCTCATTCCAGGTGCAGATTATCGCTTCGGGATTCGAAATAAAAATAGCCATCTAAATCCGGGCGGTGCATTTTCAGCATGCGTTCGTCATCTAAGAAGAGGAGGCTCAGACAGCGGAACTAGCGGAACTTGGCCAAGCACCTTGAGCACCTGCTCGTTGTTCAAGGCAATTTATTGCGGGGGAACTGGTGTTCAGTACAGATACATTTGGACAGGTATTTCAGGAAGTGCAACGGGTCAGGTATTCACGAAAACACAAACGAGTGATTACTTGAATGTAACTGCGGTAACTCCTTCGCTGCACGCGGGAAGCACGTACAATGTTTTGGTGACTGCAATTTATTCAATACCAAATGGCACTGGAGCCATTGAAGTATTTGAACTCACTGCTTATGAGCCATCATCGATTACTATTTTACCTGCGGCTAATGTTGCTCTAAGAAGTTCTGATCAATTGTCGAACGGTCCACGTTATCGCGGAAGTGTTATTGCGGCGCTACCTTGGGTTTGCGGAATTACAAACTGGAGATGGAGATTTACTGAAGTAAATCCATTAACGCTACAAGCAGTGGGATTACCCATAGAGCAAAACCGCGCAGCGGCTTCCAACTTCATTAACTTGAATACCGTTGCGGCGTTGCAATTCGGAAAAACGTACGCCGTTCAAAGTTCTCCAATTTTCACCTACACCGGAACGAACTACCAATGGGGACCGGTGACGTATATGGCAATTATTGGAAGTGCTGGGATGACTATAGATCCGACGGAAGGTGCTTCGCAAGGTTCGGAGAAAGATGCTTTGCAAGGTCCTTCGGAAGGTGTTTCACAAGGTGCGATGCAAGAGATGGAGTTGTCCGTATTTCCGAATCCGTCGAATGGTTCGGATTTGAATTTGAATATTTCTGGAATTGAATCGGACAATGTTCAGGTGAAAGTATACGATACATTGGGAAGAAAGATCGAGAGCAAGCGTTATGTAGTCGATGGCACCTTGCAAACGACTTTAAACTTTGCGAATGAATTGTCTAATGGACTGTACATTTTGGAAGTTACAACTGAAGATGTAAAGAGAAGTATTCGATTTATGGTCGAGCAGTAATAGATTAAGTTTTTGTTTACTGAAAAGCCAACTTTCGGGTTGGCTTTTTTGGTTGAATAGAATGACAAATAAATGACATTGGAGCGTGTTACTTGCGCGAACTTCGCACACTGTGAATAATCTCCGCGCAATATCCTTGAACCACCATCATTTTCCATTGGAAACCATTGGTTCATTCGCAATTCCGCATGAGGAATTGAAAGCTCGATTAGACGCGGCAAAGGAAGAGTTTGAAATGAGTGAACTCATGTATTTGGGAACATGCAATCGTGTGGAAGTTGTATTCAACGTGCCCGAAGAGGTTTGTTCGAATTTCACACATCGGTTGTTGTCTTTTTTGTTCCCAGAGCACGATACAAGTTTTATCAAAGGGGTTTCACAGAAGGCTCAGCGATTCAACGGAGAAGAAACGGCCGATCATATCTTTCGTGTAGCAGCCAGCTTAGATTCTTTAATCATTGGCGAACGCGAAATCATTACACAGCTTCGTAACGCCTACGAAGAATGCGAAAAAATGGATCTGACCGGAGATTCGTTGCGCTTGCTAAATCAGCATGCCATTCGCATTGCAAAAGATGTTTATACCCACACCAACCTTTCGAAAAAACCAGTGTCTATAGTTTCCATTGCGTGGAAACTCTTTCAAGACAAACATCCCAATTTAAACACGAAAATTGTGTTGGTGGGTGCCGGTCAAATCATTACGAATTTCGCGAAGTTCCTTGCTGAAAACGGATATTCCAATGTCTCTATATACAATAGAACATTGGAAAATGCCCTGTCCATTGCGAAGTCGTTTAATTCCGAGGCATTGCTCATTTCTGAATTGCAGAATGATAAATCAGATTTTGACGCTTTAGTCGTTTGTACGGGTTCAACGGAGATTTTAGTAAATAAGGACATGTTCAATCAAATGTGTGTTTCAAAAAAACACAGAACCGTTATTGACTTGGCTTTGCCTGCGAATGTCGCTATTGAAATTGCGAAAGAGGAAGACGTAGATTTCATTGATATGCTCGCTGTTCAGCGTGAAGTACAAAAGAATATTTCTTATCGCGAAGAAGCACTGAATGATTGTGTTGCAATTATTGAAAAAGGCAAAAATGAATTTAAGAAACTCTTTCAAGAGCGCTCGATTGCTCGCGCAATGAGTGAGATTCCGAATGCCATTAAAGAAATACGTCAGACCGCTGTAGAAAGTGTCTTCTCGAAAGAACTCGCGCAACTTTCTGAACACGATCGCGAATTGGTCGACAAGATTATTAGTTACATGGAAAAGAAATATATATCAGTCCCCATGAAACTTGCGAAATCTGTACTTTTAGACGAAGTACAAAAACATTAAATCCCTTGGATAGAACAATAGTCATTGGAACGCGTGGAAGCGATCTTGCCCTTTGGCAAGCGAATTACACCAAATCTGCTTTGGAGAATTTAGGTTTCCAAGTTGAATTGAATATCATTAAAACACGCGGAGATCAAATTCAACATTTGAGCTTCGATAAAATGGAGGGGAAGGGATTCTTCACGAAAGAAATTGAAGAAGCCCTGCTTTCGAAAAGTATAGATTTGGCTGTTCATTCGCACAAAGATTTAGAGACCACTCCTCCTGAAGGACTTGTTATTGCTGGAGTTCCCGTTCGTGCAAACGTTGAAGATATTCTTTTAATGAATAAGGAGTCTGTAAATACCGAACGAACATTCGGTCTGAAGGAGAATGCCATAGTTGGAACCTCCTCGGTGCGCAGAAAAGTTCAATTGGCTTTTCATTGTCCGAATACCGAAGTGAAAGATTTACGTGGAAATGTCCCCACGCGCATTCAAAAATTAAGAGAAAAGCAATACGATGCAATATTGCTTGCTCGCGCTGGAGTAGAGCGTTTAGAAATTGATCTTTCAGAGTTTCATGTTGAGATTTTACCTGCGCAGCAATTTGTTCCTGCTCCTGCACAAGGCGCTTTAGCGCTTCAATGCAGAGAAGGTGATAACGAGATTTTAGAAATCTTAAATCAGCTGAATCACCAACAGACCGTGGAGTGTATTTTCATTGAACGCGAAATACTGCGTCGCATGCATGGAGGTTGTCAATTGCCCTTAGGAGCGCACGCAGTGAAGGAAGGAGATACCTATGTTTGTCATGTTGCTTTCGCGAAAACGGTGAACGACGAGGTTTCGTATTTCAGCATGAGAAACGAAGAGCCGCAGCAAATCATTGACCACCTGTTGGGACTTATTCAGTCTGTATGATAGATGTTTTTGTAAGTCGAAGTGAAGAGGACGCATCAGATTTGATTGCGGAACTTTCAAGAACGAAGTACACATCATTTTGCAAATCGCTCATTTCAATCGAATTTCTTCCTTTTCAAATTCAAAAAGATTTTAATTGGGTGTTCTTTTCCTCTTCGAATGGCGCGCGGTCGTTCTTCCAACAATCTACAAATGTGAATGCCAAGTATGCTGCTATTGGTCCAGCAACGGCTTCATCCGTGCCTTTTGAATGCGATTTTGTGGGTGAAGGAACGAACACCGAAGAAATTGCGCGCATGTTTTTTCATCTTACGGGAAACGAACGCGTTTTGTTTCCTTCGGCACAAGACAGTTTGAATTCCGCCGCTAGTTTTTTTCATGAAGATCAGATTGAAATTATTTCAACGTATAAAAAAACGCTTTTGGCTGCAGCTCTTCCAGAAGCCAGAGTGTACTTATTTTCTTCACCTTCAAACGTGAAAGCTGCTCAAGAGAAAAACGATTTATCGAAACTGAATTGCATGGCCTACGGAAGCGCTACTGCGAAAGCGTTGCAAGAGGCGGGTGTTCGAAACATTCATTTGGTTTCCTCTTGGAATCAGAAAGAAATTGCGAAAGACTTGATGGTGTTGTTGTCTTAAAGAGTAAGCGACACGCCACCGAAATAGAGCGCAACAATGATTGCACCTAGAACAATTCGATAATAACCGAACGGCTTCAATCCGTATTTGGTTAACAAGGCCACGAAGGTTTTAATAGCAATAAGTCCAACAACAAAGGCTACTGCATTTCCAATGGCAAGAAGTTTTATGTTTTCAGAATTGAAGAAATTCGGAACATCTTCGTAGGCATTTTTCAATTTAAAAACAGTGGCTCCAAGCATGGTAGGAACCGCTAAGAAAAAAGAAAATTCAGCCGCCGCTTTTTTTGTTAGCCCTTGCGTTAATCCGCCAATCACTGTTGCTGCAGACCTAGATACGCCTGGTATCATAGCAATACACTGAAATAACCCAATGATGAAGGAACTCTTATAACTGGGTTCGCGCAGCGAACGCTCACGAATAATTTTTTCAATGAAAAGAAAAACAATTCCGCCCATAAGTAACGCAATTCCAACATTCAAAACATTTTCTAAAAGCGCGTCTATTTTTTTTGAAAATAGAAATCCGAAAACCGCCGCAGGAATAAATGCAACGATTAATTTGTAGTAAAATTCAAGGGATTGAAAGAATCGTTTCCAGTATAAAACGACAACGCTGAGAATAGCACCTAGCTGAATACAAACTATAAAGGCTTTGGTAAATTCATCGGAAGGAACACCCATGATTTTCTGAGCAATCATCATGTGTCCCGTACTAGAAATCGGAAGGAATTCCGTTATTCCTTCAACAATGGCTAGTATGATGGTTTGAAGAATACTCAATGTTTCTCGATCTCTGAAGATTGGTTTTTCTTGCCGCGGTACATAATTCCAACTCCAATGGTAATGTATCCGAGAAGCACAACAATAGGTGCAACGGTTATTCGTCGAGCGCTAAAAAGTTCATCAGCGTTGAACGTGTTTGGGTCGGCAGAACCACCGCCACTCATTAAGATATATCCGAAAAGCACAACCGCCAATCCAGCAAGAATGATGTAGGCATTGATTTTCGTAAATGGAAACGATAATTTGTTCATAGCAAAATTTGTGAAACGAAAGTAATTCATTCATCGGGCTTATCAAAACAAATTCAGGATTGAGTAACTTTGAAACCATGAAATATCCGCTCTTTTGGCTTGCTGTCATGTCTTTGCTTTCTTCTTGTAACCTTTATTCAAGGTATGTAGGAAAGCAGAAAGAAATGTTTGAGGAAGCAGGTTTGAATTCTTACCAGAGATCGGAACAGCGTCAGGGATTGCAAAGTGGCGAGACGTATTTCGATTTAAAGACCGTTTACATGACAAGTCCCGAGCGTTTCGATTCATCGAAGAAGAACCTACTGCTGATTCACGGTTACCAGGGCGGTGCCATTGCACAATGGAGTCCGAATATTGAAGAGCTTTCGAAGCATTTCAATATCATAGCCCCCGATTTGAACTACCACGGAAGCACTTATTTTCTATCTGATTTCAGTATTGAAATGCAAGTAGATTTGGTGAATGAAATGCTTCAATTCAACAATGAAAAATGGTCTGATGAAAATTTAATCGTTCTTGGAAGTTCATATGGAGGGCTTGTTGGTGCTCGTTTCGCAGAAAAGTATCCGGAGAAAGTGAAGGCTTATGTGAGTTACGACGGGTTAACTGGATGTTTCAACAAAGCGTTCACCGACAGCGTGGCTAGAACCCTTGGAGCTGAAAACGCTTTTGCTCTTTTAAATCCAACAACAGGAAAAGAATTGAAAAAGTTAGCCTCTTTGGAAAAGCCCGTTCACATTCCAAATTTCGTTTTGAATCAAATTGCAGAATATCACTTCGCTGTTCAGCGAGACAATAAGATTGCACTGCTCGACTATTTAAATCGGAATGAAAACGAGTTAAATGCCCATAGCTTTCAATGGAGTGCACCGGCTTATATTTTATGGGGAAGGAATGACAAGATTATTCCCTTCGAAACGGCGAAGTGCTTGAAAGAGATTTATCATATTCCAGATGATCGATTTGCAGTGTATGAAAACACGGGTCATGTCATGAACATGCAGAACCCAAAAGCCTTCAATAAATGGGTCATAGAGACCTTTTCAAATTAGTATCTTTGCAAAAAATAAATGTTATGTATCGTTCGGCAACCTGTGGTGAATTAAGAATTTCAGATGTAGGAAAGGAAGTTGTTTTGGCAGGTTGGGTTCAGCGCTCACGTGATTTAGGTGGAATGACTTTCGTGGATTTACGCGATCGTTACGGTCTTACGCAGTTGGCTTTCAACATGGATACCAATGCAGCTTTGTGCGAAGAAGCGCGCAAGTGGGGAAGAGAATTTGTTGTTCAGGTGGAAGGAAAAGTGGTTGAGCGTTATTCGAAAAATGCGAACATGCTTACGGGTGAAATTGAGATTGAAGCTACAGGATGTAAAGTCTTGAATGCCTCGTTAACGCCACCTTTCACCATTGAAGATGATAGTGATGGAGGAGATGATTTGCGCATGCAATGGCGCTTCTTAGACTTAAGAAGAAATCCGCTGAAGCAGAATTTAATGCTTCGTCACAAGCTCGGAATTGAAACGCGTAAGTATTTAGATAGTCTGGAATTTTTAGAAATTGAAACACCGTATTTAATTAAGTCTACCCCGGAGGGTGCGCGTGATTTCGTTGTTCCAAGCCGCATGAATCCTGGACAATTTTACGCATTGCCACAATCGCCACAAACGTTCAAACAGTTGTTAATGGTGAGTGGTTACGATCGCTATTATCAGATTGTGCGTTGTTTCCGCGACGAAGATTTGCGCGCAGATCGTCAGCCTGAGTTTACCCAGATCGACTGTGAAATGGCGTTTGTAGAGCAAGAAGATATTTTGAATACGTTTGAAGGATTGATTCGTCATTTATTCAAAGCCGTTAAAAACGTGGATATTCCTGAGGTTCCGCGCATGCTGTATTCAGAGGCTATGCGTTTGTACGGAAGTGACAAGCCAGATATTCGTTTCGGCATGACCTTCAAGGACCTTACAGATCTTGGACAAGGAAAAGGCTTTGGCGTGTTCGACAGTGCGCAAGCAGTGCTTGCGATTAACGTTCCAGGTTGTGCGAGCTATACGCGCGCTCAATTGGATGAACTTACCGAGTGGATGAAGCGTCCGCAAATTGGAGCAAAGGGATTGATTTATGTTCGTTGCAACGAAGACGGAAGCTACAAATCTTCCGTAGATAAATTCTTCGACGGAGAGGCTTTGGCTGCATGGGGCGAGCGTTGCGAGACAAAGCCTGGTGATTTAATTTTGGTGTTGTCTGGTGACCTGAATACGACCCGCAAGCAATTGAATGAACTTCGTTTGTTAATGGGTGGAAGATTGGGATTGCGTAATTCGGAAGTATTTGCGCCGCTTTGGGTAATGGATTTCCCGTTGTTGGAATTTAACGAAGAGGAAGGAAGATACTTCGCTATGCACCATCCGTTTACTTCACCAAAGCCCGATCAAATTCATTTGTTAGATACAGATCCAGGATCTGTGAATGCCAACGCGTACGATTTCGTGTTGAATGGGGTTGAAATTGGCGGAGGATCTATTCGTATTCACGACAGAAATGTTCAAGCGCGCATGTTTGACTTGCTTGGATTTACGAAAGAAGAGGCGCAAGCGCAATTTGGATTCTTGTTGAATGCCTTTGAGTACGGCGCTCCACCGCATGGAGGATTGGCTTTCGGGTTCGATCGTTTGTGCTCGCTCTTCGGCGGTAGCGAAGGGATTCGTGACTTCATCGCTTTCCCGAAAAACAACAGCGGGCGCGACGTAATGATAGACGCGCCTTCTGAAATCAGCGATTTACAATTGAATGAACTTTCAATTGTTGTAAAAAAGTTGGAGAACTAAAAATTATTTGTATATTTGTCGCCCGTTGGAAATTTAACAACAAGAAATTATGAAACGTACTTATCAACCATCGAATACAAAACGCAGAAACAAACACGGTTTCCGCAAACGCATGTCTACAGCGAAAGGCCGTTTGGTTCTTTCATCTCGTAGAAGAAAAGGGCGTAAAAAATTGACTGTTTCTGACGAACGTCGTCACAAAGGAATCGTTCGCTTATAATAGCGTTCACTATATTGAACAACCGCTCAAATGTATTTTTGGGCGGTTTTTTTTTGAAATAAAAAATTGAATGATGAAGTTAATTACTGTTGGTACTGTAGCCTTTGATAGCATTGCTACTCCGTTTGAATCGCGCGAAAAAGTTATCGGTGGCGCTGCAACCTACATCTCAATGGCCGCTGCTTATTTGAATGGTGATTGTGGTGTTGTGAGTGTAGTGGGAGATGATTTTCCTGAAGCGTTCATGAACGAATTGAAATCGAGGGGCGTTGATTTAGCAGGACTTCAAATTAAGGAAGGAGAGAAATCGTTTCATTGGTCTGGCAAGTACCACATGGACATGAACTCTCGTGATACGCTGGCTACAGACCTCAATGTATTAGCGACCTTCGAACCGAACCTTCCAGAGAACTACAGAGATGCGGAATACGTGATGTTGGGAAATTTGGTTCCCGCTGTTCAAATCGCAGTACTGAACCAAATGAATAAGCGTCCGAAGTTAGTGGTGTTAGACACTATGAATTTCTGGATGGATGTAGCGCGTGAAGATTTAGATAAAGTTTTCGGAATGGTTGACGTGGTTACCATTAACGATGAAGAGGCTCGTCAGTATACCGGTGAGCGTTCATTGAAGAAGGCTGCGGCGAAAATCTTAACCTTAGGTCCCAAAGCTTTGATCATTAAAAAAGGTGAACACGGCGCTTTGTTATTCAGTCAGGATGAAGTGTTCTTTGCTCCTGCAATGTTGTTAGACGATGTGGTTGATCCAACAGGTGCGGGCGATTCATTCGCAGGCGGATTCATTGGATATTTGGCGAAGATGAATGACACGAGCTTTACATCAATGAAAAAAGCTATTGTGACAGGATCTGCCATGGCATCGTTCACATGCGAAGACTTCGGTCCGGATGCTTTGTTGAAAGTAACTGAAGAGCAATTGAATGCTCGCGTGAACGTGTTCGGAGAAATGGTTCGCGTTTAATTCGCGTAGTACGTCTTCGGGTCAACAGGAACGCTGTTCTTCCAAATTTCAAAATAGAATTGTCCTTGTCCGTTTGCGTTTTCGCTTACCCAGCCAATTCCTTCTCCGGCTTTTACCGATTCGCCATTTTGTTTGAATAACACGGCCAAATTCTTATAAGCCGAAACCATGTTGTTCGGATGTTGAATGAGCACGGTGTTTCCATCGCTAACGGTATAGCTGGAAGAGATGATGGTTCCATCTAAAACAGATTTCACCGCTTCATTTTTTACGGAAGTCCAATAGACCCCTTTCTTTCCAAATTGCGGTTCGAAATTCGAACTCATGGTTCCAGCAACCGGAGGGAAAAGTAAATAGCCTGCTTCCGGAATTTTTCCAGCTTGAGTAACAAATACGGTACTTGCGTGATCAAGTTCTTCGCGCACGGCTTGATCTACATCGCTTATAGAGTAGGTTAAATCTACACTTTGAGAACCTTTCGGCACGCTATCAGGTATGGTTGAAACCGGTTTTCCACCCGACAAAATAATCTTCAAATCTGTGAAGTAATGCTCTTGACTTTTCAGAACGGTATTCAGCGAATCGGCCATTAATCGAGCTTTGCGCGCGTCGGCTCTTGATTCGTAAGAAGAAAAGTCAGGGATAAGAATGGTGCGAAGTGGAGTGAAGGCTATGAGCGAATAGAAGAGCAAGGAAAACACCACTAGGAATCCTCCTAACATGACAATAACGTTCATAGGAGTAAGGCTGTAGGAGAAACGTTCTTCAAAAGAATTTTCATTCAGAACAATTAAGCGGAAGGGTTTCTTCAGCTTTTTGAGAATTTTCTTTCTTTTCTTTTTCCTTTCCATCGCGGGCATAAAAGTAAGAAGAATGAATGAATGTAAGGGGAAATGCAATAAATTCGCTTTCGCCCGTTAGAAAATGCGCATGCGTAAAAAAGAGAACTTCGAAATCATTCCAAACCAGTCAAAAAAGGTTGCTTTGCCGCGTCTGATTTTTTTCTTTGGCGGTGTTTTGTTTTTGTCTCTCTTGTTCGTGAGTTGTTCTACCAAAGAAGATGGTGTCGCTTATCGAATTTATCACAACACCCTAGGTCGGTACAACGGCTATTTCAACGCGAATGAATTGGTGAAAAAGTCGCAAGTAACATTGGCCACGGGAAGAAAAGACGATTACGATGAAGTCATTCCTTTGTACAGTTATGGAACTGTTTCTCAGAAAAAAGAATTGACGCCTGATCTTGATAAAGCCATTAAAAAATGTGGAAAGGTGGTCAAGCGACACACGCTTGTTGCAGAGTCCAAGAAGGACATGAAGTGGCCCGAGTACAATAAGTGGATGGATGATAACTACCAGGTCATTGGACAGGCGAATTTGTACAAAGGAGAATTTTACAAAGCGCAGGAAACTTTTAATTTCATTTCGAATAAATACTCTTCAGAAGCGGTTCAATTACGCGCATACATTTGGGCTGCACGGTCTTATTTCTTGGAAGGAGATTATTCAAAGGCCAAGCAACTTTTACTGAAAGCAGACGGATACGAAGATTTACCAAACGATATAGCGCGTGATTTGTTTTTAGTGAAAGCCGAGTTTTTCTTAGTTCAAGGTCAGAACGCAGAAGCCATTGATCCTTTGGAAAAAGGTTTGGCACTAATTAAGAAGAAATCTGACCGCATTGTTCCTCAATTTATTTTAGGGCAATTGTATGACAGACTTGAAAGATCTGGTGATGCGAAAGTGGCGTTTCAAAAAGTAATTAAATTGAAACCGCCTTATGAACTTGAGTTTCAGTCTAAGCTTCAAATGTTGCTGACCGATACAAAAATTTCACGCAATTATGAAGATGCGCAAAAGGAGCTTTTGGTCATGCTTGAAGACTTGAAGAACGAGTCCTACAAAGATGTAATTTACTATGCGTTAGGAACAGTTACGTTGGAATTGGAAAAGAGAAAGGAAGCGGTAGACTATTTTGAAAAAGCTTTAAAATTCAATAAAAACAACAAGAGCAAGCGCTTGAAAATATTCATGACTCTTGGAGATTTATATTTCGCTCAGAAGCAGTATCCGCAAGCTCAACTAAGCTACGATAGTGCCTATCACAACCTTGCCACAGATCATTCGCGCTACAAAGAAATAAAGGCACGTGCGCTAAGTTTAAATGAATTGGTGGGCTATCTGAACACCATTTCAGAAAAAGACAGTCTTATTTCCTTGTGTGAAAAACCGGCAGATGAAATTGAGAAGGCTTTAACTAGCGCGCACGACAAATTGGAAGCTGACATGGCAGAAAAGAAGCGCAAGGATGAAGAGGATCGACTTGCAGCTTTGAAGGGTGAAGAAATCAACGGTACTTTTTGGATTTACAATCAAGATTTATTGAAACGCGGAAAGAATATTTTCGACGATGTTTGGTCTGGAAGACCCTTAAAAGACAACTGGCGCAATCAGAGTTTGGTTGCACTAATGATTGGTGAAAAAGATGAAAGTGTGGTGGAAGTTGCAGTCACAGACAATGGAGCTGCTGAGGATCCGAAGTACAAGGTTCCAAGCATAGATGATCTGCGAGCGAAATTACCTTGCGGAAATAGCAAGTCTATTTCCGATATGAAAATTGCATTAGCGGAAGCGTATTACTTATCGGGGCTTTTGTACAAGGAAAAGTTGGAAGACATGGAAAGTGCAATGACCGCTTGGGAAAAAATGATTTCCAAATGTGAGGAAGGTGGTTTTCATCCAATGGCCTATTACCAAATGTACAGAAGTTGGTTGGGGAAGGAAAAGGAAGAAGGGTATACGCAAAATCCATTCTGTTCCAATTGCAGTTCGGTATTCTGGGGGAATCAAATCAAGTCGAAATACCCCAATTCAGACTGGGCTTTGTTGGTAGACAATCCGAATTACATGAACGCCGAGCAAATGCGGAAGGAAGAGGAGGAAAAGAATTACACTAAGGCCTACAATCAATACGTAACGAATCACACCTACGATGCAGTAACAACCTGCACCAAAGCCATTGCGGAGCGTCCGAAAAATCATTTGATTTGTCAGTATCACATGCTGAAAGCTATATGCCTTGGAAAGACAGAGGTGGCTTTCGGAATAAGAGAGAATTGTGAAGCGGAATTGAATGAAGTGATAACGGGTTGTCCAAATACAGACATGGCTACTCAGGCAAGTGAAATGTTGAACCAACTGACTTCTAAAGGACCTGCCAAACCTACCAACGCGAGTTCAGCTTCAACTTATATTAAATCAGACGCGTCAGAACATTATGTGGTCTCGGTTGTAGACTTGAAAACAATTAAGTTGAATCAAGCGAAGGCAGCGGTGGCAGATTTTACGAAGACTTATTTTTCCGGATTCGATTACAAGGTGAGCAACACGATGTTCAATGCAGATCAGACCTTTATTTTGGTGAAGTCGTTTGCTAATTTGAAAGATGCACAAGATTATTTTACTACTTTTGTTGGTGACAAAGATCTGATTCTTGAATTGGATTTAGTTAAAAGCGATAAATTCATTATTACCAAACAGAATTATCTTGAACTATTTCGCTCTAAAGACTTTAAAGGTTATTTAGAGTTTTTCACTAAAAACTATTGAACTATGTTATCAAAAGGAAACACATCTGCAAGACCTTCAGAATCATCTTCTGAAAACGCAATCAACAGAATTGTTGAAGGAACAGTAATAGAAGGAGAAATCCGTTGCGAGAGCAACATTCGTATTGACGGTGTTTTCACCGGAAACATTGGAACCAAAGGACGTTTAGTCATTGGTCCAACGGGAAAGATAGACGGGAATGTGATTTGCCAAAACGCCGAAATCGAAGGATTTGTTGAAGGTAAATTGAATGTGCAACAATTACTTTCTTTGAAGAGCACAGCTCGCGTTGAAGGTGATATTTTCACCGATAAATTAGCTATTGAGCCAGGAGCTGCGTTTTCAGGAGCTTGTTCAATGGGACAAAAGCCAAAAGATGCGCCTAAGACAGCTACCCCTGGTGCACCTGGAACTGCGACTACTCCTTCTTCAAAATAATTGCTATTAATACTTCTTTTTTAAAATACTCTTCCTTGGCCACACAAATGGCTTTAACCATAGGATTGGGTGTTTGGGGAGGTCGAAAATTAGATACTTATTTTCAAAATGAAAAGCCAATATTAACATTGGTTTTTTCTGTTTTAGGACTCGCTGTATCACTGATTGTTGTTATTCGAAGCGTATCAAAAAAATGAATCGATTTATTTTCTCAAATGTAGTTTTCGCTCTGCTTTGCATGAGTGCCATCTATTTTTCTAGTCTGAAGTGGGCCATTCCCTTGACTTTTATGGCGGTACCCGTTGTTTTTGCGGTGCTGAATGTTGTTATGTACCGTTGGGTGAAAGGTGCCGTTGAAAAGTCTCCAACGAGATTTGTGAATGCTTTTATGTCATCGGTTACAATTAAATTGCTTTTCACAGCGGGCATTGTTGCTTTATTCATTGTGCTATATCCCGCGTCGAAAGCCGCGTTGGCATTGGGAACTTTCATTATTTATTTGGGCGTAACAGTCATTCTCACCCGCTCCTTACTAAAGATTAAGTAAGTATTCGAAAAGTTTATGTAGAAAAAATTTCGTACTTGCTTTGTGTTGATTACTTTTGCACCGCCAAAAACGGGTTTGTGATGGTGAGACTATATCAATTTCTTTTCATAATAGGATTCTTAGGAATGACATCGGTTGCTATTGCGCAGCACGAAGGACATGCCTCTGAACCAGTTGCTCACGATCAAGTATCGGTGGAACAACCTGCGCACG
Organism: Flavobacteriales bacterium; assembly: GCA_947452685.1. Classification (GTDB taxonomy): domain Bacteria; phylum Bacteroidota; class Bacteroidia; order Flavobacteriales_D; family Sanyastnellaceae; genus CAIZGX01. The sequence goes on along the minus strand of CANGEF010000014.1, from coordinate 5,129 downwards.
CTGATACAAATAGTCACGCTCATACGGATTCTCTGGCTCACGCTTCTCATGATACCGCTCATGCTGAAGGAGAGTTTAAAATTGGTGAAATGATTATGCATCACATCTCAGATGCTCATCAAATTCATTTAGGTGGAAGTCTATACATTCCTCTTCCAATTATTATTCTTCACGAAGGTCATTTGGATGTTTTTTCATCGAGTAACTTTTACTCAGTGAATGAGCAAGGTGAATTGGATTACCATGATTACAAAGGGTACCGCAATCATCATGAGATGATTGAATTCGTTGGGGAAAATGCTTCGCATGATGCTCACGGGCACAAAGTGATGGATTTCTCAATTACCAAGTCTGTCTTCGGAATGATGTTGGTGATTGTATTGATGATTATTCTGTTCCGCTCAGTAGCGAACAAATACAAGCGCAACGTGGGTAAGGCACCGTCAGGATTCCAAAACATGATAGAGCCATTCATCTTGTTTGTTCGCGATGACATTGCGTTGCCGAGTTTGGGAAAAAAGAAGGCTGCTCTTTACACGCCGTTCTTGTTAACCGTGTTTTTCTTTATCTGGATGTGTAACATGTTAGGACTTGTTCCATTCCTTGGAGGATTTAACATTACTGGAACGCTTAGTATTACGTTGGTTTTGGCCGCAATCGTATTCATCATTACAAGTGTTAGCGGTAACAAGCATTATTGGGGGCACATCTTCTGGCCTCCAGGTGTACCGGGATTTGTCAAAGTTATTCTTGTGCCTATTGAGTTCATGAGTATCTTCATTAAGCCTTGTGTATTGATGATTCGTTTAACTGCGAACATTACTGCTGGACACATCATTATTCTTGCGTTCGTTGGACTAGCTCTTATGTTTGGACAGCAAAGTCCTGTGGCTGGTTATGGAGTAGGCGTAGGATCTGTTTTATTTATGGCCTTTATGTATTGCTTGGAATTGCTGGTAGCATTTCTACAGGCATATGTATTCACCTTGTTAGCAGCGTTGTATTTCGGCGATGCAACGCAAGATCATCACGCTGAGCATGACCACGGTCATGAGCATGAAATTCAACACGCACACTAATTAGTAAATTCTCAACTCAAAAAATAAATAACATGGAATTTGTAAATCTCTTAATGGAAGCAAGCATCGGCCAAGGTATGGCTGGTATCGGAGCAGGTATCGCAGCAATCGGTGCGGGTATCGGTGTAGGTAGAATCGGTGGTTCAGCGCTTGAAGGAATGGCACGTCAACCAGAAGCAGCTGGTGATATGCGTTCAAACATGATCGTTGCAGCAGCGTTGGTAGAAGGGGTAGCTCTTTTCGCTGTAATCGTTTGCTTGTTAGTAGCTTTAGGTTAATCATAGGCGCTTAGCGCTAAACACACATATATATCCATGGAAGGATTACTTAGTGTATCCGTAGGTACCGTATTTTGGGCCTCGGTTGCTTTCTTGTGCGTGCTTGTCATAATGAAAAGAATGGCATGGGGACCAATCATGAGTTCGTTAAAGGACCGTGAGGAAGGTATTGCTAATGCATTGCGTCAGGCTGATCTTGCTAAGGAAGAAATGAGTCGCTTACAAGCGAGCAACGAAGATCTTCTTCGTGAAGCACGCAATGAGCGCGACCGTATTCTAAATGAAGCAAAGGCTATGTCAGATAAAATGCGCAACGATGCTGTTGGCCGTTCGCAAGAAGAGGCAAATCGTATTATTGCTAAAGCGCAAGCTGAAATAGAGAATCAAAAACAAGCAGCCATCACCGATTTGAAAAATCAGGTGGCAGAACTTTCAGTTAATTTGGCTGAAGTGCTACTAAAAGATTCTCTAACAGATGATCAAAAGCAAAAAGCATTGAATCATTCTTTAATTAAAGAATTCGGAGCCAATTAATATGTCGAACATTCGCCTGTCATCGCGTTATGCGAAATCGTTGATTAGCCTTGCTGCAGAGCGAGGAGAGACAGATGTCTTGTTGAAAGACATGATGTACATTGCTGGTAGCGTTCGTGCTACCAAAGATTTACAAATTATGTTGGCTAGCCCTATTATTAGCGGTGATAAAAAACTGAAAGTATTGCTTTCGGTATTTACTGAATTGAACAAGACCACTCAACTTTTTATTGAGTTAATCGTAAGTAAGGGTCGAGAAAGTGATTTGGGTGAAATAGCTCAGTCCTTTGTTCAACAAGTGAAGGCTGCAAGAAATATTTTCGATGTTGAACTAATCTCAGCAGTTCCTGCAGATGACGCTCTTCGCGCAGAGGTTTCTGCGGTTGCGAAGAAAATATGTGGAGGTGATGTTGAAATTACTGAAAAAGTTGATTCAGATTTAATAGGTGGATTTATCCTTCGTGTAAACGGAATGGAATACAATGCATCTGTTTTAGATAAACTGAAGAAAGCAAAAAAAGATTTTTCAAAAAACACGTACGTCCCAACGTTGTAATGGGATTAAAAACTATTTGTTATGGCAGATATTAAACCTGCGGAGATTTCAGCAATCCTTAGAGAACAGTTAGCTGGTTTAAAGACCGAAACTGAGTTGCAAGAGGTAGGTACCGTTCTTCAAATTGGAGATGGTATTGCGCGTATTTACGGTCTATCAAATGTTCAATCAGGAGAGTTGATTGAATTTGAAAATGGCGTTCAAGGTATTGCCCTTAACCTTGAAGAAGATAACGTTGGAGCAGTATTGTTAGGTCCTTCAGGAGAATTGAAAGAAGGTGCTAGCGTTAAACGTACTGGAACCATTGCTTCTATTCAAGCTGGAGAAGGAATGCTTGGTCGTGTTGTAAACACGCTTGGAGAGCCTATCGACGGAAATGGTCCAATTACAGGAGAATTGTATGAAATGCCACTTGAGCGTAAGGCTCCAGGGGTAATCTACCGTCAGCCTGTAAACGAGCCACTTCAAACAGGTATCAAAGCAATTGATGCAATGATTCCAATTGGACGTGGACAACGTGAGTTAATCATTGGTGACCGTCAAACAGGTAAAACAACTGTTGCGATTGACACAATCATTAACCAAAAAGAATTTTACGATAAAGGTGAACCTGTATTTTGTATTTATGTGGCTTGCGGACAAAAAGGTTCTACCATCGCAGGTACTGTAAAAACATTGCAAGATGCAGGCGCTATGGCCTATACAGTGGTAGTTGCTGCAACAGCATCTGACCCAGCACCTCTTCAATTCTACGCGCCTTTCGCAGGTTGCGCAATTGGAGAGTTCTTCCGTGATACCGGTCGTCCGGCATTGATTGTTTATGATGATTTATCTAAACAAGCCGTTGCTTACCGCGAGGTATCTTTGTTGCTTCGTCGCCCACCAGGACGTGAAGCTTACCCGGGAGACGTGTTCTATTTGCACAGCCGTCTTCTTGAACGTGCTGCGAAAGTAAACGCAACTCAAAGTGTTGCTGAAAACATGAACGACTTACCAGCAAGCTTAAAGAGCATTGTAAAAGGTGGTGGTTCATTAACAGCACTTCCAATTATTGAAACACAAGCGGGTGACGTTTCGGCGTATATTCCAACCAACGTAATTTCGATTACAGATGGTCAAATCTTCCTAGAGTCGAACTTGTTCAACTCAGGTGTGCGTCCGGCAATTAACGTAGGTATCTCTGTAAGCCGCGTGGGTGGTTCTGCACAGATTAAGTCTATGAAGAAAGTGGCTGGTACGTTGAAACTAGACCAAGCGCAATACCGTGAACTTGAAGCATTCTCTAAATTCGGATCTGACCTAGATGAAGTAACGAAGTCGGTACTTGAAAAAGGAAAGCGTAACGTTGAGATATTGAAGCAAGGACAAAACAGCCCAATGACTGTAGAGAAGCAAGTAGCTATTATCTACTGCGGAACAAAAGGTTTGTTGTCACGCATTCCAGTTGAGAAAGTTCGTGAGTTCCAAGACGAATATTTGAATAGTCTTGAAATGAACCACAACGATACCTTAACTGCTATTCGTAACGGTAAAATTGATGATGCTGTAACATCAGTATTGGAAGCAGTAGCAAAAGATATTTCAGCGAGATACAACTAATTGTAAAGCGAAAAGAAGGACATGGCGAATTTGAAAGAAATCAGAATGCGTATTGTATCGGTTAACTCAACCATGCAAATCACTTCTGCCATGAAAATGGTGTCTGCAGCAAAATTGAGAAGAGCACAAGATGCAATTACTAAAATGCGTCCGTATGCTCAAAAGCTTCAGGAAATTCTTTCGAACGTAAGTTCTTCAGAATCGAATTCAACATTCAGCCAGCAGCGTGACGTTAAGAGCACGCTGGTGGTTGCTATTACTTCCAATCGTGGTTTGTGCGGTGGTTTCAACAACAACGTTATTAAGGAAATCCGAAACATTGTTAAAACCAATCAGAATGTTCATGTATTGTCTTTAGGAAAGAAAGCCTTCGACAATTACAAGAAAACAACGATGCACACCTCCGAGGGTTTTGGAGATACTCCGTATGATATCTTCGATAAATTAACCTTCTCGAACGTGAGTGCTATTGCGAATACCATCATGGATCAATTCGCAAGTGGTAAATACGATAAAGTAATTTTAGTCTACAATCGTTTTAAGAACGCAGCTGTTCAGATTATTGAAAACGAGCAGTTCCTTCCCGTACTTCCTCCAATGAATGCGGAAGCTCAATCGAATGTAGATTATATCTATGAGCCAGAGAAAACTCAAATTCTTGAGGAGTTAATTCCTCGAACATTGAAAGTTCAGTTGTTCAAAGCCCTATTGGATAGCAATGCAGCCGAGCACGGTGCGCGTATGACTTCTATGCACAAGGCAACAGACAATGCGGGCGATATGGTGAAGGATCTTAAATTGACTTACAACAAAGCTCGTCAGGCTTCAATTACCGGGGAAATCCTAGAAATTGTTGCTGGTGCAGAAGCGTTGAACGGCTAAGGCGTATATTTGTCTTAAGCCCTAACCGTGAATGCTTAAGAAAATAGTCTCTCACACCTTTTTTTATTCTTTCGCAAATCAGACTCCTGCTCTGATTAATCTCTTTTTACTTCCATTTTTAACGCCGTTTTTATCTGCAAGTGATTATGCCATTTACGGTCTAATTCTCAGCTATGCCGGATTGGTAGGCGCCTTCAGCAG
>CANGEF010000013.1 GCA_947452685.1 Flavobacteriales bacterium | reverse complement strand
TACAAAGCCTGCGACCAAACAGCGAATGTCGATTATTTCGAAGGGCTAAAAGACTACAATGAAATTGGCTTTGTTCCTGAAGACAAATCAAATGTTTCAGTGAGTAAGACCTTGGAATACGCCTACGACGATTGGTGTATTGCACAACTCTCTTCGCTCACGAACAAATCGGAAGTTACTTTGGGATATGCGAAATACTTCATGCGATCTGAATCGTATCGGAATGTTTTCAACTCAAAAACAGGATTCACACAACCGAAACTTAGCAGTGGTGAATGGAAGAAACCCTTTGATCCGCTCGACACGCACGGACAAGGATTCATAGAAGGAAATTCATGGAATTTCAGTTTGTACATTCCACATGCCGTTCCAACTATGATTGAATTAATGGGCGGAAAGAAACGATTTGAAGAGCACCTCGATTCGCTCTTCACCATGCATCTCGAAGACAAATACATTGAGAAGAACGAAGACATCACGCGCGATGGAATTATGGGAAATTATGTGCATGGAAACGAACCGAGTCATCACGTCCCCTATTTGTATAACTACACTTCTTCACCGTGGAAAACGCAAGAGCGCGTTCATGCCATTGCGAATAAATTCTACACCAACGAAACGAACGGATTATGTGGAAATGACGATGCGGGTCAGATGTCTGCCTGGTATGTCTTTTCCGCGCTTGGCATTTACCCTACTTGTCCGGGTAGTGTCAACTACGACCTCGGCTCGCCATTGGTAAACGAGGCATTCGTTAAATTGGAAAACGGAAAGACCATTCAAATCAAAGCGAGCAAACTGAACGACAAGAACATTTATGTGAAATCGGTGAAATGGAACAGCAAAGAAATCGGACTTCAAATCTCGCATTTAGATTTAGTGCAAGGCGGTGTTTTGGAATTTGAAATGACTTCTAAACCGAAGAAACTAAAAAAATAACACTCCGAAAATAAGACTATCTTTGCACCGCTAAAATTACACGCCGTGCTATCAGTAAACAACCTTTCGCTTCGTTACGGAAAACGAGCATTATTCGAAGAAGTAAATCTAAAATTCACACCGGGCCATTGCTACGGTGTTATTGGCGCGAACGGTGCCGGGAAATCTACTTTTCTGAAAATCCTTTCAGGAGAAATTGATCCGACTACCGGAAAGGTTGTCATGGACGCAGGAGTGCGTATGAGTGTGTTGAAACAAAACCACTTTGAATTCGACCAAGTTCCTGTGTTGCAAACCGTGCTTATGGGAAACCGCAAGCTTATGGATGTGATGCAAGCGAAAGATGCTATTTACGCTAAAGAAGATTTCTCGGATGAAGACGGTGTGAAAGCCGCTGAACTGGAAAATATTTTTGCTGAAATGGACGGCTGGAATGCGGAAAGCGATGCCGCCCAATTATTAAGCAACCTAGGCATTGGAGACCATTTGCATAACGATCTTGTTCATACCCTCAGCGGTAAAGAGAAAGTTCGTGTATTGCTCGCGCAAGCCTTATTCGGCAATCCTGAAATCTTGTTGCTCGATGAGCCTACGAATGATTTAGACGTTGAAACCATTTCTTGGTTGGAAAACTTCTTAGCCGATTTTCAAAATACAGTTATTGTTGTATCGCATGACCGTCACTTTTTAGATGCTGTGTGCACAAACATCGTTGACATCGACTTCAGCAAGATTCAATTGTATACCGGTAACTATTCGTTCTGGTATGAGAGTAGCCAATTGGCTGCGCGTCAAAGAAGCGATCAGAACAAAAAGATGGAAGACAAACGCAAAGAGTTGCAAGACTTCGTCGAGCGCTTCAGTGCAAATGCTTCTAAATCGCGACAAGCAACGAGCCGTAAGAAATTATTGGACAAGCTTGTCATCGATAACATTCAACCAAGCACACGAAAATATCCAGGTATTATTTTCAAACCTGAACGCGATTGTGGAGATCAAATCTTACGTGTAGAAAATTTATCGAAGGTGAATCCAGATGGAAGTGTGCAATTCAAAAATGTTGAATTCACGCTTATCAAAGGAGACAAAGTTGCCATTCTTTCTAAGGATCACACCGCCATTACTTCATTCTTCCAAATCATCAATAACCTGGAAGAACCAACAACAGGAACTGTTGAATGGGGAAGCACAATTACAACTGCATATCTTCCAAACAACAACGAAGAATTCTTTAAGTCTGACGACAATCTAATCGATTGGCTTCGACAGTTTTCTGTGGACAAAGACGAAACCTATGTGCGCGGATTCTTAGGCAAAATGTTGTTCAGTGGTGAAGAGGTATTGAAGAAATGTTCGGTTCTTTCCGGAGGAGAAAAAGTACGTTGCATGGTATCGCGCATGATGCTTGCGAATGGAAACTGCCTGATGTTAGACGAACCTACGAATCACTTGGATCTTGAGTCTATCACAGCGTTCAACAATGCGATGAAAGATTGGAAACACAATGCACTCTTCACTTCGCATGACCATGAGTTTACAGAAACTGTAGCCAACCGAATCATTGAAATTACTCCGAAAGGAATCATTGACAAGAGAATGTCTTACGACGAATATTTGTCGAACGAACAAGTAAAGGAAACGAGAAAAAATTATTACGGATTATAAAGCAGTTGCTTCTTCAATTTCTTGAGACAGTGCAACAACAGTCTTTATTTCCGGAACCGCAGATTTGATGGCAGCTTCAACACCTGCTTTCATAGTCATGTGAGATTTGCTGCAACTTGTGCATGCGCCTTTCAATTCTACAAGTGCTGTCATTTCAGGCGTTACCTCCTTCAACTCAATGCCTCCTCCGTCTGCTTCCAAATAAGGTCTAATGGAATTGAGCGCTTCGTTCACACGTTGAAACAATGAATCTTGTAACATATTATTCTTGGGTTGCAGGTTTACGGAATGGCAGCAAGCGCAATTCCTTTTCAAAGTTAATTAAAAATGCTTGCCAATAGCGCGCTGCAGTAGTATTGTCTTGAAGAACAGATGGTCTTCCGACATCACCTGCTTCGCGAATGCTTTGGATCAATGGAATCTCTCCGAGAACGGGAAGATTCAAACTCTCAGCAAGACGTTTCGTTCCACCTTCACCAAAAATGAAATACTTATTCTCAGGAAGTTCTGCCGGAGTGAACCAAGACATATTTTCTACCAATCCCAATACTGGAATATTCACCGCTGGCAACTGGAACATGGCTATTCCCTTGCGCGCATCTACAAGTGCAACCTCTTGCGGCGTGCTCACCACAACAACTGCAGAGATTGGCAACGTTTGAACAATGCTCAAATGAACATCGCCCGTTCCCGGAGGAAGATCAACAATCATGTAATCCAACTCTCCCCATTCAACATCTGTAATCATCTGGTTCAAGGCTTTCGTAGCCATTGGACCGCGCCAAACAACGGCCTGATCACCTTCCGTAAAAAATCCGATGCTCAATACTTTTACGCCATGTGCGTCAACAGGAACCATTACTTTCTTTCCATCAACTTCAATGAGTCTTGGTTTTTCCAATACCACATCGAACATGGTTGGCGCAGATGGACCGTAAATATCTGCATCCAATAAACCCACTTTATGTCCCAAGGCAGCAAGACCCGCAGCCAAGTTCGAAGACACTGTGCTCTTCCCCACTCCACCCTTTCCGCTTGCAACAGCTATAATGTGTTTTACGCCAGGAAGAATTCTGCGCAACTCCCCGCTTCGTTCTTCACCAGAAATGGCTTCAACATGAACCTTCACTTCGAATTCATTTCCCAACACGCGCTGAATAGCGAAGACACAAGCCTCGCGCATGCGCTGTTTGGCGTGCATGGCAGGATTACTCACTTTCACTTCCAACTCAATCTCATTTCCTTCCGCGCGAATAATCTTTACCAAATTCAAGGTCACAATGTCCTTCTTCAAATCTGGTTCTTGCACGTTCGCTAACGCCTCTAATATTGCTGCTTTTGAAACACTCATGGTATTATTTTTTCGGCATTCTTGCCTGAATGTATTTAATCTTTCTTCCTTCCTTCAACCACATTTGCTCGTAAAATGTTCGAATCTCCAAAACATCTTTCAGCTTCTCGTCTATCGTTTCTAAAAACCCTGATTCGTAAATATTATCGTCATGCAAAACAATCTCTGCTCCCATCAAAGGAATCTCGCGCAAGGCGCGCTCGTAGAGCGCTGGGTTGTCGTGCTTAATGTGAACAATTCCTTCTGACTTCAACATGCGTTCATAGCGCTTCATATAAAATCCAGAGGTGATCCTTCTGTTCCCATCGTGATCATTCGGCATCGGATCTGAAAACGTAAGCCAGATTTCATCCAATTCATTGTCAGCGAAAAACGCATCAATGAATTCAATTCTAGCTCGAAGAAAAGCCACATTCGTCAATCCCATTTCAAGAGACTCTTTTGCCCCTTTATGAAAGCGATGTCCTTTAACGTCAACCCCTAAATAATTCTTATCTAAATTTCGTTCTGCTTGTCCAACCGCGTACTCCCCTTTCCCACAGCCCAATTCAACAACAAGCGGATTGTTGTTCTTGTAGAATTCTTCGCGCCACAATCCTTTCATGAACGTCGCGTTCTCGCGAATGATCGGCATTAAGTTTGGCTCAAATACATGTGGAAACGTCTTATTCTCGGCCCAACGTTTTAACTTATCCTTTGCCATATTAATTCGCTAAAAAAACTTTTCTCCATGCCTCTGGAATGGCTTGCGGTCGTTGATCTTTGTGATTGAAACAAACCAGAACCGATTTTCCTGTTGCGCACAAGCGCTCTCCAACAACAACGCGGTAACACACCGAGAAACTCTTATTCCCAACATGCTCAACCCACAACCGAATGTTCATTCGGTCGTTTAAGAAAACAGGATAGATGTAATCGATTTCATTTCGAGCCACAATCACGCCGTCTTCATTCCAATTCCAAATTCGCGCTACTCGCTCTTTGAAATAAGCCATACGAGCCTGCTCGAAATAACTGAAGTACACGGCATTGTTTACATGCCCCATGGCATCTATATCTGCGAAACGAATTTCAACAGATGTCTCGAAAATCTCTTTCCCTTCGGGCTCTTCCATAAACTAATTTTAGAGCACAAAGATAATTCCGAGCGGCAGTTCTATTTAGAAAAAACTTGATATCCGTATGGAGCCAATGCGCGCTGATTTCTCGAGTACAGCGAAAACGTTTCACTGTTAAAAATGCTTCTGAAGTCTCCATCTGGAACATCATCTGTAAAGTTGAAGACTTGAGGCTTATCCGAGAAATTCAAAAGAACAACAACTTGGCGATCGCCGTTGGTGCGGACATACGCGTAAAGCACATCATCATTGGATGTTTTCAATTTTTTGAATGTTCCTCCAAACTCTCCGTTCCACAATGCCGGATTATCATGGTGAACGGCCAATAAGCGCTTGTAGAAATCACTGTTTACATAGTTATTGAAGTAAGCAGTGTCTTTATCGAAGAATCTCAAACGTTTCGCATTTCCTTTCGCATCTACTTCGCCTCCTTCTTGTGAAGTATAAACCAATGGCATTCCTTGAAGCGTAAACGACAGAACATCGAACAGCTTACGCTTCACTCCGTAACGTTCTCCTCCTGTTCCATTCCAAGTATTCTCATCGTGATTCGTTGTAAAACCCATGCGGTAAGCGCTTTTTTGAAAAGCTGTATCCGACTTCGCCATGTAATCATCAAAGGCATAAAGAGATTTCTCACCTTTTGCTACACCGTTCATTATGCTTAGCAATTCCCAACTGTAAGACATATCGAATGCCTTCAAATGATGATCTTTTTGTTCCGCTTCAGCTAGCATGAACACAGGCTTAATAGCATCCAATGCCGCACGTGCATCGTTCCAGAATTCTGTCGGAACATTCATAGCCACATCGCAACGGTAACCATCAATTCCGCAATCTCTCACCCAATATTCCATAGAACGAATCATCTCTTTGCGAAGTTCAGGATTGTCGTAATTCAAATCTGCAACATCAGACCAATCTGGAACGGGTGGAACAATGTTTCCATTCGCATCGTGCGTATACCAATCGGGGTGCTGAAGAACCCACGGATGGTCCCATGCGGTATGATTCGCAACCCAGTCTAAAATGACATACATTCCCAACTCGTGCGCCTTATTTACCAGACGTTTGAAATCTTCCGTTGTACCAAATTCAGGATTAACACCTGTGTAATTCTTTACACTGTAATAACTTCCCAAGCTGCCTTTCCTATTGAGTTGCCCAATCGGATTAATTGGCATAAGCCAAAGAATGTCTACACCCAATGAATCTATGCGAGGAAGATCCTTTTCCAAAGCAGCAAAGGTTCCTGCAGCAGTATGCTGACGAACATTTACTTCGTAAATCGTTGCGTTTTTGGACCAGCTCGGATGACGAACCACTTTTGTCTCTGAATAGCCAATTTGCTTAGCTTCTGACGTATAGTCTTGATTTTTAGTTACACCGCAACTTGCTAAAGCAATTGCCAATAAAACGAGAATGTTATTTTTCATGTAAAAGGAAATACTTAGTGTCAAATATACACGAAGCCACCTCAACTCTTGCGAAGAATTTTCCACAAGCGCACCGAGCCGTCGTCACTGGCGGAAAGCAGCAGCCCGTTTTTAAGAAAATGCAAAGCATTTACACTTCGCATGTGCGAACCACCACAAAGAAAATCGAGCGATTCAGCATCCCACACTTTAATAGCCTTATCGCGACTTCCTGTAACAAAAACGTGGCGTTTCGGATGGAAAGCAATGGCGTAAACATTCGCCTTGTGCGCCGTGAAATTCATGACAGGAGCATAGTTCTTTTTGGTATTCCACAAATGAATTTCTCCGTCTCGACCTCCTGTTAAAAGCACACTCTTTTTGGGATGAAAGGCACAAGAAGCAACGCCCAAATCATTGACTTTCTTTTTTTCTATTGAATTGAAGAAAACAGGATCTACAATTTCCATTTCACCATTTGAAAATGGAAAAGCCAGTTCAGGTTCGTGCATATTGATAGCGAACCTGCGAATTTTAGAATCAGAAAGTGGTATTGTTCTAGAATAACTTGCGTCTTGCCTGTTCCATTCAATCACATTCCCATCGCCACCAACGCTTACCACTTTATCTTCCACTATTTTAATATCGAAAACACCACCGGGATGAACGTTGTAGTTTTTAATTTCTTTCTTTTGTGCTATGTCCACTACACTCAACGTATTTTGCTGACAGCCAATCCATAAGAATTTCGAAGCGTCATCATAGAGCAGGGCGAAAACAGCACCCGAAGTTTTGACTTGAATTTCTGAAGAAACGCCGTGTTCCGTGTTCCACTCGGAAACCATTCCATTCGCAGATGCTGTAAAAAAAGAATCGGCATGGGTTCCATCTGCAATGGCATACAACGGTGATTTCATATCACCGAAAGAATCGAGCAGCTCCAACTTCATGTTGCTAATGTAAAATAAAAAAGGGACCGAAGTCCCTTTTTAAAGTAAGTCAAAAGCGTATTGAATCAATATCCTTGACGGAAACCACCTTCTCTACGGTTAGTAGATGTACGTGGACGGTCTTCAGCTTCTTTAACGTTGATCTTGCGACCTTTCATTTCAGCTTGGTCTAAAGCGTCAATTGCATTGCGCGCTTCAGCGTCATCTGACATTTCAACAAAACCAAAACCGCGTGAACGACCGGTATCACGGTCAGTAATCACTTTAGCAGAAGCTACTTCACCGTATTGAGTGAAGATTGCTTGGAGCTCATCGCTCGTTAGACTGTAGTTCAGTCCAGAAACAAAAATGTTCATAAAAAAAATAAAATTAATTAATGCTTACCCTTCTTTCAGTTGATACCTTCGAGAAGATTTCAAATCTTAAATCGGAATAAGCTTTAACAAAGATAGACGAATTTTTCACACTTGCAAGAAAAACAACATTTTTCTTAGATTAAGATTTCGAGATCAACTTCATGCCCGGCGTGTGAACGAACATTAAAGACTTGTTGATTGTCTAGAATCAAGTATTGCCCTACTATTCCTTTCAACCTTCCCTCGTAAACATTATTCGGCTCTAACTTCCAAGTTTTCGGATTAACAGGACGATCCTCACATGGAAAATGAATGTCCCAAACTTTATCTTCATCATCTATGAAGTCTTGAAACGCATCAGGAATCTCAAACAACAACTTTTCTTTTACTTCGAGTAAACTAGCCCCCTCTGTGAATGCCGGTTGAAGCATTCCTTTCCAATTTGATTTGTCTGAAACATAATCTTTCAACAACACTTCAAACTCTCCAGCCAACTGCCGATAAGGAACTCTCGCGAAAATCATTCCCTGTCGAGCACCTTGATCAATCCATCTCGAAAATAAATTTCGTTCTGAAGTAACGCCGACTTTCACTCCTGAAGTAAAAGAAAGATAAACAATATGTGGAATGAGATGATTGTTGCGCTCCCACTCCATGTCTCCACGCAAGGCAATGCCTTCGTGGGCCCTGCATTGTTCCGGATGAATAATACAAGGAGATGCATTCGATGAATCTTGAAATCCATTCCAGCACAACCCTTCACCGAAAGTCTTGCTTAATTTTTCTCCGTGAAGAATGCAGCGAATGTCTCCCGTTGAAGAAAGCCGGATTTGTTTGCCCATGCAGGCGTTCATGTTCAACTCGTCTTTCAACTCTAAGTTATTGTAAATCGGAAGCACGTATTGGGCTTCACCGCTTTCGGACAACGTCGTCCGCATTTTTCTTAAATGAGTTTTCATAATTTTGAAACAAAGAAAAAGAATACTATATTCGTTTTAACAAAATCTTTCATCATGAAGAAACAAATACTCGCACTTTTCACAATTGGCACCGTGCTTTCAACTTCAGCCCAAACGGTGTTATTTGAAGACAACTTCGATACATACACTGCAGGAACCGGCGTTGTAGCTCAAAACGCTTCATGGAGCTATTGGTCTGCGGCTACCAATACAGAAGCATTGGTTTCAAGTGCTTTCGCTTCAAGTGGATTAAATAGTGTTAATATCAGCGGAACAACGAATGACTTAGTACTTCCTATTGGCCCCTTCACCACGGGTAAATATGATTTAAAATTCAAAATGCTTATTCCTACCGGAAGCACTGGCGCATATTTCAACGCCCTGCACCTTTGGACCAATGCTTCAGCTACCTATGAATGGGCTGGAGATGTTTTTTTCGATGCATCTGGGTTGGCTACGTGGACAACAGGATTTGTTTCAGGCGGTGCATCTGCCCCAATGGGATTAGACACCTGGTTCGATGTTCAAATTACTGCTGATTTAGACAACGATTTAGGCCGATTGTATTTCAACGGTGTTGTGGCGAACGAATGGCAATGGAGTCTGAATAATGCCAATGGAAATGCAGGAACAAACGCAATTGCTGGGGTCGACTTTTATGGAACAGATGCTTCAAGCACAGATGGAAACTATTACATAGATGATGTTCAATTGATAGAGTCCACAGGTGTTACAGTAAAACCAATCACTGCCGAGAAAATCTCTAAAGTTTCCATTTATCCTAATCCAACCAATTCAAATTTCAACATTGAAATTCCTGAGAGCTTCGTTGGTGGCGAAATCAGCATCATTGACTTAACAGGCAAAGTTGTCATGAAAGATCGCATTCTTCAAAGCACCATCAAGCGTTTTGACGTTTCAAATTTGAACGACGGAATCTATTTGATTCGTATGACTAACGGAACATCTCAGTTTACCGATAGACTGATAAAGAAATAATAAAATATTTTTTATTTGAAAGGGGCCAATTCGTTGGCTCCTTTTTTATTTTTGGACCAATAGTTGAAAACGCGTTTTACAATTCGAATCTTTCTGGAAAGAATTCAATTGTGAAAAGCAACGTATACCTAACTTTGAAAGTCAATTAGAGAGTTATGAAATTTATGAAAGCGAAAACCTTATTCCTTCTGCTTATCTCGATAAGCGTATTTGCATCTGCTCAAACCAAAAAAGCTAAACTTCCTTATTCCATCAAAGGAAAAATTGAAGGGCTCCAAAATGTCGATATCTATCTCGCCAACTACTACGGAAACAAGCTGTACTACAACGACACCTGTCACGTAGATGCCAAAGGGAACTACGAGTTTGCCGGAAAACCATTTAATGAATGTGGAAAATATGCCTTGGTCATGCCAGGGCCTCGTTACTTTGATTTTATTGCCTCGGACGAACAAATCATTATCAACTGCTCTGCAGATGCCGACTTGAGCAAAATAGATGTGGTTCAATCAAAAGAAAACAAACTCTTCTTCGATTACATCCGATACATCAACGGCAAAAGAAATGTTCGCATGCCCATGGACAACTGCATTAACGATTCCTTGAAATCAGAAGCAGATAAAAAACCTTGCATTGAAGAGTTAACCAAATTGAATAACGAGGTTATCAATTACCAAAAAGAACTTATTAAAAACAACAGCACCTCACTTTTCGCTAAGTATTTAAGAATGGGAATGGAAGAAGACATTCCAAATGCCCCTGCGGATATTGCAGACGACAAAAAGCAAGAGTGGCAATACTATTGGTACCGTCATCATTACTGGGATCGTTGCGATTTAAAAGATCCGCGCATGGTTCGCGACGGGGCCTTCCACAAGCTTGTGGAAGATTACATTACCAAAACACTTCCTCAAATTCCTGATACTGTATGTGCCGAAGTACAAAAAGTGATTCGTGCAACTGCAGGAAACGACGAATCTTTCAAATACATCACGCACTTTGCAACATATACTGGTGAGACTTCGAAGATTATGTGCATGGACGAATTGTTCGTTTTCATGATAGACAATTACTATTCGAAGGGATTGTGCAATTGGGTGAAAGAAGATAAATTGAAAGAGATGAAAGAAGCTGCTGACAAGAAGCGCGACTGCCGTTGCGGTGAAAAAGCGCAAGACATTATTCTTCCAGACACTTCTGAAAAGAATTGGGTTTCCATGTACAAATCACGTGGAGAATACACGCTCATGGTTGTGTGGGAAAGTTCATGCGGACATTGTAAAAAAGAAGTGCCTCTTCTACTCGACTTATATCACAAATACAAAGACAGAGGATTCGTGGTTTATGCGATTGGAAACGATTACGAGAACAACAAATGGGTTGAATTCATTAACGAGCATAAACTCGATTGGATTAACGTTAGCGACACTCCTGAGATTATGAAGCAGGACAAGGCTCAAGAATTAATCTACAGTGGGGTAACAACTTTGAAGAGCTTGAACTACCGCACAACTTGGGACGTGACAAGCACTCCAAAAGTTTTCCTTATGGATAAAGACATGAAGATTATTGCGAAGTCGTTGGGTGCAGAGCAACTCGAC
Organism: Flavobacteriales bacterium; assembly: GCA_947452685.1. Lineage (GTDB taxonomy): Bacteria > Bacteroidota > Bacteroidia > Flavobacteriales_D > Sanyastnellaceae > CAIZGX01. The sequence continues at coordinate 13,886 of CANGEF010000013.1, read as the reverse complement.
GAGCTACTTGAAAATCTGTACAAAGGAGAAAAAGTAGAAACGAATAAGTTCCAAGAAACGGAGTACGAAGACATCAACGCACCTCACAAATAACAAGGTGAGTCACTTCGATTATCTGCGCACAGGCATGCTTCGCAATGAAGTAGATGTCTATGTTAAAATGTGGGAATCGAAGCCCGATGAAATAACGCTTTTTGTTTCTGAATTTAACGTACTAACGCAAACGCAGCAACGCAAAGGCGTTTGGATTCTCGATCATCTTTCGCAAAAGAATGCAGGGGCGGTTCAGCCTTATCGAGATTATTTATATGACTTGGTTACACACTCAAAAGACTCTTCTGTTCGCAGAGAGTCTTTTGGCATTTTATACAATCTCGAACTTACCGAAGAGCAAGACGGGAGAATGCTCGAAAGAGCCTTCTGCACGCTGAGTTCGCACGATGTAGAGACAGCGGAGCGGCACCAAGCGTTGCAATGGGTTTTGCGTGCAGCAAAAGTCTACCCTGAATTGTATGATGAAATTATTGCTGGAATTGAACTCGTCAAAGACATTGGAACTCCGGCTTGGAAGCGATACAGTTCCAAATTAATTCCTAAACTGGAAACAAAAAAAGCGAAAGCCATCAGTTCGAAAGCAAAGAAATAATCTCTTTTAAAACATCTTCATTCTGAACATTAAATTGACGAACATGAGACTTGTTCCGGTACCAAGTCATTTGTCGCTTTGCGTAGTTTCGCGTATTCTTTTTGATCCCAACAATTGCGTCTTCCTTCGAACAATGACCATCAAGAAATTTAAAAATTTCCTTATACCCTACTGTATTCAATGCTTGAACATACTGCAAAGCCTGAAGCCCCCGCACTTCTTCAAACAAACCCGCTTCCACCATTTTGTCTACACGTCCATTGATTCGGTCGTAAACCCATTCGCGTTCTCCTGAAAGAAAGACATGAATAATTTCCGCATCAATTGCTTCACCCGATTGCGTGCGTAACTCAGAGAAAGGTTTACCTGTAATTTGAATAACCTCCAACGCACGAATAACGCGATGAGCATTTCCTAAATCAGCTTGTGCAGCGAACAAAGGATCTTTCAACTGAATTTCTTTTACAAGCACTTCAAGTCCTTCTAACTTGCATCGTTCATTCAATGAATTTCGAACTTCTTTATCGCCAGGCAATTCGTCTAATCCATAAAGCAAAGCGTCCATATAGAGCATGCTTCCACCAACAACAACCACAACTTCATTCGATAGAAACAACTCTTGAATTTTCGCTCTAGCATCGCGTGAAAACATACCCGCAGTATATTCCTCTTCGACAGATAAAAAAGAAATAAAATGATGCGGAGCAGCGGCTAACTCCTCCATTGACGGACGAGCTACACCGATTGACATTTCCTTGTAAAATTGACGTGAGTCACAGGAAATAATTTCAGTTTGAAAGTGATTCGACAAAGAAATAGCCATCGCTGTTTTCCCTACACCAGTAGGCCCTGAAATAGCGACAACTGTTTTCATTGCTAATTAAACCAATCCTCTACCTACTTTTTTAATTTTACCTTCTTCAACCATTTTAGGCATAATGGTATCCAATACACCGTTGATGAATGTAGCAGATTTCGGAGTACTATAGAACTTCGCCAATTCAATGTATTCGTTCATGGTCACCTTTGTAGGAATGCTTTCGAAATAGATTGCTTCAGCAATAGCCATTTTCAACAAAACTAAATCCATGATAGCGATACGATCGGTTTCCCAATTTGGCGTAACCAAAGCCACTCTCTCCTTGGTATCGGCACCTGTAGAAAGTGTTTTACGAAACAATTGTCTGCAGAACTCTTCTTCCTCATCTCCTTCCTTCCACAACGGTAAAAATTCTATATCGGTGTCTGTTTCCTTAATAGACTTCAACGAGCGCAAAACCATACTCGCAGTTAGATCTAAATCGTCGTTCCAGAAAATACCTTGATCTTCAAGATAATCATGCATTAACTCGAAGTTCACCAAATGACGTTTGAACAACTTCACCACAATGTCTTTGTCGTGCTCAAATCCACGTTCCTCGCTTGACAAGTATTCTTGATACTCTTGACATTCCTGAATATCCTTGAACATTTGCTTCAGTAAATCGCGATTCTCTGTCCACTTCAAGTGGTTTTCTTTCGTGGCTTTTTCCAAAGCTTTGGAATGTGATAAAATGCGAAGCAATGCATTCGCAGCGAACTTTGTGTTCGGATGAAGATCTTCGTGGCTGGGAAGTTTTTTATTCATTCCAGCTTCAATTTTTTCAATTGAAAGTGAATGCATTTCAACCATTAACTGAATGAAGGCTACATACAAATCACGAAAACGATTTACGCTTTCGAAAAGCATTTTTTCGTATGAAGCCGCATTGGGCTCTTCGTCATTATAATAGGCAAAAAGTACCTGTAAAACTTTAATACGTATGTGTCTTCTGTTTAGCATAATTCTTCCCCTCTAATCAATATCTCGTTTTAATATTCGCAATCGACTGAATGCGTTGCTCTGCCATTTGGTTTGCAGCTAAATACGTTGGAATTCCTTTCTCCTGTGATGACGCATAAATTCTACGCGTCGTATCGTAAATCAACTCGGCTTGAGCCAAGGAAGCCTGACGGTTATACCCTACAATTTCCCAATAACAGTTGATGATTCCACCCGCATTTACTAGGTAATCCGGTGCATACAAAATGCCCTTTTCCAAAACGCGTTGACCATCTTCAGCTTCAACCGCCAATTGATTGTTGGCCGCTCCGCAAATAATACCGCAAGACAATTGCTCTAACGTTTCTTTGCTAACGGTTGCACCCATTGCGCATGGGCTATAAATGTCCATTGGGGTGGTATAAACTTCAGATGGAAGTATTGCTTTTACGCCGTGCTTCTTCACCACTTCATTCACGCGATCTTGATCAATGTCTGTGATGATAACATGCGCATTCTCTTTCACGAGATACTCAACCAAGTATTCACCCACATGTCCTACTCCTTGCACTACAATTGTCTTTCCAGCAAGTGATTCACTTCCGGTTTGTTCTTTCACACTAGCCTTCATTCCCATGTAAACACCATAGGCCGTAACCGGACTTGGATCTCCGCCACCCCCCATGTAATCTGGCAAACCAACAACATGGTCGGTTTCCATCTTCACGTATTCCATGTCTCTCGTGCCAATACCCATGTCTTCGGCAGTGATATATCTACCACCCAATCCGTCTACGAATTTTCCAAAGCTGCGCATGAGCGCTTCGTTCTTATCTTTTTTTGAATCTGCAATAATCACCGCTTTACCTCCACCGATATTCAATCCGGCAAGAGCGCTTTTGTAGGTCATACCGCGAGAAAGACGAAGAGCATCTGTTAATGCATCGCCTTCCGAAGCGTACATCCACATGCGCGTTCCGCCCACTGCAGGTCCTAAAGTTGTGTTGTGAATTGCTACGATGGCTTTTAATCCGGTTGCATTGTCTTGACAAAAGACCACTTGTTCGTGGTTATGCAACGCCATTCTTTCGGTAACTGCAGACATTTCTGCAGAGCTGTTTTGTTGAGTCATAAAAAATGATTTCCTATTGAAAGATTTACTTTCAGCCGCGAATTTAGCGCTTAACTATGAAAGATCTGCTATTATTGAAGAATTTCGTCAATGGCTACAGCCATTCTGCGATCTCTTTCAGTGACTACGTCTCCGGCATCGTGCGTACTTAATTCAATTCGAACGTAATTGTACACATTGAACCAAGCCGGATGATGACCACTTTTTTCTGCGAGGAATGCCACGCGAGTTAAAAAGGTAAATGCCTCTTGGAAGTCTTTGAAACGAAATTCTCTAACGAGTTTATTGTCCAATTCGCGCCACATAGTGCTTTAATTTTCCCAAATGTACACTTTTCTTCCATCCATTCACATTCAACATTGAATAATTGACCATCATTTAAAATGAAATAAGAAAATTTTATGATGAAATTTGAAACATGGTAAACGGACAATGTCTTCTTTCATTTATTCCCATGCGTGCAGAAGCCTCTGATCGCAGTGAACAAGTTAGTCAACTTATTTTTGGGGAAACCTTTGAAGTTCTGGAAGAAAATGAAAAGTGGTACTGCATTGAAACGAGTTTCGATCAATACCGCGGCTGGATTGATAAAAAACAATTCTCTCCGCAGGTTTTCGAAGTAAAAACTAATCGTGTTTTTTCTTTTCCGAGCAACCTCCAAGCTTTCGAAAACAAACACGTTCTTATGCCTCTCGGCGCTTTTGTACCTGACGATTTTCAGGGGCAATTGTTAACGCTTAATGAGGCGCTTGCTTTATTCAAATCATACATTGGAGTGCCTTATGTTTGGGGAGGAAAAACCAATTTCGGATATGACTGCTCAGGCTTTACACAATCTTTTTTTAAAACGCTCGGATATTCATTAAAACGTGACGCCTATCAACAAGCAACGGAAGGCTCAGATATCATGCTCCTCTCAGAGGCAAAGAGCGGCGACCTTGCGTTCTTTGATAATGCTGAAGGACGCATTACGCATGTCGGAATTGTTTTGGAGAACAGCGGAAGTTTTGAAATACTTCACGCCTCAGGAGAATTGCGTATTGATCTATTAGACCACCAGGGAATCAATAAAAAAAGCGAAGGTTATTCGCATAACCTTCGCCTCATTCGCAGAATTTTGTAAATCTTATTTCGCGCTTAGCGCATCTTCAATAAGTTTCACAACATGGCCTCTATGAGCCCTTGTTAATGAACTTCCTGCAACATTACCCTCTTCAAATTTTTGAATGCGTTTCAGCTCAGATAATGCTACGCCTTGCGAAACATTGTCGTATTTATTCTTCACGTCTAACATATCAATTAACCTGCGTGTGTATTCAATTTGTAAGTTTTGACGAATGGTATTCACCTCTCCTTTCAAATCAGATTCAAAAATGGCCTGTGTTAAATCGAACATCACCTCATCAATCGAATACGTGTTTCCATACATGTAACTATCTACAATACGCTGATGAACACGGGGATGCATCAAGTGATTCAAACACTCTGATTGCATATCTAAAATACGATCGTGGATTTTCGGATCGTCACTTTTCGAGAACTGACTGAAACCTCTCCTTTGATCCAATAAGTAATTAAACGTGGGAATTGCTTCACTCCAAACATCTCCGGCAAATGCATATTTCGCCAAAGCCTTCATAGCCTCTTTTTGTTTTACTTCTGAAACTGGCTCCAGAGGCTTTACCGAAGAACCTTGTCCAGCATAGGCTCTATCGTAATGCACACCTCCAATTTGACGCGTCATTACATTGGTTTGAATGCCATATTCCTTCGTTGCAATTAAAAAAGACTGAAGCAATTCAGCATAGCTTTCGTTTGAAGTAATCAAATGTTCTTTTAATTTCGGAAGAACAACTTTTACTAATTCGCAACGCTCAGCGCCGTATGCAACCGGATCGCTCGAAAGATCATAGATGTTCACATCTGGATCAATTCCTCTTCCAGCAGTGCGCATATCATCTCCATCGTTTCCATAAGCCAACTGATGCTCAGTACTTCTTGCTGTGATTTTATCTAAACGCTCTTTCTCTTTTTGCTCATCAGAAAGTGCTTGGCTGTAGCCATATTCAATCACCCATTTATCGTAAGGCCCCACTTTCACATCGCAATACAACGCTTGTTCTTTCGGATTCAATTGATAGTTGAAAGCCGGATATTCCATTACGGAATTCGCCAAACCCTCCTTGTTGATTTTCTCAATATTCTTAATATCAGCAACCGACTGAAGTGTGCTTGCGCGCATGTTGTGCGTAAGACCTAGGGTATGCCCTACTTCGTGAAGAACCAAGCGATACAACATCTGACGAACAATTTCTTGCTTCTCTAATTCGCTTGCTCCCATTACGTTTGCCGCGTTTGTCCCGAAAATCAATTGCTCATTACTCATTGCAGCGGCGTTGCATAAAAACGGATTACGTGCTCCTTTTTCTTTCAGCAACTGCTCTTGCTCTTCTGTTAATGAACTTCCTAAACGAAAGGTACGGTCTGCATAAACACGATTGGTTAGTGCCACCCATTCCAACATAATGTCGGCACCTAAGATCTCACCGGTTCTTGGGTTAACGAAGCTTGGACCGTAACCACCAAATGGCGGCGCTGGTGTAGATGTCCAACGCAAAACGTTGTAACGAATATCTCCTGCATCCCAAGTTGCATCATCGGGTTGTTGCATGCAAACCACAGCATTCTTAAAGCCTGCTGCCTCAAAAGCAACATTCCAACGCTCTACTGCTTCTTTAATGATTGGACGAAACTCAACAGGCGTTGTGTTTTCCATCCAGAATGTGATCGGTTGAATGGGCTCACTGATTTTATCATTTGGATTTTTCTTTTCCAAATTCCAACGGTGAATCACATCTCTCCAAGGTGTTGCTGAAGCAACGGTCATATCGTTTACTTGCGTGGTGAAATAACCAATGCGAGGATCGTCGTAACGCGATTTGAAGTTGTTCTGAGGAACCGACAAAAACGAATGTTGATATTGAACCGTCACGTTTCTTCCATCTGCAACAGCATCTCCACCGATGTTCGGAGAATTCGTTTCATAAACATAGGACACTACTATTTCAGAATTCTCTTTGTAGGTGCGAATCGAATTCACTTTCGATTTCTCTTTGCTCAAACTTCCCAACGGCGCGTCTCCTCCACGTGGCGCTGGCATCTTAACCAATTGCATTTTCTCTGACAACAACAACGCGTCGCCATCAATAAGCATCTTGTTTCCATCCAGGCTTGTAGCTTCAATTTTTTCTGAAGCTAAAACTGGATTGTTAATGTTGGAAAATGAAGACTTGCTTATTGCATTCGAAGGGTCGTAATAGTAATTCGTGTTTGGCTGAACTATTTCTAAACGTTCGTAATTCTTTTTGAAAACAACAATCTTCGAATCTCCGAATGCGCCCTTGTGATAGCCTGTTTCAACCGGTGCATTTTCAATGTAATTGAAATAGATCATTTCTTGATTCAATTGCGCTTTTTGAATCTCGATATAAGTTTTACCCGAAACTGTATCGGTATAGAATGAAAGGAAACCCTCTTTCTTCTTGCATTTTTTTACAATATCACCGAATTTATCTTCGGGCTTTTTTTCTTCTTTTTTAACCGGTGGTTTTTTCTTTTTTGAAGGGTCAACCGTTCCGTAGGCAGGAATTACCAATAATCCCGAAAGGGCTATGACAAATAATGCAAGATGCTTTTTCATTTTCTAAATTTAGATAGGCGAATATAAATCAGGTTACGTTAAAAATAACTTACCTTCGCATCGGTAAAAAAATTCACCCTTTAAATGGACTCTTCCCCGTGCAGTTCGAACTTACAAAAGAGTTATTGGCAGACCTTCGCAAATGGATAGGCGAAGGAAAGGATAGTGCTGTACACGAATTTACCAAAGATCTTCACCCTGCAGACGTTGCAGAAATCATTAACGAGCTTCCTACCCAAGAAGGTGTTTACCTCTACCGCATTCTCGACGAAGAGAGCGCTGCAGATGTAATGCTTGAGTTGGACGAAGACATTCAAGAGACTTTATTATCAAATCTTACCAGTCGTGAAATTGCTGAAGAGTTAATTGAAAACATTGACTCTGATGATGCTGCTGACGTACTTGCCGGATTAAGTGAAGAAAAACAAGAAGAGGTTATTGCCCTTCTTGAAGACGAAGAGCAAGCGAGCGATATCATGGACCTCATGACATATGCCGAAGGAACGGCAGGTGCATTGATGGCGGTAGAAATGGTTACCGTTCACGAGGACTGGACTGTTGCTCAAGCCATTCGAGAAATGCGCAAGCAAGCCGAATACATCGATCACGTGTACTCTATTTATGTCATTGACGAGAATGAGCACATGCTGGGAATATTAAGCATGAAAGCGCTCATATTCGCCTCAACCAGTATGCGAGCAACCTTGAAAGACCTTTACAAAGAATCTAAAGTTCGCTCTGTAAATGTTGACACTCCCGTTGACGAGGTGATGCGTATAATGCAAAAATATGATTTGGTTGTGCTTCCCGTTTTAGATGAAGACAAAAAGTTAGTTGGAAGAATTACCATTGACGACGTGGTAGATTTAATGCAGGAAGAAGCCAACCGCGATTACCAATTGGCGAGTGGTATCTCGGAAGACGTTGAGTCGAGTGATAGCATTTGGACACTCACACGCGCAAGACTTCCTTGGTTGTTAATTGGAATGATTGGTGGAATGAGCGGCGCTTATATCATTGGTGTTTTCGACATTACAGAATATCCAGCCATGGCTGTTTTCATGCCGCTCATTGCTGCAACTGGAGGAAATGTCGGGGTTCAATCTGCAGCACTTGTGGTTCGCGCATTGGCTAATCAGAGTGCATTTGATGAAACGGTTTGGCAAAAATTGGTAAAGGAATTTGGTGTTGGTTTGCTCAATGCCGTTGTATGTAGTGCACTTATTTTTCTAGCAAGCCAATTGTTTCACTTCGAATTATTATTAAGCCTCACGGTTTCACTAGCGCTATTTTGTGTAATCATTTTTGCCAGTCTCAGCGGCACCTTTTTTCCTCTGATGTTGGATAAGTTGAAAATTGACCCGGCATTGGCTACAGGTCCTTTCGTTACAACAGCCAACGACATTGTAGGCCTCATTATTTATTTCAGTGTTGGACATTACTTCCTCACACATTTCGCGTCACTACCCCACAGTCTGTTCTAATGGGAAAACGAATTCTCTTCTTAGAAACTGTTCACCCTGTACTTGCCGAGAAACTCACCGAGATCGGCTTTGTATGTGAATTCAATTACAAGATCTCTTACGATGAATTACTGAAGGCCATTCCTTCTTATACCGGTGTAGTCCTGCGTAGTCGAATTACTTTCGATGAAAATCTAATTCAAGCAGGAACAAATTTGGAATTCATTGCGCGCAGCGGATCTGGATTAGAAATTATTGACCTTGAATGTTGTAAGAAAAACAACGTCACAGTCTTTTCTTCACCCGAAGGAAACAGCGATGCTGTCGGCGAGCATGTTGTTGGAATGCTTTTGTCATTAGCCAATAACCTACATTTGGCCAATGCGAGTGTCCATAGAAAAGAATGGCTACGAGAGCAACACAGAGGATTTGAGATCAAAGGAAAAACCATCGCTCTAATTGGTTTTGGGCACATGGGACAAAGTGTTGCTAAAAAACTTTCCGGATTTGAATCGAACGTAATTGAATTTGACAAGTATACCGAACGTTCATTCGGTTCAAACGCGAAACGAGTGTCACTCGAGGAGATTTACGAAACTGCAGATATTGTTAGCCTGCATTTGCCTTTAAGTGAAGAGACAAAAGAATACGCCAACGCCTCATTTTTCAATTCATTCAAAAAACCAATTGTATTCTTGAACACCTCCCGAGGAGGACACCTGAACATAACTGATTTAATGTCTGCTATAGATTCTGGAAAAGTCAGCGCTGCTGCCCTTGATGTTCTTCCCTTTGAAAAATCATCGCTTGAGGGATTGAATGAAAACCCTCTCTTCGAAAAACTTTTAACATACCCGAATGTGCTTCTTTCGCCGCATGTAGCAGGCTGGACGAACGAAAGCTACTACAAATTGTCTCACGTCCTTTTTGAAAAAATAAAAGGGCATTACGCCCTTTAAACTATTTCTTCGAGCAACGAATTCGTTCCTTATCCCAACTTGCTTTCATCTCTTTGGAAAAAGCTTTATCAAATTCTATCTTTTTCGTTTTGGCGCTGAACATGCATCTTGCATATGGAGACGATTGCAGTTCTTCACTAAAACCATCCACCGCTATTTCCATAGAAACCTGAAGCTCTAAACTAAATCCAGCTTTCCATTCTTTATCCGGAATATTATCTGTTACCACTTCAAGCATCTTCGTAAGATATCCGTTTTTTTCAAATGAAATGTGGTAAATGGCATTCGGACGTAAGAAAAATTCAAAATTCCCTCTGTCACTGAAGCTATCAAAAGTAGCCTTTTTCGATTCCGAACCAATCAGCTCAACCGAAATGCGAGTGGGCATTTCAGCGTCAGTATCATTCGCTATAGTCACTCCGTTTACATAAACAAGTTTGTTGTTTTTCTTTTCTGCAGCGAGCCAGTCGGGCAAACTTTTTTTCTGAGCTGCCGAATGAATAGATAGCGTTTGAAGGACTATGAATAAAAGGAAAAACACTCGTGACATTCCGTTGGATTTTTTTTTAAAGATATGAAAATACTGTTTGATTTATAATTCGCTCCTGCGCTTGCGAAAATTTGCATAGGCACGAATAGCGAATGTCAGAATTAATCCTATTCCAAGTATACTTAAGACCCCCCACACCCAACTAAGCTCATCTTTGCGAACAACCAGAAACACAACTGCAATTAAGACAAGTGTGCTTACTTCATTCAACATACGCATATGATAAGCCTTGTATGTCCTTCTGTTTTCATAAAGATTTTTAAAAATCCGTTGTCCTAATACTTGATACGCAAAAAGACAAACGACAAAAAATAATTTCAACAGCATCCAGGGCTGGGTAAGATAAGATGGATTGAAACACAGAAGAGATACTCCCCAAATAAGGGTCAGAATAGCGCTTGGCCAAGTAATAATGTACCACAAGCGCCACTCCATTATTTTGTATTGTTTAATTAGAATTTCACGTTCTAATTCTTCTTTGTTTTCTTGTGCTTCCGCATGGTAAACAAAAAGTCTAAAAATATAAAACAGACCAGCGAACCACGTGACAACAAAAATGATATGAAGCGCTTTAACCGTATCCATTACGCGAACAAAGCCTTTAATTCACTGGCATCCTCTGGCTTCATTTTTCCAGCTAGAATCAACCGCAGTTGTCTTCTTCTTAGTGCACCTTCAAAACGAATCTTTTCTTCCTCTGTTTCCGGAAGCAATTCTGGGACATGTATTGGGCTTCCCATTTGATCAACAGCAACAAACGTATAAATGGCCTCGTTGCATTTGATCTTCTCGCCTGTTGTGTGATGTTCAACATAAATATCCATAAACACCTCCATTGAAGTGGCGAAACTTCTTGAAACTTTGGCCTCAATAATGACAATGTCTCCTAATTTAATGGGATGCTGGAACGAAACGTTGTTCACCGCAGCGGTTACCACCACTCGTTTGCAAAGTCTATGAGCTGAAATTGCCGATGCAATATCTAGCCAATTCAAAAGCTGACCTCCCATTAGGTTTCCCAACGTGTTGGTATTTTCAGGAAGTACAAAATGTGTGGCTATGGTTAGCGTCTCTTTTGGTGATACCGTTTTCATTTCCATTTGTTTTTCAATTTATTAAAAGCATCGAACACATGATTCACGTGAATCACATCTATACATTTGTTGTGCATGCCATATTTACAATGATTTCCTAATTTCGAACATGGTCTTCCCTTTCTTTTTGCTTGAAGATAAATGGTGTGCAAAGGCTCGCCATCTTGCAATCTTGGTCTATAAATACCCATTCCCAATTCAGGGTTTGTACATCCCCACAAAACAATGGCGTCTTTGTTGAAAGCTGCTGCAATGTGCATCATTCCGGTATCTCCACAGATTATTGATTTTGCATGCTCTACAACTCTAGCGCTCTCATGAACACTGCATTTGCCAATCAAATTTAAATGCAATGGCGAATGCGTTAAATCAATTTCGTCTTCCTTTCCACCAATCCATACCACTCGATCTTCATGTAAACCTTCCGACAGCACAGCCCAATTTTCAGCACTCCAACGTTTCCCCTCGTGCGCCCCTCCGACTGCAATAACGGTATACCCCTGGTGAATAAATTCGGATGGAAGAATTTCTTGAATTGCATTTGTTGCTGATGGAATGAAATATTCCAATCCCTTCCCGTCGTTGTTAACCTTGAACGATTTCAGCGTTTCCAAATAGCGATCTACAATGTGTCCAACAGAACCTTTCCAAAGCCCAAGATTAATTTGAATCCATTTCCGAATATTCTTCTTGTTCACATGAAATGAAAGCACACCCAGCTTTTTGCGAACGCTCCTAGACCGTAGACTATTTTGAAGATCTATGATGTAATCGAAACTCTCTTCTTTGAGTTCATTGAATACTTCCATCCCACTTTTTTCAACAGCCCAAATTTTGTTCACGAAGGGATTGGCCTCATTTACAAATGCGAAACGCTTTTGAGTAAGCAAATGCACTTCCGCTCCATGCGGCAGCTGCTCTTGCAAAATTCGATAAATAGGAGAAGTCAGAACAATATCTCCGATACTGCTGAATCGAATCACTAAAATTTTCGCCCTAGAATTCATTTCGGCTGCAAGATACATTCAAAAGGAACTCACTACTTTTGCTAAATGATAATTGATACGCACAGCCACGTTTATTTAGATGTTTTCAAGGATGATTTAGCCGAAGTGGTTGAACGCGCAAAGTCTTGTGACGTGAGAAAAGTTTTACTTCCAAACATAGACGAAGCGAGCATTGAACCCATGCTCGGATTGTGCAAAGACTATCCAGATTTTTTCTACAGCATGATTGGCTTGCATCCCTGTGATGTGAATGACGATTACGAAGAGGTTCTCGCTCGAATGAAAGCTCTTATACCTATTGTAAAGCCTGTTGGCATTGGCGAAACGGGTATTGACTTACATTGGAAACAAGACAACCTTGAAATTCAGAAAAAGTCATTCATCGAGCAAATCAATTGGGCAAAAGAATTCAACTTACCACTCATTATTCATGCTCGCGAGTCGTTCAAAGAAATCTTCGAGTGTTTAGATGAGCATGACAGTCCTGAACTACGCGGTGTCTTTCATTGCTTTACCGGAAGTGAAAATGAAATTCGAAAAATCGCATCGTACCACAACTTCTATTTTGGAATTGGCGGTACTTCCACTTACAAGAAAAATCAAGATGGAAGTATTCAAAAAATTCCGGTAGATAAACTCGTTGTCGAAACAGACGCTCCGTTTTTATCGCCTGTTCCCAACCGAGGCAAAAGAAACGAGCCCGCCTTCATTGAACATACCGTTGAATTCATCTCAAAGTCTTTAGGAATGACATTCGATGAGACTGCTGCATTGACTACAGAAAACGCGAAACGATTGTTTAAGATTGATTAATTCTCACTTAGCTCCCCTGCAACGTCTTCCAACAAAGCATCTCGAAATTCCTTTCCTTGAAACCCTTGAGCTAACAAATACATACTCTTGGTAATAGCGGCCTCAAAGGTCAAGTCATATCCGAAAATAGCGCCTGCTTCAGCAAAGGCTTTTCCTGTTTTGTATAACCGTTCGTCCACTCTTCCTCGCTTACATTGCGAAATGTTAATTATTGAAACGCCTCTTTCTATGGCGTCTTTGAACACATCTAAAAACTCTTCGTTCCGGGGCACGTTGCCCGCTCCAAAGGATTCTATAATACAGACCTTCATATTTGGACGTGCCAATGCGTATGCAATGGATGAAGGGAGAATACCCGGATACAATTTCAAAACGCCAACACCTTCTGTCATTGCTTTAACAAACTTCAACGGTTTATTCGATCTGAAAAGAAGTTGCTCGTTGAAAATGATATGCGTTCCAATTGTTGCCAAGTTCCCAAAATTTGGCGAATCGAAAGCGTCAAAGATTTCTGTATTCGCCTTCCAACTGCGGTTTCCGCGCATGAGTCGCTCTCCAAAACAGATCGCTACTTCTTGAACCAACGGCTCATTGTTTTTTCTTTTCGAAGCAATTTCAATTGCTGTTATAAAATTCTCTCTTCCGTCAGTTCGAAGTCTTCCCAATGGAAGTTGTGATCCCGTAAGAATGATTGGTTTGTTCAATCCTTGAATCATGAAGC
>CANGEF010000012.1 GCA_947452685.1 Flavobacteriales bacterium | reverse complement strand
TCTTGCGAGGAAATACTTTGATGGTTGTTATTCCCTGTGAAGGCAACCGTGCTCGGATTGCTATACAATTTATTCAAATCGAATTGCAGTTGAATGATGGATTGGTTTCCGCTTACATGTAAATCGAGTGGAAGAGAAACCGCAGCCAGCGCGCGGTCTGTCCCGTAGTGATAAATAAGTGGCTGTTCGGTGCCAGAGGTGCTTGAAGTGAAATACCCTTCGTGTTTGAAGAAAATATAGCCCGTGTTCCAGGTCCAGATCATACCATACATCGGATCCAAATCACCCGCTTGGTCGCCCGAGTGATTGTGAAGAGAGTCTACACCTAAACTGAATTCCAGCGAAGTGTAATGTCCGTCTGGAATTTCTACCGGATCCAATTCTAGTGAAGCGGGAACCGATTGATCAAGGAGTTCATGTGCGTACAATGCAACGCGCTCACCACTTTCATTGACAAGTGCCATATGTGAGACGTAATACTTCAAGAGGTAGGCGCGATAAGCTTCTCCGGCGGCGTTCGTATAGGTACTGTCTAAATGGAACGCGCTTGTTCCAATAACATTGGTGACATTCACGCGAGTGAAAGATTTACATTTTATTCCCAGGTCTTTGCGACAAGAAGAAAAGGCAACCGAACAAAGGATGAGCAAAAGCAGGCCGAATTGTTTCATACTTCAAAAATAGCCTTTAATGCGGTCAACAGATGCATGCCCTCCAAGAATCATGTTTTTTTTCCTGTTGTGATTAGTCATTCAAATGTTACATTTGAATCGCTGTTTCTTGCAAGGGAATGGCCTAATCCAACTTTTATCTTATGAAAAGAATACTATTCTTATTTGCAGTTGTAGCCCTAGCACTCTCGGCTAATGCACAAACCCCTAAACAAGAGCGTTTAGTGAACAGGTTGTTTGAAGAGAAAACGGAATTGTATTTCAAGTTTGAAATTCAAAATCGTTCCGAGATATCAACTTTCACGAAGATTGTTTCCATTGATGATGTTCAAGGAAATACCGTATTTGCCTATGCAAACAAAAATCAGTTCTTGAATTTCATTGAAACGAACAAGCATTACCACGTGTTGGTGAATCCATCTCAATTGCAGGAAATGGAAATGCTCATGGACCACGCTTCCGGAGACAGAACCTTGAATCTGACTGCCTATCCAACTTACTCACAGTACGTGACTATGATGCAGAACTGGGCTACGAACTATCCTTCAATTTGTACGTTGCACAACATTGGAACAACTACGAATGGACATGGAATTTACACGTTGAAAATAACAGACAACGTAAACGTGCGTGAATATGAGCCGCAATTTTTGTACACGTCTACCATGCACGGAGATGAGACAGCAGGATACATTGACATGTTGTACATGATTGATCACTTGCTTACGAATTACGGAACAGACCCTCGTGTAACTTCACTCATTAATTCAATGGAAATTTGGATTAATCCTTTGGCGAATCCAGACGGCACCTACATGGGTGGAGACAATACGGTAAATGCAGCCATTCGTTACAACGGAAATAACGTTGACTTAAATAGAAATTTTCCAGATCCGCAAGACGGCCAGCATCCAGACGGATTAGCTTGGCAGCTCGAGACCCAAGCGTTCATGGGCTTTGCAGACACCATGGATTTTGTCATGTCGGCTAATTTTCATGGCGGAGCAGAGGTGTATAATTACCCTTGGGATACGAAGGCCATAGACCACCCAGATAGAACGTGGTTTGTAGATGTAGGATTGAATTACGTAGATACTGTTCATGCGGTATCACCTCCGAATTACATGGTTGACTTTGCCACTGCAGGTTTCGACGCACCGGGAGTGACCAATGGCTTTGCGTGGTATGAAGTGAATGGTGGAAGACAAGATTACATGAACGCGTTTCACCACTGCAGAGAAATTACCGTTGAACTTTCCACAACTAAATTAATTCCACCGTCTGAATTTACGAGTAACTGGACCAACAATAAACACGCGTTGTTGTATTTCATGGAAGAAACCTTGAACGGTTTTCACGGGTTGGTAACAGATGGTTGCACGGGCTTGCCTGTGAAAGCAAAAGTTTTCGTGAATAATCACGATGCAGATAGCTCGCATGTGTTCACCTCTCTTCCAATCGGAAACTATTACCGTCCGATTACTCCAGGCACCTACAGTGTTACATACTCAGCACCCGGTTATCAAAGTGTAACTTTGAATAACATTGTTGTTACCGCTAACACGGGTGTAGAGCACAACGTGGTGTTGCAACCGTTGGCCCCTGTTTCCAATTTCATCGCCGACCACACTTCAGGTTGTGGTGGTGTAGTGAATTTCACCGATTTAACCGGAAGCGCTACTTCATGGAGTTGGAATTTTGGCGATGGAAATACTTCAACAGAACAAAATCCTACGCACAGTTATCTTCAAACAGGAAACTACACGGTTCAACTTTCCGTAACGAATTGTGCTGGAACGAACACGAAAGTTATTTCCAACTACATTAACGTGAATGTGATGGAATTGCCTGTTGTTGCCACCACGAGTTATTCAGTGTGCAGTCCGCAATCCTTCAACTTGAATGCAACTGGAACAGGAAACATCGTATGGTACTCTCAATCTACGGGCGGTTCACCGGTAGCGTCGGGAAACAATTTCACAACACCTGTATTGAACGCTTCGGCAACGTATTACGCAGAGAATCAAGTGGGTTCGGGATCTTCAAATGTGGGTTCTACTGACATCAGTGCGAATGGAAGTTTTTATACGGCGAATACCTATCGCTACATGATTTTCGATGCGTTAAGCAATTTCACCTTGGTTTCTGTTCAAGTGAATGCAGGAGCAGCTGGAAATAGAACCATTGAATTAAGAGATGCTGCAGGTGCTGTTCTTCAGAGTGCAACTGTGAATGTTCCATCAGGAATAAGTACAGTTACGTTAAACTTCAATATTGTGGCTGGAACAGGCTATCAGTTGGGTGTTGCGGGTGGAAGCAATTTGTGGAGAAATAATGCAAATGCAGTTTATCCGTACACGATTCCGGGTGTTGTCTCAATCATTGGAAACAACGCGAATAATTTGGTGTACTACTATTTCTTCTACAACTGGAGTATTTCGCAAAGCTGCGCTAGCGCTCGTGTTCCTGTGAGCATTGTAGTTGGAAACGCACAAGCTCCTGTATTGTCTGTGAACTCGGCCATAGCTGCACCCTGCGAAGGCAGTGCTGTAGATATTATTGCTACTGCAGCGAATGTTGCGTCACCTGTTTATTCTTGGACGGTGAACGGAACAGCGGTGAACCAATTTGGAAATATTCTTTCATTGAATTCAGTAGCCGCAGGAGATGTGGTGAACTGTACAATATCGGATCCAACGAATTGCTCAGGAATAACAACAGCAAGTTCTACTATCACATTGAATGTTGTTGCTCTGCCTTCAGCGCCTGTTATTACTTATGATGGAAATAGCAATACGCTTTCAACATCTGATGGAAGCAGTGCAGATTGGTATTTCAATGGAGTTCTAATCGCAGGGTCTTTTGGACCAACCTACATGCCAACAGCGAACGGTGTGTACTCTGCAGAGGGAAACAACGGAACGTGTGTAAGTCCGGTTTCCAATTTATTGGATGTTATAATCGAATCTGTAGAGGAGATCAATCATTTGGTTGGAATTTACCCGAATCCAGTGAGTTCTGAATTAACCATTCATGTGGTGAATGCCACGCCATTCAAGTTTGCGGTTTACTCGGCAGTAGGAGAATTGGTGATAAGTGGAAATTCAAACAGTAGCTTTGAACGCCTAGATGTTGGTTCATTGTCTCAGGGTGTGTATACGCTTCAGGTTTTGCAAGAAAAGAATATTCAAACCTTGAAGTTTATTGTAGACCATAAATAGAAGAATTGATTTTTATGAAGGCCCACTAGAAATAGTGGGCTTTTTTGTTTTGAAGGTATCTTTGCATTCATGCCCCCGTAGTTTAACAGGATAAAACGGCCGTTTCCTAAACAGCTAATCCGTGTTCGAGTCACGGCGGGGGTATTTTCATAGTCTTTCCAATGCTATGTGGGGTGCTGAAGAACTTCGTTGTTTGAACTTCGTTGTTAGAACTGACGTTGTTATAACTGACGTTGTTAGAACTGCTTTCACTTTTTCTTTTTAGGCTTTAAAAAATTTTGATCACTGATAACACTCCTCCCAGTTTTCTCTTCAAGTTCTTTTCGAGCATTCTTCGCTATTGCTCCTCCTTTCTTCCCTGCTTTAGCATTTTCAAGCAAGCCTTTCGCATTCTCTGTTTCTGCAATTTGTCGAGTTGACAATTCGGCTAAGGCTGTAAAAAGTAATTCTGCTTCATTCATGTGATCTCGCAAATTTTGCGACTTCAATTGTTTCAATTGCTTGTGCTCTTTAACAGATAGCTAACCATTGTTTAAATGGCTCTGCCTTTGGTGAGGGTATCGATTGAATGATTCTGAAAACATGCTCCACGTTACCTGACAAGGTCTTTCGACTCTTGCCGTTAACAAGCATTGCTACCTGGGGACAATTTGTCCCTATGTAAGAATTCAATTCAGATTCCCTCGTTCTCATTTTCTTCAAATAATCCGTTGGATTCTTCGAATCGGTTAATGCATCGACAATATCTACCAATGAAAAATACCAAATCTCCTTTTCAGAGTCGTAATGTCTTCTAATCTGTTTTTCTTCAAACAACGCTATTTCTTTTGCCATTATGTTCATTTTATTCAAAAAGTCAACGCACATAAAATTAACTCATTGAAAGACTTATGCTTGAAATGTTAAAAACTTTGAACTTCGTTATTCGTACTTCGTAATTGGAACTACGTTATTCGAAAATCGAACGGAATCGATGATGATTGCACCCCCATTAACATTTATATAAGTATTCCTGTGGAGATATATTATTCTCAGGGACAACTGATTCATACTTCTAAAATTTTTGGATACCAAGCAATTATCGATGTAATGGAATTTCCAAGAGGTTATTATGTTGATCGTGTAAATGGTAAAACCAAGACATTTGTGAAGTATTAATTGAAATCGAGATTTAACAATTTATTCACATAAAGGGTATTTTAAGGTCTATTCATAACATCTGATTAATATCCAGGGTGGGTAGAAGAATTAATTTCGCACAACATTTATAGAGTTGTATTGATGTTAAAATTTCCCACTATATTTTTTGCTTTACTCTTGGGTTTTCAAGGTTTCGCTCAAGACGGTTTAGAAGGCGTTGTAGTGGAGAGATTTTATGTCTCTACCGAAGCGGATAACGCTGGGAAATTGTTTAGCGGTGATTTACCGAAAGGCAGCGTTACGTATCGCATCTACGTAGATCTTAAGCCGGGCTATCGCTTTCAAGCGGCTTATGGAACGCCAACCCATCCACTAATTATTCAATCTTCAGAGAAATTCTTCAACCACATTGAAGATGGAAACATTCAACCGAACATTATCCCTGAGCGTGCTTACAAAAAGAACATTGCTTTATTGGATTCGTGGTTGTCGGTGGGTGCATGCTCAGCGGGGCATCTGGGTACATTAAAGGAAGCCGATGACACCATAAGCGATAAGTATTTGATATTCGAAAAGGGTTATTTCAGAAACAAAAAGAAGATGATTCCACTTTATGAAAAAGATGGAATGAAGCGCGCGGAGTTTGTTCCGTTTCCTACGTTTTATCAAATGGATTCCTTGTCTTTTGTATTGGGTTCTTCAACACTTTCCAACAAATTAAAAGTAACCAACGGAGCTTGGGCGTGTTTGGGCAAAGGATCGGCAGGTGCCGATTCGCTTTCAACGAATTGCGTGCTAATTGCACAATTGACGACAAAAGGAAATCTGAATTTCGAATTGAATCTACTTATCGGAGCGCCGAATGGCACTTCACAAAAATACGTTGCGAAAAATCCGGTGGGTGAAGAAAGTGAATGGACACACCCAGACTTGATTTTCAATTCGGAAAACAAAAAAAATAAATCAAAGAAAAAATAAATCAGATGAAAAAAAGCTTACTACTTATTGCCACAGTTTTCACTTCATTCATGGCGTTTTCACAAGTGGGTTTGGAAGGAATTGTAGTGGAGAAATACTATGTTTCAGATGCTGCTGATTCAACCGATGCGGGCGACAACGGTGCAGTATATCCTTTGCATGTAGGTTCAACTACGTACAGAGTTTATGCGAATTTGCTCCCAGGTTACAAGGTTATTCAATTGTTTGGTTCACCACAACACACGTTGAACGTGCACACCTCAACGGCATTTTACAACGATCCGAACTATGGCTTCAAAGTATATCAAGCAACTAGCGTAAACAATACCAAGAAGAACACAACGTTGATCGATTCCTACTTCACCATTGGTGGCGTTGCGAACGGTCTTTGTGGAGTTTTAAAGACTGAAGACACCGACGGTACTATTGGAAACAACCAAGGTATTTTAGCGAACAACGACGCAACAGCTGGTTTGCCTTTAACAGGAATAAACGGCGTGGACGGATTAATGCCAGGTGCTCCAATTATCCCGAACGTTTTAGGAATTACCAATGAATTGGATATTTTCGACCAAACGGTTGGAAACGATTTCACCACGAATGGCGCTGCTATTGCGGCATTGGGAGGAATGGACGGAGTTACTCCAAGCAATCATGTGTTGTTGGGACAATTCACAACAGATGGAATTTTCAGTTTTCATTTGAACCTTCAGTTATCTACTCCTGTTGCAGGAGAGAGTCAAATTTTTGTAGCTGATTCAGCATTAACAGGTGAGTTCATAGACACAACGTTGGTGTACACTTCTCTTCCTCCGGTAATCGATGCCGTTGAGTCGAATGGCATGGTTTCTAACGTAGAGTTTTCGGCTTACCCAAATCCATGTGAAAATCAATTGACCTTGATTCAATCGAACAACCAAGTAGACCGAGTGTCTATGAAAGTTATTGATATCACAGGCCGTGTTGTAATGAACGAAGTATACTGGAGCGCAAAGCATACAGTAGACACATCTAATTTACCAAGCGGATTTTACACGGTTCAGTTGGAGAGAAAAGGACAAATTCACTCAGTGAAATTTGTAAAAAAATAAAAATTTAGAAGCTTGTTGTTATGAAACACTTTTTTGTAGTCCTTTTTCTTTTCCTAACCGCCCAGGCTATTGAAGCTCAGGGTACATTAAGAGGAAAGGTTACCGATGAGAAGGGAGAATCGATGTTTGGCGTTATTGTTCGTGTTGTTGAAAACGAATCAATCATTGCACAAACAGATTTCGAAGGAACCTTTTCGTTGAAGTTTCCAGACAACAAGTCTTACACCTTGAATTTTGTTATTGTAGGTTACCAAACCCTGGAAGAAAAAATTCAATTGAAAGACAATGCGGTGTTAGCGAAAGAATTTACCTTGTTGAATTCTTCCAACATCATCAAAGGAATGGATGTCGTGGCAAGACGTGTGAAGTCGAACGACGGCTACATGGAAAAAATGAAAATGAATTCTGCCACTTCTATAGATTTCATTTCATCTGAAGTCATGAAGAAGACTGGAGATGCGAGTGTGGTGAATGCCATTGCACGCGTATCTGGGGTTTCTACGAACGGCGGTTTAATTACAGTGCGTGGTATTGGCGACCGTTATGTTCGCACCACCTTGAATGGCTCACGTATTCCAACGTTAGATCCATTAACCAACAACATTAAACTGGATATCTTCCCTTCAAGTTTGGTAGACAACATTGTTATTACCAAGACACAGAGTGCTGAATTGCCTGGCGATTGGGCAGGTGCATACATCTCTGTTGAAACAAAAGACTATCCAGATAAGTTGGCTGTGAACATTGAATCGCAATTCGGATACAATGCGCAAACCACATTTAAAAATTTCATTACTTCAGACCGAAGCGGCACCGATTGGTTGGGCTTCGACAACGGACTTCGTATTCGAAACACCGATGGATTAACTGTTCCGAATTTAGACCCTACAGGTTACCAACAGATGGTAGCTCTTGGATTGGGAGATTATTTTGCACAACAAGGAATTCACGGTTGGACAGATGGAAATGCGCAAGCCGATACCTACTTCAGAATGGGATTGGTGCAATTGGGACTGTTGTCTGCAGCGCAATTCAACGATCCAAGTGCGGTTCAAAACGCGAGAGATCAGTACAACACTACGTATAAGCCTCAGGCCTTTAATACCATTAATCCGAATGGAACCAGCTACAACAACGGTTTCAACAACAACTGGAATACCAAGTACCGCAATGCTCCAATGAATTATTCGCAGAGCTTTAGCATTGGTGATCAGAAGATGTTGTTTGGAAAAGAGCTTGGATTTATTTTCGGATTTAAATACGGGTCTGCTGTTCGTTTCGATCCGAATGGAATTTCACAGCGCGTGGGTGACGAGTCTTTGGGATTTCCATTTGAGCGTCAAGATAACGCCATCATAAGCCGTGAGACCAATTCAATCAGTGCCTTGTTAAACCTGGCCTACAAGCTTAACAAGAACAACAAGGTTTCGTTTTTATTTATGCCGAACGTAATCGGAAATAACGACGTTGCGAGTTATGAAGAAATGCACATGGGCGTTTCTTATCAAGAAGCGAATGTGACTCGAAACATTTTCTACGAGCAACGCAAGCAAATGGTTTATCAATACTCTTCGCAGCACTACATTCCTTCGCTTAAATTGAAATTGGATGTGAACGCTTCCTACACCGACGGAAAGAGTGTTGCACCCGATTTTAAAGCAACACAATACATGCAGGTGTTGAATTTCGATTCGATTGCGAGTTATCAGTTTTCTCCAACTGCTGGAGACGGAATTCGCAGATACTACAGGAATTTAGATGAAAATATTTTCGATGGAAGAGTAGGTGCAGAATTACCCTTGAAATCTTCGAAAGACGGCGCTATTCGCAAGTTGAAATTCGGTGCAGCTACACAACGCAATTACAGAAAAATTGACAACGATGAGTACCGTTTGTTTGCAGGAAATAATTTGAACGTAGCTCCATTGACCGACGGAAATCTAGACAATTATTTAAGTCCAGATAAGTTTGTTATGCAGAATGGAACTGTTGATTATTTCTACAGACACTTTGACTTTGATCGTAACCACAGTTTTGGTCACAGCAATGTTCAAGCGGCTTACGCCTTGTTGGATTATGAGCTGAATGAATCGCTTCGTTTTTCGGGTGGAGTGCGCGCAGAGCACACAGACATCTTCACCGATGTAGATAAGTACAACCGTTTGGGTTATGGTTACAACGATGTTCGAAGAGAAAACGTGGGTGGATTCGCCTACGTGAATGCAGGTATCATTAACCAATGGAATTTCTTACCAAGTGGAAGTTTGATTTACAAGTTGAAATCGAAAACAGAAACCCAAAGCAATTTGCGTTTCAACTACAGTCAGTCTGTGGCTAGACCAAGTATTCGTGAGTTGAGCGATGCAGCTATTTTCGACAATGAATTTAGAACATTGATTTATGGAAATTCAGATTTGAAAATGGTTCACATTGCGAATTATGATTTCCGCGGTGAAACATATTTTGCCAATGGAGATAACCTATCGGTAAGCGTGTTTTACAAAGATTTTCATAACCACATTGAAATGGGATTTGGAAGTGCCGGTATTACTTGGGACAACATTGACCACTCAACGGTTCGTGGTGTTGAATTGGAAGGAAAGAAGCAATTGGGTAAACATTTCGAGTTTCGTGCGAACGTGACTTTGGTTAAATCAAGAGCGGAATTCGTAAGAAAGGATTTACAGATTATCGATGGTGTAAAAGTGTATACCATAGTGGATACGATTTACCGACCTATGTTTGGACAAGCGCCTTATTTGTTCAATTCGATTCTAACGTATTCTGCCGATTCATTGGGCTTAACAGCTACTGTGAGTTACAACGTACAAGGACCTCGTTTGGTTATTGCCGGTTCGGTAAAAGGAAGACCAGATGTGTATGAAATTCCACGCCATTTGGTAGATTTCAAATTAAGCAAAACCATTGGCAAGCACTACGTAGCAAGCATTACGGTTCGAGATATTTTGAATGCACCTGTTCGCCGAGCGTATAAACTTCCAAGTGGTTATGTAGATTATGACCGTTTCAGATACGGAACGAATTTCTTGGTCAGCTTCGCGTACAAACTCTAATTTTAGATTGAGATGAAGACAGTTATTACCGCACTATTTATTTCATTGTTTGCTGCACATTACGCTTCAGCACAATTGGAAAAAGTTATTGTAGAAAAATATTATGTGAGCGACGCGAATGACGCAACCGATGTTTCGGGTGGTGGTGTTCCTGTAGGTTCTACAACGTATAGAATTTATGTTGATCTAAAGCCGGGAACAATTTTGAAGCGAATTTACGGAGATGCAAATCACCCGTTTTCTATTTCAAGTTCAGATGTGTTTTTCAATAACATACTTGATGGACAGACCTTCGGAAAAGACTTTATTAAAGGAAGATATTTAGAGAACACCGTTGCGTTGGATACCTGGCTAACGTTAGGGCAAACCGCTAAGCAAGGAACAAAATACTATTATGGAATTTTAAAGGATCAAGATACCGACGGTTCTTTTGTTGGTGGTGCGAACAACGATGGGGGAAGCGCCGCTGTAGCTTCTGGACTCATGATTAACCAAGACCCTTCCTTTGGTATTCCCTTAACCGTTGCAGACGGAATGGATACGTTGAATTCTGCTCCAACCAATTGGTACAATGCGGGAGTTTTAGACTTTCTTTCTGGAGTTGATACAACTATGTTTGGTTCAGTGACTCCGCAAAGTTCTTTTCTGAGTTCTGGTTTTGAATTGAGTTGTTCGGGTGTGCATGGAACCGTTGCAGACAGCAATCAAGTGATCATTGCTCAACTAACGACCTTGGGAGATTTGGCCTTCAACATAAATATTACGGTTGAAGAACTGGTGAACGGTGTTCCAACGTTGGTGAATTATGTGGGCACAGATTCGCTATTGGGTGAAAATGAAATTTACAATTCGTATTTAAGTTATCCGTATTCCTGCGGATGTACCAACCCGAATTTCTTAGAGTATAACTCTTCTTTTATTTGTTTGGAAGAAGGCTCTTGCATTACGCCGGTTGTTTTCGGATGTACCGATCACATGGCCTGTAATTATGACCCTGCGGCCAATTTGAACATACAGGAATTGTGCTGCTACCCTGGATCTTGCGCGGGCAGAAACATTGAAGAAGTTTGTCCGTCGTTAATGGGCGACAACTTCGACATAAATGTTTATCCTAATCCTACGAGCAGCGACATTACTTTGAATATTATTGCAGGCGCTGCCAACAATTGGACCTACGAAGTATACAACACCTATGGCTCGGTTAAGCTCTCCGGATTGTTTACTTCAACAGATTTGAATGTGGTCATGCCTTTGAGTATTTCTAACTTGGATCCAGGAATGTATCAGTTGAAAGTTTCGAACGGAGAAATGAGTAAGCACAAATTATTTATAAAGCTATGAGAAACAAATTGAATAGACTTTGCGCAAGTTGGCTTCTTGTATTCGGCGTACTTGCTTTAGTTGGTTGTGCAGATAAAACCGATGAACCGCGCGTAATAGAAACCAGCACAGTTACCGATGTAGATGGAAATGTATACAAGACCGTTAAAATTGGTGACCAATGGTGGATGGCGGAAAACTTGTCTGTGACACATTTCAACGATGGAAGTGCATTGGATTTCTTCGCGTTGAATGATGCCGATACGCTTTGGGCGAATGCAACTAATCCGAGTTACACCGTGATTAACGATTCATTGTTCGGCTACCTCTACAATTTCAATGTGGTTGAAAACGCGAAGAACATTGCGCCTGAAGGTTGGCATGTTCCAACAGACGAAGATTGGAAAATTTTAGAGAAAGAAATTGGCATGTCTGAAGATGAATCGAATGCACTTGGCTGGAGAGGTACCAATGAAGCCGAGAAATTGACAGTGAAATATTCTCGCGGTTGGCCAGAGGGTTCGGCTTTATTTGGCACCGATGAATATGGATTTCAGGCGAAGCCTGCCGGTTGCAGATTGTTCAATGGCGAAACGAACTACCAAAGTAATTTAACCTTTTGGTGGTCGGCTTCAACAAATGGCAATGAAGCGTGGTACAGATACATTGATGCGAATCAAACTCGAATTTTTAGACAACACACTTACAAAGGATACGGCATGAGTATTCGTTGTGTAAAGAATAGCTAAGATGAAAAATTACATTTTTGTTTTTTTGTTTTTGACTGCTTTTGCAAGTAACGCCCAAAATAAACCAGCCTTTGGTGTGTATTACAATCCGTCTTTTACCAGCAGAATTACACAAGCCAATAGCGATTTAAACTGGTTGAAAAAAGAATGGGATAAGCTCGAGTCAGGTAGTGTTGGATATTCTGTTGGAGCCTTTGCAGAGCGCACTCTTTCATCTAAATTGAGTGTAAGAGCAGGTTTAGGATTTTCAACTTTTGGTGAGCGCGTAGATTCATTGAGCGATCTAGGCATTGACAAGTATAAAACCGATTACCGCTTCATAGAAGTGCCTCTTGTTGCCAGTTATTATTTTGGAGAAAACAAGTACAGAAGACCTTATTTGTCGGCTGGATATACGTTGAATGGTTTCATGAATAAGCGTATATCTTATTCAATGATTGGTTCGAACAGAGAAGAAACAACCGTGTTGAAAAGCGACGTGAAGGCCGTTAGCCATGCTGTTCGATTTGCCATAGGTGTTGATTTCGTTTTAGACAAGAAATGGAGTGTAAAAACAGAAATCTTCGCCAATCAGTTTGTTTCTTCCTTAACAAACGACGGCGTTCGTAGACTTCCATTTGCTGCCGGATTGTCTGTTCAGCTAAGAAAAAAGTAATTCTCTCCCTTTGGGTTTAACACCAAATTTATTGCGTTAACAAACTGTTAAGTCTACTTAACACTCTTCCAACTTAACGCTTGAATCATTAACAATTTCGCAAATTAGATTTCATTTTTTAGGTTTAATTCGAACGCATCTTTGCGTCAAATTAATCTACTCTTATGAAAACTAAACAAACAATTCTGAAAGCTTTTGCCTCTGCAGCATTAGCCATTGGTGCTCTTGCTAGTGCAGACGCCCAAACAAACTTAGGCGCTTCTTGCGGCTGTCCAGCAGTTGGATCTCGCACAGAAGTATTGGTTTCTTCATTACCTGGTTATACTGCTATTGCAGGTATTTACGGTGGTGAATTAACTTCTGGCGCAGTATTCACTTGCGACAAGACTTACATTTTAGATAAGAAAATTTACATTCCAGCTGGACAAACACTAAATATTGCTCCTGGAACATTAATCAAAGGTGCTACCGCTGCAACTGCTGCAGAAGCCACTGCATTGGTAATTGAGCGTGGTGGTAAAATCATTGCATCAGGTACTGAATCTTGCCCAATCGTTTTCACTGCACAAGCAGATCCAATGGATGGTACTTATCCTATTTCAAACATCGGTAAATGGGGTGGTGTTGTTATTCTAGGTAGAGCGTCAAACAACTTGACTTACGCAGCAAACGGACCATACGTAGCAGGTGCTGGAAATGGTAAATTGGCTGTTGCTGATGGATTGGGAGTAATCGAAGGTTTCGCTACTTCAAACCCACAAGATCGTCACGGTGTATTGTTGGGAACAGGATCAGTTACAACTGTTGCTGGTGAAACTGTTGGTACATTCGATGACAACGACAACTCTGGAATTATGAAGTATGTTTCTATTCGTCACAGCGGTGCTATCTTGGCTGTTGGTAACGAGATTAACGGTTTGACTTTGGGTTCAGTTGGTCGCGGTACAACATTAGAGCACATTGAAGTTGTTTCTTGCGGTGACGATAACATCGAGTTCTTCGGTGGTACTGTAAACGTGAAATACATTTCTACTCTTTTCGGTAACGATGATATGTTCGACTGGGATTTGGGATGGTCTGGTAAGGCTCAATTCCTTTTCGGTATGAAATCAGATTTAACTTCTAGCGTTGATGCTGACAATGGATTCGAAATGGATACTGATGACCAAAAGTCATACAACACGCCATATGCTCTTCCTGTTATTTACAATGCTACTTTGATCGGAAACGCTAAGACTACCGGTACTTCAGATAACTCTGGTTTGGCTGGTATCATGGCTAAAGAATTCACTGGTGGTGAAATCTACAACTCAATTATTGCTAACTTCAGAGAAGGATTCAACTTGGTTAAAGCTGTTCCAAACACAAACTTAACCAATGGTGCTAGAAGCTATGCTGCAGGTGGAGATACTTGGCACAACTGGACCAACATTGCAGGTACTGCTTCTGTAGGTACTGGTAACGGTTCACAACGTTTGAAAGTGAAATGTAACACATTCGTAGGTTGCACAAAAGGAATTACTTTCGGTGCTAGCTCTGCTTCTAGCGGAACTGAATTAACTGCTGCTAACTCAAGTGATGCATCTATTACTGCTGGTGTTGAGTACACTCAATTCACAGTAACAGATAAGAATGATGTTGTTGCTGGTAACGCTTTACCAGGTTTCGATTATTCTTTCACTGCAAACACAACCACTAACGCATTTACTGCTAAGAACGACGTTACTCCAAATCCAGCATTGTCTGTATCAGGTTGCCCAGTTGCTCCATTCGACGGTTTCTTCGAACCAGCTAGCTACCGCGGTGCATTCTCTTCTGTAAACGGTGACAACTGGTTGTCTAACTGGACTTACTCTCAAGTTTTAAATTCAACAAAAGGTGTTCGCTCTTGCGCTACTGACTTGAATTTAGATGGAACGACAGACGTAAATGACTTCTTAATTTTCGCTCCGGCATTCGGAACTTCTTGTAACTAAAAAATAGAAAAATTTGGTCTCTGCATAGCTCACAAATTGGTGGGCCTTGCGGAAGCCTTAACCAAAAAATTATGAAAGCAATAAAGTTTTTACTTGGATTAGGCTTGATGGTAGCATCGTCGAGCGTTTTCTCACAAGGCTTGCAAGGCATAGTCGTTGAGAAATATTATCAGGCAGACGCAAACGACGTTGCAAACGCAACAGCGAACAGTGCCGTAACGCCTTTGACCACTAACTCGGTTACTTACCGTGTTTATGTTGATATGGCTGCTGGTTATAAGTTTAACAGCTTATTCGGTAACGCATCTCACAACTTAACCGTGAACACCACTACTGGATTTTATAACGATCCTTCTTACGGTGTATCAATAAACCCAGGAACTGTTTCTGCTACGAACATCAGAAAGAACACTGCTATGCTTGACTCTTGGTTCACCACAGGTGGAGCTGCAGGAACAAAGGCTGGTGTTTTGAAGTCTCAGGATACTGACGGAACTGTAGGACACGCTACTGGATTATTAGCTAACAACCCAGGTGGATGTTTCGGTCTTCCAATTACGGGTGCTACTGGTCAAGACGGTTTCTTACCAAGTTCAGGAACAACGTACGTAGTTCCAAACGGATTAGGATTAGGAACTGCTTTAGATGTATTGGATCAAACAAACGGTGGATCTATTGTTCTTACCAACGGTTCTATCGCTGCATTGGGCGGTGTTCAAGGTCCAACTTCTTCAAACATGGTTCTTGTTGCTCAATTCACCACCAACGGTCAATTGAGTTTCGCATTGAACTTGCAAATTCAAAACATTGCTACAGGTGTTGCAGAGAACTACGTTTCTTCTAACCCAGGTGCTGGTGAATTTACAAACTCAACCCTTACTTTGGTTCCAAACGTTGCTCCAACAATTTCGCTTACTGCTCCTGCAGCAAACATCATTAACGGAACAGCTATGACTTTCACAGCTACTGCTGCTGATGCAAACGGAACTGTTTCTGGAGTTTCTTTCTACTTAGACGGAACTTTATTGTCTACAGATAACACGGCTCCTTACACTGCTTCTTACACTGCAGTTCAAGGTTCACACTCGTTGTACGCTGTAGCTATTGACAACGATTGCGTAAGCACAACATCTTCTACTGTAACGTTCTCTTCAGCAGCTAACCAAGCTCCTACTGTAACTGTAACTGCTCCAACAACGACTGTTGCTGGTACTGTATTAACGTTCACAGCTTCTGCTTCTGATATAGACGGAACAGTTTCTCAAGTAGAGTTCTTCGTAAACAACGTTTCTGTTGGTTTAGACAATTCATTCCCATATTCAGTTACTTACACTGCAGTTTTAGGTTCTGGTCAACAAGTGAAAGCTGTTGCTACAGACAACCTAGGTCTTACAGGTACTTCAAACGTTGTAACAATGAACGTTCTTGCTAACGTTCCTCCAACAGTTTCTATTACTTCTCCAACTGCAGGTACTGCATTTTCTGCTCCAGCTCCTATCACGTTCACAGCTACTGCTGCTGATACAGACGGTACTGTTACACAAGTTGAATTCTTTGTAAACGGTGTTTCTGTTGGTGTTGATGCTACTAGCCCTTATGCTGCTACTTGGACCAGCACTCCTGGTGTTAAGACAATCACTGCTAAAGCTACAGATAGCAACGGTGCTGTTACTACTTCTTCTTCATTGTCTTTAGACATTGCAGATCCAAACGCTCTTCCTTACGAAGTGAAAGCAGTTTCACAAACGTGTGAGATAGCTACATACTGCGTTCCAGTTGCTGCTGCTTCTACTTACACAGTAGACAACGTAAAAGGTTATGACGTGGTTATGAACTACGATGCAACGAAAGTTGTTCCAACAGGAAACATTACAGTTTACAACGTATTAACGAACTCTACTTATGTTGAAACAGCTTCTGCTATTGCAACTCCAGGTACATTGAACCTTTCATTGTATTTCAACGGAACTGCTCCGGCTGCTGCTGAATTCGCTGGAACAGGAAACATCTTCTGTGTTGAATTCACTCGTCTTGCTGGTTTCTTACCAGTTGACTCGGCTGCAATTTCAGTTTCTTTCTTACAAGAAAGTTACATCACAGGAGTTCAAACCAAATTGGTTACTGCTCGTAAAGCATATTCAACTACACAACAAAACTACGTTGCTAACTTGCAATTCTGGTCAGACAACAGCGCTATCTCTTACGACGCTACTGCACCAAATGCTTACTTAGTTACTAACGTATACGGTGCTACTGGTACTACAATCAACAACCCATCTACTCCGGTAACTCCAAACGTAGCAGGTCAATTCACACACAACCTTACTACAGGTACTAGCCTTTCAATTCAACGCGACATCAACAACTTGAACTCAGTTCAATTGTTAATCAACGCTGCTGATGCTGTATTGGGTAAGACTCTTTTGATCAACGGAGCGTTCACGCCTTCAGTTTATCAAATCTTAGCGTTAGACGTTAACTTAGACGGAGTAGTAAGTGCTGGTGACGTTTCTCAATTGAAGCAAAGAGCTACATTGGCTTTACCAGAATTCATGCAAGCTTGGAACTACAGTGTTTCAGGTGTATCAAACGGACAACCTTCTAAAGACTGGATCTTTGTAGATGCTGCTCGTGTTGCTACTGCTGCTTACCAAATCTCTGCTACTTTCCCAGCGAATGACGGAGTAGGTTTCTCTAAAGCTAAAGTTCCAGCGGTTCCTTTCATCTTACCAACGAACGTTTCTAACTACACTGCAAACAGCTCTACTTGTCCAACAGTTGGTACTGAAACTTACAAAGGTATTTTGTTGGGTGATGTTAACGGAAGCTATGCTACGTTCACTGCAGATGGTATCTTGAAAACAAACAACACAGATTACATCTTGGTTGATTTGAACAACGTTATCGTTGAAGGAACAAAAGTTTCTGTACCGGTTGCATTTGTTTCTGAAGAGCCTGTTAACGCTTTCGATATCGCGTTACAAGTAAACGAAAACAGATTGTCTTATGTATCAAACGAAGACACTCAATTGGGTTCTGAAAGCGAGTCTTTCTACAACACAAATGACAAGACTTTCCGTTATTCTTCATTCAACTTGAACGAGTTCTCTTCAAACGCTAGAGTGGTTTACATCACTTTCGAAACTGTTGATGGAACAATCGTTGAAAAAGATATCAAAGCTGAATTAGGATTGTTGAACGGTAAGCAAACTGAAGTTAAGTTTGTTAAATCAATGCAAGTTGGAAACAACAACGTTGATATTTATCCTAACCCATCAAACGGTATGTTCACTGTAATGTCTAAATTAGACGGAAGAGTTGACATCGTTGATGTAACAGGTAACTTGGTTCACCCAGGTGTTATTGTTAAAGCTAACCAAATGATTGAAGTGAACATGCCTGAGCTAAGTGCTGGTGTATACTTCGTTCGTATGTTCAGCAACAATTCAATGACTACTGAGCGTATCGTTATCAGCGAATAATTTTTAAGAAAAGATAGATTTAAATTCAAAGAAAAGGTTACTCTTCGGAGTAGCCTTTTCTTAATTTTAACAAAAATAGTATGAAGAACATTTTACTCAGAATATTCGTTGCGATTACCGCTCTGTTTGTTTCGAATGAAGTAAGCGCTAAGCAGTCAAATGAATTTTTAAATTTAACCGATACCGTTGTTTTCGATTTATCTACAGCAACGTATTCCAATAGCGGTGGAGTTTATTACATAGACATTCCTGTGCTTATTTATTCAAATGATCCAGGCATTAATGCGTTGGATTTTTGGTTTCATTTCGACTTGAGTAAAATGACTTATGTGAGCACAGTTTCTCTTGAGGCTGGTCTCGATCCGTTTACGAATTACAATGTGAATAGCCAAGTGTTAAGCAATACAACTTCAGGAACTTCAATTGCCTATTCGGCGCCTACATACAGCGAATTGCTCATTCTTCGATTTTCTTTAACCAATGCATGTACAGATATTTTGCCTTCAGATTTTTCAGCTATAACTGCATTGGTTAATGGGAACTTAAGTAGCTATTTGTTCGTTCCGCCGCATCCAATTCCGCCTTTTACAATTCAACAGCCACAGCCTTATTGCAGTGGGAACGATATTGTTTTTAATTATCCTCTTACAACTGTAAACGGCAGAAACATTCAGTCTTATGCATGGGATTTTGGTAATGGCCAAACGAGCGCATTACAATCTGACACCGCTGTCTATGCTGCTGAAGGAAATTATCCAGTGGTGTTAACACTCACTACCGTTGACGGTTGTGTTTACCCCATTCAAAACGAAGTGCCAATATATCCAACGCCAGTAGCGGCTTTCTCAAGCTCTTGGGATGAGCCCACAAACGTGGTAAGTTTCACCAATGAATCTTCCATTACTTCAGGTTCTATTAATCTTCTCGCGTGGGATTTTGGAAGCAGCACTTCCAATTTGCAGAATCCGAATTACACATTTCCTATACCAGGGTATTACAACGTAACCCTAACAGCTACCTCAGATTTGGGATGTACAAGTTCTATTACGCAATTGGTTACAGCTATTGATATTGTTGAATTGGAAAATAGAAGCTTCAGAATATTTCCAATTCCTGCCTCAGATATGATTCAAGTTGAATCATCTGTTCATGCTGTTGTTCGCATCACAGATGTAACCGGACGTATAATTTCAGAGAATTATATTCTTCAAGGAAATCAAACAACAAACATTAATGTTTCATCGCTTGAAAACGGATATTATTTCCTTGAAAGTGTCGGAAACGATGTAGTGATGAGAGAGCGTTTCTTAATTGAGAATTGAAGAAAAAGCGAACTTTTTCATACCGAGTTATCTTTGCTTAATCTTATAGTAAGAGAATAAAAAGATTTTCTGTCTGAATGGAAAAAAGAAGAATAGGTATTGAACGCGAATTGTCTTGGTTGCAATTCAACGATAGGGTGTTGCAGGAAGCACAAGACAATCATGTGCCCTTGCTCGAGCGTCTGAGATTTTTGGGAATTTTTTCAAGTAACCTCGATGAGTTTTTCAAAGTGCGTTTCGCTACGCTTAGACGTGAATTAAAGGCACTTAGAAAGAGCAATTTTTCAGCAGCCAGCGCTCAGAAAAAACAGTTGGAAATTATTCATGACCGTGTAATAGACCTTCAACTTAAATTCGATGCAACCTTTGAACGAACAAAAGAAGCGTTAGCTACCAATGGAATTCATTTCAAAAATGAATCTCAAATAACACCCGATCAAAAAGATTTCCTAGAGGCTTATTTTGAAGACAACGTTCGGCACCACATTATTCCAATCATGCTTAAATCGCGAGGAAACATTCCTCCGTTAAATGACAACGAGCTTTATTTGTTGGTAGACATTAACACGAGGAGCAAAGAAAAAGTTCATGCGTTAATAGAAGTGCCAACGGCCATTCCAAGATTCGTTACCTTGCCTACCCAAGACGGTTCAGTGAACGTTTTCATGTTGGAAGACATTATTCGTTTGCACTTAAGAAAAATCTTCAGCGTGTTCAAAGTTTCTTCTGCAAAGGCCTACGATATAAAAGTTGTAAGAGACGCAGAGTACGAAGTGGAGCAAGATTATTCGAAAAGTGTTTTCGATAAGATTTCAAAAAGCATTCAGCAACGCGACAAAGGAGAATACGTTCGTTTGAATTTCGATCGGAAATTGCCCGAAGAGTTGCTTACGTTTTTGTTGACGAAGACAAAAATAAAAGACGCTGAGAACATTATTCCAGGCGGAAAGTATCACAACAAGCGTGATTTCTTAAAGTTTCCAGCTTTCAACAGACCCGACTTAAATTTTAAACCGGCCACTCCGCTTACGCACCAACTTTTTGCGAAGTCTCAGAATATTTTAGATACCGTTGCAAAGCAAGATATTCTGTTGCATTACCCGTATCAGAAATTTTCGCATGTGTTAGATATGTTGCGCGCAGCAGCAATAGATCCGTTGGTAAGAACCATTCGAATTACCATGTATAGAATCGCCAGCGATTCGCACATTCTGCACGCCCTCGTAAACGCAGCTAAAAATGGAAAGCGTGTTGTGGCTATTGTGGAAGTGCAAGCGAGATTCGATGAAGAGCACAACATTGAAATTACCCGTATTCTTCAAGAAGCAGGGGTAGAGGTAATACCCGGTGTTCCTGGATTAAAAGTACACTGCAAAATTTTCCAGATTAGTCGGAAAATAAACGGACACACTGAACGCATAACCCACATTGGAACTGGAAATTTCCACGAAAAAACGGCGAATATATATTCAGATATTACCCTGCTTACAGCGCATTTGGAAATAGGAAGAGAAGTGAGAAAGTTGTTTGAATTTTTCGAAGCGAATTACCATCGCCCAATTTTCAAGCACTTGCTTGTTTCCCCCTTCAACACACGAAGGAAATTAATGGAGAACATTCAACGCGAAATGAATTTTGCGAAGAAAGGAAAGCACGCTTCAATAATTCTTAAGGTGAATAATTTAACCGATGAGGCTTTAATAAAGAAGCTACTCGACGCTGCAGAGGCGGGCGTGCATATTTCCTGCATCATCCGTGGTGTTTGTCTGCTTCAACCTTCAACAAAAAAGCAGAAAAAGCACATTCATATGCGCAGTATTATTGGTCGCTACCTCGAGCATGCGCGCTTGTTTGTTTTCAATAACGGAGGCGATGAGGTTATTTTATTTGGAAGCGCCGATTTAATGACGCGTAACTTAGATTACCGTGTTGAAGTGACCACACCGGTATACAACCATTCGTTAAAGGCTGAAATCAAAGAATGGTTACACATTCAATTATCTGATACAACGAAGGCACGATCGCTTCTTTCGGGAGAGATCAATAGCTATATTTGTCCGCTAGACTCGAAACTATTGAAAGACAGCCAGGTTGAATGGAAAAAATACCTGGAATCGAAGTCTGCGAAAGTATAATCAGAAAATTAGAATATAGTGAGATTAGCCGCAGTTGATATTGGCTCCAATGCCATCCGTTTGTTTGTTGCAGAAGTATTTTACGATGAAGGAAAAATAGAGCTTGATAAAATTAGTCACACTCGAATTCCCATTCGCTTGGGCGAAGATGTTTTTACTTTTGGAAGAATTTCAGATCACAAAGAAAAACAGCTGAAGCAAGTTTTAACGGGGCTAGGACTAATCATTGAATCGCTTGGTGTAGACCATTACCGAATATGCGCAACTAGCGCCATGCGAAGCGCAGAGAACGGAAGAGAAGTTGTTCATGCAATTAAGGTAAGTACCGGATTAACCATAGATGTTCTCTCAGGCGCCGAAGAAGCAGATATTATTTTCGGAAACTTCGAGCAACAAGATTTGCCCAAGTCTAAGAATTATTTATTTATAGATGTTGGCGGAGGAAGTACCGAACTGACCATCATTGAGAATTTTGAAAGGAAGCACAGTCAATCCTTTGAGATAGGCACCGTGCGAATGCTCATTAACGATCAAGAAAAAATTCCGAAAGCAATTTCTGTTTGGCTGAAAGAAAATTTAAATTCAAGTTTGAGTTACGAGGCTATTGCAACAGGAGGAAACATTAGTTCGGCTTTCAAAATGTTAGAAAAAAAGCAGCGGGAATCCATTGCTGTTAAAGAGCTAGAGACCCTGCTTCGTGCGCTTTCCAAGCTCTCTACCCATGATCGAGTGAAGAAATATTCTATTCGTCCAGACCGCGCCGATGTTATTGTTCCTGCATTGAACCTCTACACGCAAGTGGCGAATTCAGCAAATATTGAAAAAATATTCGCGCCTAAATTCGGATTGGCAGATGGCATTGTTCTGAAAATATTCAAGTCCATTTAAGATCATTCCCTACTTTTTCCGAGACT
Source organism: Flavobacteriales bacterium (assembly GCA_947452685.1). Taxonomy (GTDB): domain Bacteria; phylum Bacteroidota; class Bacteroidia; order Flavobacteriales_D; family Sanyastnellaceae; genus CAIZGX01. The sequence continues at coordinate 2,557 of CANGEF010000012.1, read as the reverse complement.
CTTGTATTTTCGCTACATGAATGCGAAAACAGTAGAAAACTCTATTACAACAATCACCGAACTTATGGTTCCCGCTTACGCTAATTTTAGCGGAAAGGTGCACGGAGGAACTCTTCTTTCCATAATGGATAAAGTAGCCTATGTGGCTGCTGCAAAACATTCAGGTGCCTATTGCGTTACCGTTGCCGTGGAAGGTGTAGAATTTTTAAATCCGGTTGAAGTAGGCGAACTCGTTTCGTTTAAAGCATCAGTCAATTATGTGGGCAATACCACCATGATTGTGGGTATTCGCGTTGAATCACTTAACCCAAAAACAAATGTTGTAAAGCATACGAATTCGTGCTACTTCACTATGGCAGCCAAAGACGATAATGGCGCGCTCATGCAAGTACCTGAACTCATTTTAGAGACGGAAGATCAAATTAGAAGATTCTGTGAGGGCCGAGTGTTGCGCGACTATTCTAAGAAAAAACGCGATTTGTTGAAATCAGATCTAAAGGGCTTGTCCTACGCTCAACTAATCGAACAATGCAACCAAGAACGTTGCGTAGTAAAAATAAAAGATTAACTTTTTCGAATGCGATCGCTGCTCATTCTCATTTGCATGGCGCTTTCGCTTCATTCGTTTGCTCAATCGAAAAAGTCAGTTGCACTTCTTCCACACGTAACGTGCCTTTCGCTCGACACGTCTATTGTTCGTCCAAGTTCCATTCAAGTCATTCATAAAAAGGAAGTTTTAAAATCCGGATACCGCTACACCGTGCATGCGCAAATGCTCTTGCGCGACACGCTTTTGAACGATACTCTTTGGGTGAATTTCGAAACACTGGGCATTCCTTACAACGCATTTTTACAAACGTATGAACCCCAATACGGAAAGAGAGATGTCTTTCAATTCGGCGCCATACAAGCCCCGCAGACGGAACGCTCCTATGACGCTATTCAAAAAAGCGGTTCAATTACCCGCGGAGTGTCATTGGGAAATCAGCAAGATCTGGGCGTTCAATCTTCTTTGAACCTTCAACTGACAGGAAAAATTGCGAATCGATTTCAATTGCTCGCATCTATTTCCGATAATAACATTCCCGTTTCTTCTTCTGGAAGTACACAACAATTTCAAGAGTTCGACCAAGTATTTATTCAATTAACAGACCAACGAAATAAAATTATTGCCGGAGATTTCACCTTGCCGTTGCGCACACATTACTTCATGAAATACACCAAGCGTGGTCTTGGATTATTCGTTCAAAATACGAGCGACATCAAATCAGAAGGCGTTTTAAAAAGTGAAGTTTCTGTATCTATTTCGAAGGGTAAATTCAACCGGCAGAGTATTCAAGGAATAGAGGGAAGTCAAGGCCCATACCGTCTGCAAGGTGCGCAAGGCGAAACGTACATTACCATTCTGGGTGGAACTGAGAACGTTTATATTGATGGAAGAAAATTGGTTCGCGGACAAGATCAAGATTATCTGATTGATTACAACTCCGCTGAAATTATTTTCACCCCGAGAAATCGAATCACAAAAGACAAGCGTATCGTCGTCGAATTTCAATACAGCGACCGCCAATATGCGCGTCCATTAATTACCGCCGACTTCGAATATTCCACCAAAAAAGGAACAACTTATGTTCAGTTTTTTCAAGAGCTCGATGCCAAGAATCAGCCCTTACTTCAAACACTCACTGCTGAAGATCGTGTTACGCTTATGCAAGCAGGAGATGCTTTTTCAGGGGCTACGGTAAGTGGAATAGATAGCACCGGTTTTCAATCGGATCGCGTGATGTATGCTCGAATAGACACTTTATCTTTCACGAATATACTAGTCTATTCTACTAATGCATCTGTAGCTTTTTACACGGCGAATTTTACGTTTGTTGGAAATGGAAACGGGAATTACATTGAGAACGGTTTCTCTTCTTACGGAAAAGTATTCAAGTGGGTGGCGCCTATAAATGGAATTAAACAAGGAAATTACGAACCCGTTCAAAGGCTTACTGCACCTCGGAAACAGCGCATGGTAGTGGCAGGACACACTTCAGTTTGGGGAACCGATTCGAAGGCTTGGACGATGAATGTGGAAGGTGCATATTCCGATGTAGACGCCAATACATTTTCCAATTTGAACGACAGAAACAATCAAGGTTTTGCCCTGAAGGCCAATTTGAAAGAGAAGATTTCTGGAAGAAAGGTTGGTCACGCTTGGTTATGGGAAATGAACACAGAAAATTTGTCTTCAACTTTTTCGCGAGTAGAACGTTTTCGTGAAGTGGAATTTGAACGTAATTGGAATACGCGCTCCATTCTGCGTAACGGCGAGAGCGAATGGATTTCAGAGGCGAAAGTGATTCGTCAGTTGAATGAAGGAAAACAGATTACCGTGAGTGGCTCGCATTATGAAATTGGAAAAATTTACGAAGCGAACAAAGCAAAAGTCTTAGTGAATGCAAACGTTTTTCAACACACGAAAATTACTGTCGATGCTTCGGCCTTAGAATCGACTGGCGCTATCGCTTCTTCGTTCATTCGTCAGAAGGCCCATATTTACAGGGAAGGA
>CANGEF010000011.1 GCA_947452685.1 Flavobacteriales bacterium | reverse complement strand
CTGCCGTCTTGTATTTCAGATGAAAAGAATAACATTGGAGCAAGTTAAGAAGGAAGCCGACAGGAATTGCCTAATTTTGCCGAGCAAATTTATTTCTATGCCAAACATTTCATCGAAAGCGGTGGCTATGCCATCTTCTCCAATTCGCAAGCTGGTGCCTTTTTCAGAGGCCGCTAAAGCTGCGGGAAAGACTGTTTATCACTTAAACATTGGTCAGCCCGACATTGAAACGCCAGAGATTGTGCGTGAGAAAATGAAGGCGCTTGACATTAAGGTTATTGAATACAGCAATTCAGATGGAATTGGTTCATACAAAAAAGGATTAACGGGCTATTACGCTTCGAAGGAAATTACCCTAACTCCGCAACAACTCATGATCACCACAGGTGGTTCAGAGGCGTTGATTTTCACGTTCATGACGTGCATGAATCCGGGCGATGAAGTCATTATTCCAGAACCATTCTACGCGAACTACAACGGATTCGCGGTAATGGCCGGAGTGAATGTGGTTCCTGTTACTTCATACATTGAAACTGGATTTGCACTTCCTCCAATTTCTTCTTTCGAAGAAAAAATTACTCCGAATACAAAGGCTATTTTGATTTGCAATCCGGGCAATCCAACTGGATATTTATATTCGAAGGAAGAGCTTGAGCAATTGCGCGATTTGGTGATTAAGCACGACTTGTTCTTGATTGCAGATGAAGTTTATCGCGAGTTCATGTACGACGGAGCCATTCCACATTCAGTTATGAATTTGGAAGGGTTAGACAATCACGCCATCATGATTGACAGCGTGAGCAAGCGTTACAGCATGTGCGGTGCGCGCATTGGTGCACTCGTTACCCGTAACGCAGATGTCATGGCTATGGCCATGAAGTTTGCGCAAGCAAGACTTTCACCACCAACATTCGGACAGATTGCTTCGGAAGCTGCTTTGGATACTCCGCAAGAATACTTCGATGGAGTAGTTGCAGAGTACGTGAAACGCAGAGATATTTTAGTGAGCGGATTGAACGCCATTCCTGGCGTTATGTGTCCAAATCCAAAGGGTGCATTTTATTGCATCGCTCGCCTTCCCATTGACAACGCGGATAAATTCTGCCAATGGATGTTGGAAGATTTTTCACACAACAATCAAACAGTAATGATGGCCCCAGCAACTGGATTCTACGCTACAGCAGGCGCTGGAACCAATGAAGTGCGCTTGGCTTATGTCTTGAATGAAGATGCGCTACGCAGTGCAGTTGAATGTTTGAAGGTTGCTCTTGAGCAGTATCCAGGAAGAACGCACTAAACAGAAATTGATACAATAAAAAAAGGTGTTCATCTCTGAACACCTTTTTTGTTTTAAAGAACTCTGAAAACCGTTCTTCGATTCTTTGCTTTTCCTTCCGGAGTGGCATTCGATTCGAGCGGTTGCGTTTCGCCGTATCCTTCAGATTCAATGCGGTTTGCGGGAATTCCTTTCGACTCTAAATATGTTTTAACGCTTAGCGCTCTGGCTTGAGAAAGTTTTAAGTTGGCGGCTTCATCGCCATCGCTGTCGGTATGCCCTTCAATGCGAATACGCATGGTTTCATTTTTCACAAGAAGCTCTATCAACTTGGCCAATTCAATGTGCGATTCAGTTTCTAAATTGGAACTATTGGTTTTGAAGAAAATGTTTTCCAACACAATCGTTGCGCCCGCGTCCATCTTCTGCAAAGGAGCATCTTTTCGGTAAGGTCTAGAAGGTGTGAAATCGCGCAGCGAGAAGTTTGAAGAATAGAAGAGGTAGTTGTTCGCGCTAACATTCAATGCGTAGTCGTTTCCTGCTGGAAGACAAACCAAGAAGTATCCGTCTCTGCTTTTGTTAGAAAACGTTTCAGCTACGATTTCTCCGTTGCTCAAATTCAACAATTGCAATTTTCCGTCTAACGGTGCATTCGTTTTGCTGTCGAACACAAACCCTTCCACATAACTCACATAGCGCGGTCTTACGCTTTCAGGTAACTCGAAAGAGTAGAGATCCAATCCGCCTTTTCCGCCTTCGCGGTTACTTGCCATAAGCGCAATGTCTCCTTGTGCGGTAACTTGAATGGAGTTCTCATTCGCTGCGGTGTTTATCGGATATCCCAAATTCACGGGCTTACTCCATGATCCGTCTTGTTGCAAACGACTTACGAAAATGTCTAATCCGCCCATGCCCGGATGTCCGTCTGAAGAGAAGTACAGAGTCTGTCCATCTGGATGAACGAACACGCTTTCTTCTCTTCCTTTGGTGTTAATGAATCCGGGAACTTTCGCCGGTTCGCTCCAATCTCCGGCTTCGTTAATTTGACTGAAATAGATATTCGGATCTTCCACTGCTCCGCCTTTTCCTTTCTTTCCACGAATGAAATACAACGTTGCGCCATCGGCAGTTAAGCTCGGTTGTGTTTCCCAATAACTTGAATTGATTCCAACTCCGAAGTTTTCAGCAGCGGTCCATCCGGTTGCTGTGCGAAGCGAATAAAACAAATCGCAGCTCCCAAGCCCACTGCGGGTTTCGCCGTATTCATATCCCGGAATTTCGCAGGCGGTGAACACGATTGTTTGTCCGTCGGCGCTCATAGTCGGTGCACCTTCGTTGTAAAGTGTGTTGATTGATTTAACTGGAAGCGAGGGCTTCCAGCCTTCATTGAAGTTTTTTGTTTCAGTTCTTTCGCTCATGAAAAAGTCTTCGTGTTTGCCTTCAAACGCGCGCTTGTCGTTTAACAAACGCGTGAACAGAAGTGTCTTGGTGTCGGCCGTAATGCACGGGAAGTATTCGTCGTTTTCGGTGTTAATGTTTTCGCCAAGGTTAATGGGGTTGAAGGGTACGGGATATTTTATGCTTTGCTTGGCGAAGACACAGCTTTCAAGAATGAGCTGCGCGCGGTAATGCACGTTTGGGTTGGGCTTCGGCATCTTCGTGTAAGTGGTGATCGCTTGCTCGGCTTTGTCGTATTCGGCAACACTGAAATAGCATTCGCCCAACATGTAATAGCCCATGGGGAAAATGGTAGCGTTGATCGAAAGTCCTTTCTCGAGCGGAGCTATCGCTTTCTGCATTTCATTTTTTTCTGCGTAGATCTGCCCCATGAGAAAATACGCTTCAGCGAATTGATCTTCACTTTGAAGCAAGTCTTCCAAAATAACAAGCGCGAGGCTGGAATTGTATTGTCCGTATGCCGTAATGGCTTCTTCGTATTTCGAAATGGCGCGCTTGTTTTTAATGCTGTATTCCTTGTGCGGCTGGGCCAAGCAAGAATTCAACATAAATAAGAAGGTTAAAGAAACAAGCGAAGTAATAATTCTATTCATAATCGTTTTGAGCGTTCTGTTCGTTGTTACGAAATTCTTTGAATTAATGGGTTAACCGCAGTGGGTTCGAATTATTTTTGAACAATGCAAATTGTTTTACTTTCCGACACACACGGTTACTTCGACGACCGATTGCAAGAACACTGCCGAAATGCCGATGAGATTTGGCATGCAGGTGACATTGGGTCGGAAGAGATCGTGACTCAATTGGAATCCATGGGGAAGGTCACTCGAATTGTCTACGGAAATATAGACGATGCGCGTGTGCGTTCCATGACGAAAGAAGACTTGATTTTCGAAGTAAATGGCGTGCGTGTTTTCATGACGCACATTGGTGGAAGGCCGCCGTCTTATCCGGCGCGTGTTTCGAAAATAATTCAAGAAGAGAAAATAGATGTGTTCATTTGCGGACACTCGCACATTTGTTTAGCAGGAAAAAATCAGAGGCAAGGTAATCTTCACCTGAATCCTGGAGCCGCCGGTACGCATGGCTTTCACAAGGTGCGTACTTTAATGCGTTTTCAAATTCAAAAAGGGAAAATCACGAATTTGGAAGTGGTGGAATTGGGTCCACGTGCCGTTCGAATCTCAGACGAGATTTAATTTTTTATTTTGAAGACGTACACGTCTTCGTTCGGCTTCTTCATGAAATATTCTTCACGCGCCAATTTTTCGAGTTCGAAGTTTTTCGCGTTAATCGCTTGCAGTTGTTCCTTGGCGCGTTGATTTTCTTTTTCAACTTGAACGGCTTGGTCGCGCAGTTTGTGCAGTTCCCAACGTGATGAGATAATGAAAGGAATGTCGATGTTGTTGATGAAAAGATTGTAAACCACGAACAAGGCTAGCGTGAGTAGGTAGCGATTTTTGAACACGAGCAAGATCTTTTTCATGAGTCTAATTTCGTGAATTTGTTGGAATCATTCGCATTCAATTCGGTATGTTTCACACAGGACGGTGTTATTTTAGCGGCCCATGAGGTATTTCAATGAGCAACTGGTAACAGATCTTGAGTTTCAAGAGATTCGGAATGCGCTGTCTTCCTTCGCGAAGCAGCCAACCGCAGCTGCTGCGTTGAAAGAACTTTCGCCTTATGGAAATTTCGATTTGTGGAAATGGACCCTTGAGATCACGCACGAACTTAAGACCCTTTTGCAAAACGACATTGCCATTCCAGCTTTGGATTTCAAAGAGTTTGGTGAAGAGTTGAAATTGCTTCGTGTGAAAGACGCGGTGCTGGCGGAAGAGAGCTTCGCTAGGATTCTTCAGGGTATTCGCATCATTGGCTTGTTGAAGAACATTCCGGAAGAAGTGCGCTTGTCGGTTCCTTGCCTGAACGAATTGATTCAAACCTGCGAATACACCGATGAGATCGAGATTGAAATTTTAAAAATCTTCGATGCGAAGTGGCTTGTCCGCGATGAAGCCTCAAATGACCTCTCCGATATACGTCAGGAAATAGTTTCTAAGCGAAGAGAGATTTCAAAGAATTTCATGCGGGTCATGAAAGACTGTCAAGGCAAAGGATTCCTTGGAGATACCGGCGAATCGTATTTGTTAGATCGAAGAGTGTTGAGTGTGTTGAGCGTTTATAAAAGGAAGGTTCCCGGCAATGTTTTGGGAACCAGCAAGACAGGCGTTCTCACCTACATAGAGCCAGGAGTGAATACCTTATTGAATTCTCAATTGGAAATGTTGTTCGGCGATGAGCGTGCAGAGATTCGGAAGATTCTTCAGCGTTTGACCCGATATCTTTCGGGGCATGCCGCCATGTTGAAGTCGGTGTTGGATACGCTCATGCGTTTGGACAATATTCAGGCGCGTGTGCGCTTGGCCATTCTCATGGATGCGCAGAAGGTTCAGTTCGTATCGGAGCCTACGGTGAAGTTGAACAAGGCTTTTCATCCGCTGTTGCTTTTGAAAAATGCAGAACGCGGAATGAAGACCATTCCGCAATCGTTGGAATTGAATGCGCAGCAGCGCATGATGGTTATTTCGGGTCCGAATGCCGGAGGGAAAAGCATTACCCTCAAGACGGTCGGATTGATTCAACTCATGTGGGAATGTGCGTTGCTCGTGCCTGCGGAAGAGTCGAGTGTGTTGAGTCGATTCGATTGCATACTTACCGACATTGGCGACAATCAGAGTATCGAAAATCAACTTTCAACCTATTCGTATCGCTTGAAACGCATGAAGTTTTTCTTGGATTCAGCGAATAGAAGATCCTTGATTTTGTTGGATGAATTTGGAACAGGTTCAGATCCGGAATTGGGAGGCGCCTTGGCCGAAGTGTTCTTCGAAGAGTTGTATGCGCGAAAATCTTTTGGCGTGATTACCACGCACTTTTCACCCATTAAAATTAAGGCTTCGCAACTGCGCAATGCGGTGAATGGATGTATGCTTTTCAACACGGAGACGCTGGAGCCAACTTATATTTTGAGCGTGGGAGAACCGGGTTCTTCGTTCACCTTCGAGGTGGCGAAGATGAATGGAATTCCGGAAGATTTGTTGGATCGTGCGAAGAAGAAATTGAGCAAGCAGAAAATTGAAATGGACAGTTTGCTTTCCGATTTGCAACGTCAGAAATCAGAGTTGGAGCAGGGGATAGCAGCAGCAAGAAAGCAAGAGGCGAGCGCAAGAAAAGAGGAGCAGTCTTTTCAATCTAAATTGGAAAAACTTCAAGATAAATTAGACAAGCAGCATGTGACTTCCGAAAGAAATAACAAGTACATTATTTTAGGAAAGAAGGCCGATCAGCTGGTAGAGAAATTCAATCTTCGCGCGAAGAACAAAGACGTACTCGAAGAATTGAAAAAGTTTGTCGCGGTTGAAAAAACAGAGCGCGAAGAATCTCGAAAGAAGAAGAAAGTTTTAACCGAATCCAAAGCGAAGAAAGCGACCAAGGAAAAGGTAATTCAAGATCGAAAGAAGATGATTCCGGGTGCAACCGTTCGTCTAGAAAAAACGCAACAAGTAGGAGAGATCTTGGAAGTAATAGGCGAGACCGCTACAGTGGCCTTTGGTGTGTTTAAGACGAAAGTTGAGTTAGGAAAACTGCTATTGATTCGTTAGTTCTTTGGAACTAAGTTTAGTGCCTTTCCAAGTTCAATCATGAACGCAAATGCTTCTTCGTAATTATTTTGAATCTTTCCGTCGAGAATAGCATCTTTAATAGCGTTTTTAATCTCTCCAACTTCCTTGCAAGGCTGAAGTTGGAAGGTTTCCATAACAAGCTCCCCGCTTACCGGAGGCTGAAAATTTCGAACACGATCTTTCTCTTCAAGTTCAACCAATTTCAATTTCACCTTTTCGTAATTCGCTAAGTAGCGTTTCACTTTCGATTCGTTTTTCGAGGTGATGTCTGCTTGACACAACAACATCAAATCATCGATATCATCACCCGCTTCAAACAACAATCTTCGAACTGCCGAATCAGAAATTTCATCTTTGGTCAATGCGATTGGGCGCAGGTGCAATGCCACCAGCTTCTGCACGAATTTCATTTGGTGGTCAAGTGGAAGTTTCAGACGTTGAAATATTTTCGGCACCCATCGCGCACCAACGTCTTCATGTCCGTGAAAGGTCCATCCAATTCCGTCTTCAAATCTTTTCGTGTGCGGCTTCGCAATGTCGTGAAGCACGGCGCCCCAGAGCAACCAAAGGTTATTGGTGTTCGCCCGCAAATTGTCGACCACCTCCAATGTGTGATAGAAATTGTCTTTGTGCGCGTAGTTGTTTTTCTTTTCAACGCCATGAAGCTTTACCATTTCGGGAAAGAATTGGTGAAGGAGTTCGGTATCGAAAAGAAGTTTCAATCCAACAGAAGGCTTCTTTGCAAGAAGAATCTTGTTGAATTCAACCATGGTTCTTTCCACACTTACGATTTCCAGTCGTGCAGCATTTTCCTTAATCGCGAGCAGACTTTTTTCTTCTATGGTGAAGTTGAGTTGCGCCGCAAAACGAACGGCACGCATCATGCGCAGTGGGTCGTCGCTGTATGTAATGGCTGGTTCGAGGGGTGTTCGAAGAATTTTATTTTCGAGGTCGAGTAGTCCGTTGAACGGATCAACAAGATCTCCAAATGAATCTTCTTGAAGAGACAGAGCCATGGCGTTAACGGTGAAGTCTCTGCGCATTTGGTCGTCTACCAAGGTCCCTTTTTCTACATCGGGTTTTCTGCTGGTCGCTCGGTAAGATTCTTTTCTGGCGGAAACAAATTCCACCTCGCTTCCTTTGTAGATGAAATGGGCGGTTCCGAAATTCGCGAAAATGGAAACGCGTTTTACTCCGAGTAATTCGGCAGTTCTATTTGCAAGTGCCGGACCGTCGCCGCTGGTAACAATGTCAATGTCTTTGTTCAGCCTTTTGAGCATGAGATCGCGGACGTATCCGCCAATGACAAAAGCTTCAGCATGCTGTTCAAGAGCCGCTTGTTGAACGGCTCGAAAGACGGTTTTTTGTAGATGACGGCTAAAGTTCATTTGCGGCGCAAAGGTACTTTTCAAAACGAGTAAATAGAAATATTTGTTTTGACCTTGAAAAATCATGGGTAAGACAACTTCGTGAATGCCTTTTCAGTCTTATCTTGCGTACGCTAAACCGAAATTGAATGAAAAAATTTATTGCCTTCTTGATGTTTGTTATTATTTGTGTCGCGCATGTTTTTGCGCAGAATGCACAATTGACATTTCCTTCAACCATGAGCTTTACAACGGTAGAGGATGGCTTTCATCCCGTGAAGTTTCAACTAACCAACGGTTCGAATGCGAATGTGGCGGGTCTATTGGAATACGTACAAAACAATCCGAAGTACTTCAAAGTTGAGGTGAATGGAAATGAATTGACGTTGAAATTTGTTGAAGGTGTGCATTGGGGTGTTTGGATGAAAGTCTTTGGTTCCATGTATGTTTCGCAAATTGAAATACGTGAGGCGAATCAGAACATCGTAGTTGATCCGATGGAGTTCCTTCGTTATTTCCACCTGATAAATCAATAATTTTTTCAAAGATATTTCTATGAGAACACTTTATTTGTTCCTTCTTTTTTCGTTTGTTTCAATGGGTGCGGGGGCTCAAGTTTTTTCTTGTCCAACTTGCGCCGGTTCAGCTCCAACGAGCTACACCAACGGTCAGCCCAACGATTCCATCTTTTTTGTTTGTGGAACCAACACCGCTGATTTGGTAGCGACCTCTCCTCCAAGTTTGGTAGGGCTATACAATTACACTTGGCAATATTTCAATCCGTTTACCAACACCTGGGATTTGTTCTTCACGTCGCCATTGGTGCTTAGTCCGCAAACATTAAACGCTGTTGGACCTGGTGGTTATCGTGTGATTATTACCGATGCATTCAATGCTTTTATGGGTTCAGATATCGCATGGGTTTCGGAGGTAGACGCACCAACTTCGGTTGATGTGGCTCCAATTCCACCAGGATGCGGTGGTTCTTTGAATCTGACCGCGCTTGTGAATTTAGGTTCAGCAACGCCGTATTACAACGCTCCTGCAGATTTGTCTTCTCCGGTAATCATAAGCCCTACTTCAACAATTAGCATTTGTATTTCTGGAACTCATACGTACAACAGTGACTTGTCGTTTCGACTTCAAGGACCAGCTTCTTGCGGCAGCCCAGTAGCTGTGCTTAGTCCGAACAATGCGGGGATTTGTAACCCCAATAATGATTTCAATAACCTCTGCTTCACAAATACGAGCACGGCATCTTTTAATATCTGTACCGCAGGTGGGAACATGACAGGTACATTTGGCGCCTATGGTGCAGGCGCAGGAACACCAATCAACTGGTCTGTATTCAATGGCTGTGATGCCACTCAAGGTCAATGGACTTTAAAAGTAGGCGATTGCTACACAACAGATGTTGGAACAATACTACCTACAACAACACTTTCCATTACCAGCCCAAACGCCCTCGGGGTGCCAACTACAGTTACCTATTCTCCGAATGCTGTTACGGCAATTGCAGATGGAAATTTCTCGGGTTGCGTAACTACGAACGTTCCTTTGAATTTACCAGCGTCTACCTTGACGCCTCTTCCAATGAATGTGAATTATACGTGGACCGCTGTTCCGGCTGGACCAGTCATCACCGTTGCGTCGGGCGTTGTTCCTGCTTCTGGAATTATCACCGCTACGGTTCCTGCGCCAACACAAGACACGCAATTTACTTTAACGCTTTCTGGTATGCAGGCCAACGCCAATTGCGGCGGTAATTCTAGCGATACTGAGTTGTACGACAACATGGCAAGCACGCCAGCGACCATTCCGAGTCCAGGAGTGCTCTGTGCTACAGCCGCTGCTGTAACATTGGTTCCTTCAATACCCGGTGGAACATTCAGCGGAACTGGGGTGAATGCAGCCGGTGTATTCTCGCCAACAGCTGCAGGCGTTGGAAGTTGGACCGTTAATTACTCTACAGGTGGCGCTTGTCCAAGCACAGGATCTACGACCATTCAAGTTCAAGCTGCTGCTCCTTCTGTCATTACTGCACCAGCAACGCTTTGTTCAGATGCAAGCGCTGTAACCTTAACAGCAAATAACGCCGGTGGTACCTGGAGCGGAACAGGAGTAAACCCAGCGGGATTGTTCACGCCAAGCGGAGCAGTGGGAACGCAAACCATTAGTTATACTCCAGCTGCTGGACAATGCTTTGCGCCTGCAACAGCCAATATTCAAGTTATTCAAACTCCAACAGTAACCATTACCGATGTGGCTCCGGTGTGTTCAACTTCTGCACCATTCACATTGGTAAGTTCATTGGCAGGTGTTACTTGGAGTGGAACAGGTGTGAATCCTGCAACAGGTTTATTCACCCCAAGTGCAGCGGGTTCATTTGCCATTACTGCAAGTGCAACAGGTTCTTGTGCTGCTAGTGACAATACCATAGTAAATGTTGTTGCGCCAGCCTTGCCAATAATTACTGCGCCTGCACAGATTTGTGTTTCTGCAAATTCAGAGCTGCTCACAGCCGATTTGCCAGGGGGAAGTTGGAATGGTCCTGGGGTTTCTCCTTCAGGAGATTTCAATCCAAGCATTGCTGGAGTGGGTGGTCCTTATGTCATTGTTTACACGCTAAACGATATTTGCTTGTCAGAGGCAACAACTGCAATAGTAGTGGTTGATCAGCCCGTTGTGACCATTGCAGATTTACCTGCTCCTTTGTGCTCGAACGGAACTTCTGTAAACCTTTCAGCCTCTTTACCAGGCGGCTCTTGGTCGGGTATTGGAGTGAATACGGTAACTGGGGTTTTCTCTCCGTCATCTGCTGTTAACGGTCCAAACACAATCATTTATTCCATCGGTGGTCTTTGCCCCGCAACAGACAACACCACAATCAATGTTGTTGCTGCTCCTGCGGTGAACATTACACAAGCAACTCCGTTTTGTTTGAATTCGTTGAACACCTCTTTAATTGCTAGTCCAACCGGAGGAACCTGGGCAGGAAATGGAATCTTAGATCCCATAACAGGTTCTTTCTCTCCAAGTACTGCGGGTGTTGGGCCAACAACTATTACTTACTCCTTTACTTCTGCGCCGTGCACCGTAACTGCAACAAGCAATGTTGTGGTGAATCCGCTTCCAACGGTATTTGCAGGAAATGATGCAATTGTTTGTGCCGGTGCTTCAACCGTGCTTCAAGCAACCGGAGCTTCAACTTATCAGTGGAGCATTAACGGTGGTGCTGCGGTTGGATTGAACAATCCAAGCATTGCAAACCCACAAGCTTCGCCAGCTGCAACGACCACCTACAGTGTTTTGGGTGTCGATGCAAACGGTTGTACCAATGTAGATCAAATACAAGTTTCCGTGAATCCGCTTCCAACAGTGAATGCAGGTTCAAGCGTTTCAATCTGTCCAGGAATTCCTACAACCTTAGGTGCATCAGGAGCTTCGACATATTCTTGGACGCCTTCAACTGGATTAACAGGTGCAAGCACCGCGACACCAGCAGCCAATCCGGCTTCAACCCAAACGTATACGGTTACAGGAACTGACGCGAACGGTTGTCAAAATACCGACCAAGTAACGGTTACAGTTTTCCCACAACCCAATGTCACTGCAAGCTCAACTTCACCAATCATTGAATGTCAAACTGCGCAGCTAACAGCAACCGGTTTGGTTTCTTACAACTGGGTGAACACGGCGGGGGTAGATGTAACCATTGCAACACCGAACGCTTCAAGCACAAACGTGGGTCCATTGGCAAACGCGACCTACGCGGTGGCTGGATTAGACGCGAACGGATGTGCAGGTGGCGCAACGGTTTCGGTTGTGGTGAACCCGATTACAGTGTCCATTGTAAACGCAACAACGATAAATCCTTCGACGTTCTCTTTCGATGTTACATCAAACGCTTCGAATTTCGATTGGGATTTTTATACCGACGGAACGACGGATGCAACAACCACTTCAACCACAATTCAAAATACCTATCCAACAGCACCAACTCCGCCTTTGGATTACATTATCACTACAGTAACGGCATCCATTGGAAACTGCGAAGCGCAAGACACGATTCATGTGTACATAGACAATACGCTTCTCGATTGGCCGAATATAATTATTGCAGATGGCGATGGGAAAAATGATGTGTTGAGTTTCTTGTCGCAAGATCCAACGCTTCAACCCAACTGGCAATCGATTACAACAGTTCCTACCATAACAAACTTCAAGGTTGAAATTTTCAACCGTTGGGGAAAGAAAGTGGGTGAAGTGAATAATCCGGCAGGTTCTTGGGATCCGAAGGAAACAGGCGCCGGCGTGTATTATTATGTTGTGACCTATACCAAGCGTTCAACAGGTATGAGTGCTGAAGAAATTCAGATTGAGCAAGCTGTTGAAGTGTTCGTGAAGTAATTCGAAAGAATTATTTCGCTGAAGCGCGCTTTAACTTGTCGTTAATGGCGCGACCTAAGTTTTCATTCGGAAGGAATTCCGCAAGAATAACATCGATGTTCATGTGGTCGAGTTCTCTGAGGTATGCGAACAGATTCGAAGCGGCCTCAGCGAAACTTCCCGTTTTGCTTAAGATGCGTTGCGATTCAATCTGGAAATCTTCCTTGAAACTCAGTACGCCAATTTTTTGCGAAGCGAAGTCGTGCATAAGCTCGCGAATATTCCCAACAAAAACGGGTTTGCGCGGAGCGTAATGACTGGTGAGCATTCCAGGAGAAGCAGGTGAGCTCGATGAATGTTGTTGAATGTGAATGTTGGAAGTGAAACGTTGAAGGTCTTCCACTGAAATTCCACCCAATCGAAGAATTTCTATTTCGTTATGTTGAACACGCAGAACAGTTGATTCAATTCCCACAGAACAACTTCCCCCGTCGAGAATGTACGGGATTTTTTCGCCAAGTTGCTCTGCCACATGCTGAGCAGAAGTTGGGCTAATGTATCCGAACGGATTCGCGCTAGGCGCCGCAAGAGGAAAGGGAAGACTTTTTAAAAGTTCAAGTGTAATCGGGTGATTTGGAATTCGAATGCCCACTTCATTTAATGCCGATGTTGTTAAATCGGGAATGCATGATTTTTTTGGAAGGAGCACCGTTAATGCTCCCGGCCAAAAGTGCTCCATTAGATTGAAGGCCAATTCAGGAATTTCTTCCACATAATTTGAAACTTCTGAAACTTCTGAAACATGAACAATTAAGGGGTCGAAATGTGGACGGTTTTTCGCTTCGAAAATTTTAGAAACCGCAATTTCACTCAGCGCGTTTCCAGCCAAACCATAAACCGTTTCCGTAGGAATAGCAACCACTTCGTTTCGAAGCAAAAGGTCTCTGGCTTTTTCTATTTCCGTTCCAATCATGCATTGCAAAAGTAGTCAATTCAATTTTCTGCTATATTTGCACTCGATGGCAAAGAAAATTACCTTGATCAATGGCGGACTGCTGAATATGATCATTCAAAGGTTGTGTCGTCAATTAATCGAAAATCACAAAGACTTTTCCTCAACGGTGCTCATTGGGCTTCAGCCCCGCGGTGTGTTTTTCACGGAACGTATAGTTGAAGAATTGGCGAAGTCGGGACACCAAGTGAAATGGGGAATCGTTGATCCGACTTTTTACAGAGATGATTTTCGTATTCACGACAAGCCGCTGCTGGCAAAGTCTACAGACATGAAACACAGTGTTGAGGGAATGAATGTTGTGCTTATAGACGACGTCTTGTACACAGGACGGACCATTCGCGCGGGTATGGAAGGACTAATGGAATACGGAAGACCAAAATCTGTTGAATTGCTGGTGCTTATAGATCGGAAGAAGGGAAGGGAAGTGCCTATTGAAGCCACTTATGTCGGGAAGGAAGTGGAGAGTTTCGACAATCAACGTGTTAGAGTGATGTGGAAGAGTGAGGGGGAAAAGGAAGATCATGTAATTTTTTTGAACGACTAAAATGAAGCTGAGCACCAAACACCTCATTGCCATTGAGCCGCTGACAAAGGCGGACATTGACTTGATTTTTTCGCAAGCAGACGAGTTCAAAGAAGTGTTAAACAGACCCATTAAGAAGGTTCCTTCTTTAAGAGATATTACAGTAGCCAATTTGTTTTTTGAAAATTCAACGCGCACGCGATTGAGTTTCGAATTGGCCGAGAAAAGATTGGGAGCCGATGTAGTGAATTTTTCTGCGTCAACGTCTTCAGTGAAGAAAGGTGAAACGCTCATTGATACTGTGAACAACATCTTGGCTATGAAAGTAGACATGGTGGTTATGCGTCACGCTTCGCCAGGAGCATGTCAGTTTTTATCTGAACGAACCAACGCTGTTGTAGTGAACGCCGGCGATGGAACACACGAGCACCCGACACAAGGATTACTCGATGCGTTTTCAATTCGAGAGAAATTAGGAGAAGTTAAAGGGAAAAAGGTTGTTATTGTAGGAGACATAACACACAGTCGTGTAGCGCTGAGCAATATTTATTGTCTTCAGAAACTAGGAGCAGACGTTATGGTTTGTGGACCCACCACTTTAATTCCAAAGCACATTGAATCGCTAGGTGTTAAGGTTGAACACAACCTTCAAAAAGCATTGGAGTGGTGCGACGTTGCGAACATGCTACGCATTCAATTGGAAAGACAAGATGCTGGAATTCCTTATTTCCCAAGTCTTCGCGAATACACCGAGTTGTTCGGTTTAACGCAAGATCGCTTGAATGCATTGGGAAAGGAAATCGTGATTATGCATCCAGGTCCGATTAATCGCGGAGTTGAAATCTCAAGCGAAGTGGCAGACGGTAACAATAGCATTATTCTCAATCAAGTTGAAAACGGCGTGGCCGTGCGCATGGCAGCAATTTTTCTGCTGGCTCAGGGAATAAAAAGAGTGAGTTAATTCTTCTGTTTCTTTTTTTGTTTTTTCTTTCCATTATTTAACTAAATTTGGGCAAATCTCCTTTTATGAATTTTGTTTCAGGTCAAAAAGAAAAGTTAGTATTCATTACTTCGAACGTTGAGAAGCTCGATGCCATTTATGCTCCAGAGCTTAAATCGGAATTGGTTCTTCAAAACAGAAGCACGCAACGCAATATTATTGTTGACTTGTCGGCTACGAAGTACATTGACTCTTCAGGATTGTCTGCATTGCTTGTGGGACAACGTTTGTGTCGCGATGCGAATGGCACTTTCGTGGTTTGCGGATTGCAAGAAACAGTTAAAAAATTAATTTCCATTTCTCAGTTGGATTCAGTTTTCAAAATAACTCCAACATTGAACGAGGCCGTTGATTTGGTCTATATGGAAGAAGTTGAACGTGAAATCTAAACCCTTATGAATAAACAATTACTTTCTGTTTTAGCTTTTGTAGCGCTTTCATTGTCTGCTGCAGCTCAGTGTGTTTCTACCGATTATAACTGGGGAACTCAAACGTTCGGTGTAAGTCCGAATCCTACTTTAGGTGAGAACTTCGCTCCAGGACTTCAAGGCGTTCCATACAGCGATGTGCTTTATGTAAGAACTCCTACAACGGCTGCTGATATTGATCCGACTTATCCGCCATTAATCACCATTAATTACATTCACTTAGATGCTGTGTTTTACGGAATTGTTACAGCAGTGGATACCACTTGGGCAGACTTGTCTGGACTTGGACTTTCTATCGCATGCAACAACAACGGTCAATTTTCAGATCCTTGCAAATTCGGTCCAGGCGCTGGATATTGCGGTGACATCACGGGTACTCCAAATGCAACAGGTATATTTCCGGTGAAGATTGCAGTTACTGCAAACTTGCTTTTGTTAGGAGATGTTCCTTATGAGTTCACAGGATATACACTTGATTTCTCGGGTAACAGTGTAACTGAAGGTGTGTCATTTGACGATGTTGTGAGAGTTTCTCCAAATCCAGCAAACGAATTCACTTTGGTTACTTTCCCAATGGGATCTAACGAGCAAGCTGAAGTTTCTGTGTACAACACGATGGGACAATTGGTTTTCTCTGAGAAAACCATGACTACTCCAGGTACCAACACCTACCGCTTGAACACTTCGAACCTACCAGTAGGAAACTACGTGGCTCGTTTGGTTTCAGGAAAGAATGTTGCAGAGAAGTTGATTCAAGTTCAACACTAATACGAATTATTCACGACCTTTGATACCGCCTCGTCTACCACGAGGCGGTTTTCTTTTTTTATGCAGTTTCAAGTAACCATACTCGGATGTGGCGCCGCAACGCCAACCTCGCGCCACAAGCCTACGGCGCAGGTGGTGAATGTGCACGATAAATATTTTTTGATCGACTGCGGTGAAGGAACTCAAATGCAATTGCGGAAGTATAAGGTGAAAATGCAGCGCATTCAAGCCATCTTCATTTCACATCTTCATGGCGATCATTTCTTCGGCCTTATCGGACTGCTGAGTACCTATAATTTATTGGGAAGGAAAACGCCTTTAACCATCTATGGCCCTCCCGGATTGGAAGAAGTGATTCGTCTTCAATTTAAAGTTTCTGAATCCTATTTTGAATACGAATTGATCTTTGTGGAAACACAAGACAAGGAAAAACAACTTGTTTTTGAAGACGATACTTTGCGGGTGTATTCATTCCCTTTGAAACACCGCGTGCCATGTACTGGATTTTTATTTGAGGAAAAAGAACGTAAGTTGAACGTTGAGAAATGGGCCATTATTGAATTCAAGCTACAGCCTTCGGAAATACTGTTGTTGAAGAAAGGATTGGATGTGGAACGTGAGAACGAAGTGATTCCATATGGAAAAGTAACCAGTCCTTCCGTTCCAATACGCAGATACGCCTATTGCTCAGATACCGCTTATT
This sequence comes from Flavobacteriales bacterium, assembly GCA_947452685.1. Taxonomy (GTDB): domain Bacteria; phylum Bacteroidota; class Bacteroidia; order Flavobacteriales_D; family Sanyastnellaceae; genus CAIZGX01. Next base: position 9,304 of record CANGEF010000011.1, on the reverse strand, counting down.
ACGAACGCATTGTTGCAGATATTTTGAATTCAGATTTGGTTTATCATGAAACTACATTTTTGAATGAAGACGCAGAACGCGCGAAAAAGACCTTTCATTCAACCACCATTCAAGCGGCAACCATTGCGAAAATGGCTGGGGCAAAGAAATTGGTAGTTGGACATTACAGCAGTCGATACAGCGAAGATGAGCTCTTCAAGACCGAGGCTATGACTGTCTTTTCGAATACAGAGCTGGCGAACGAAGGCGTTATTTTCGATCTGTAAAAATCTTTTCTGCATGTGAGTGTATTTGGTACACTTTCTATATCTTGCAGGTATGAATAAGCAACGATTAAGTTTTTGGCAAATCTGGAACATGAGCTTTGGCTTCATGGGAATTCAGTTTGGATTTGCGCTTCAAGGTGGATTTATGTCGCGCATTTTTCAAGCATTGGGTGCATCTGAAGATAGCATTCCTATGTTGTGGGTGGCAGCTCCGCTAACCGGATTAATTGTTCAGCCCATCATAGGTTTTTTAAGTGATCGAACGTGGCATCCGAGATTGGGCAGACGCAGACCGTATTTTTTAATTGGAGCTGTGCTCAGTTCTATTGCATTGTTCTTCGTTCCATACTCTCCCACGCTAATGATTGCAGCTGGATTTCTCTGGGTCATGGATGCTTCCATAAATATTTCCATGGAACCGTTCCGTGCGTTAGTTGCCGACAAACTTCCGGAAAATCAACGCTCCTATGGATTCGTTGTTCAAACGTTAATTATTGGAATAGGTACTTGGATAGCGAGTAACCTTCCGTGGTTTTTAAGTTTCTTAGGTTTTTCAAATACCGCTCCTGAAGGACACATTCCTCCCTCGGTAAAATGGGGATTCGCTATAGGCGCTGTGGTATTCATGTCCTCTATCTTGTGGACGGTGTTCACTACAAAGGAAGAAGCTCCGGCCGATATGGAAGCATTTAGAAAAGAACGAGAAGAGACCAAAGGTTTTGGAAAGGGACTTACTGAAATTGCAAAAAGCTTCACTCACATGCCTTCGGTGATGTGGAAGTTGGGATTGGTGCAATTCTTCAGTTGGTTCGCCTTCTTCACCATGTGGTCCTTCGCAGTTCCTGCTCTTACGGAACACGTATACAATGCGCCAATGCCAGAGAAAGGAGCAGCACACTTCGAAACAGAATTTGCAGCCTACAACAACGCTGCGAATTTAGTTGGAAGTTCAATGGGTATGTATGGTTTGAGTTCAATGGTGTTTGCTCTTGCACTAACTTTTTATACGGCGAAAAGAGGGGTGAATAGAAGAGTGATTCATTTCTTTTCTTTGGTAGCCGGAGGTGTTGGATTTTTATTGCTTTTCTCTGCCAACAAAGAATTCGCTAGTATCATGAACCTAAGTTTTGCTCTTGTTGGAATTGCATGGGGAAGTATTCTCTCTATGCCTTACGCAATCCTTTCGAGTTCCGTGCGTCCAGAGAAAATGGGCGTGTCTATGGGAATCTTTAACATGTTCATTGTAATCCCTCAAATTGTTGCCGCCTTAGGTGGAATTAACTGGGCATACAAGACGCTTTTCGGCGACCAACTCATTTTTACCATGGTATTAGCTGGAACGAGCTTAATAATTGGTGGATTGTCTTGTTTCTTGTTGCCCGCGAAAAGCAATTAATGCACATTCCCCATTATCTTTGAAGCTCTAATTCGAAACGATAGTGGAGCTTGTATCAACTTTTCTTCCTACCCAATACGGCGACTTTGAAATTAAGGCGTTCGATAGCGGCAACGCCGAACTTCCAAACTTAGCTTTGGTTCATCCTGCGTGCAATTTTTCTGAACCCGTTGTCGTTCGTATTCATTCGGAATGCATGACTGGAGATGTCTTCGGGTCGCGTAAATGCGATTGCGGAGATCAGCTGCACGCGGCGCTTAAACAATGCGGAGAAGAAAAGGGCATTCTCATTTATTTACGTCAGGAAGGAAGAGGCATTGGCTTAGTAAACAAACTAAAAGCCTATCAACTTCAAGAAAAAGGAATGGACACCATTGAAGCGAACGAGGCATTGGGCTTCGAGGCTGATTTGCGCACATTCGATCAAGCGGTAGAAATACTTTTGGAATTGGGAGTTCAACGCGTGAAATTGCTCACGAATAATCCTTTGAAGATGGAAGCATTGGAAGGCATAGGTTTTGTTAGCGTTGAACGCATTCCCCTGCACGGCGAAGAGTTCGATTCAAATAAAAATTATTTGAATACGAAGCGCGAGAAAATGGGACATCAAATTTGATTCTTTCAACATGAATAAAGGCTTATTCATTTTCTTAATTTTCTGCGGTTCAGTTGGAATTATTTCAGCCCAAAATTGCGAATACACCCCTTCGAAAAATATTCAAAAATTATTAGAGAAGTCCGCCGACGGAAAGAAATACACAAGCGATGAACGGATTGTGTTTCTTGAACAAGCCCTCGAGCAAGATGCGGAGTGTCTTCCGTGTATGCTTCAATTGGGTGAAATGAAATTCCTTCGTGCGAAAAGACAAGGCTCAGGTTTTGAAGAAACCATTCGTTTGTACGAAGAGCTGAAGGCGAAGTGCGAAGATTATCATTCGGAAATGTACTACTTCCTTGGGGCAATGCATTATGCAAACCAAGAGTACGACGAAGCCACGGAGAGTTTTGAAAAATTCTTGCGTTTTCCAGATAGTGATCCTTCGAAATTCAATTCGAACTATGATAAAAAATATAAAGAAGTAGAGGAGGCTTTAATTTCTGTGAAAGCCTACAACAAGATTTTCAACGGAAATAAAGATTACGTTTTCAAACCGAAAAAAGTGACGGGAGTCTCTACACCAAGCGACGAATATCTTCCGATGATTTCACCCGATGGGGAAGTTTTATTCTTCACGCGTTTGCTTATTAAACAAGCGAAAGGTGATTTCACCAGTAAAGAAGTGGAAGAATTCACGTGGAGTAAGCGCGCAGATATCAATGCGCAATTCGACAATGGATCTGCCCTTCCTCCGCCTTTCAATAAGGGCGGTTCATACGGTGGAGCAACGCTTTCAATTGATAACAAAGAACTCATCATAGCGAAGTCCAATCCGAATGCAAAAAACGCAAACAACATTGATTTGTTTTCCACCCGATTCGAGCGCATAACAAAAGACGACGGCAGCCTTGGCTATGTCTGGAGTGACTGGGTGAGTTTGGGTGAAGGAGTGAATACGCCTGATGGTTGGGAAGCGCAGCCTTCATTAAGTGGTGACGGACAAACACTCATCTTCGCGGCAGTTCGTCCAGAATGCACGAAAGACAATTCAGGAAATTTCAGTCATGATCTTTTCATGTCGCGCAAGCAATCCGACGGCACATGGGGCAAGTGCACACCTCTTCCAGCATCTATAAATACGAAAGGACAAGAGAAGGCACCCTTCATTCACAGCGACAGTCACACGATTTATTTCTCAAGCGACGGGCTTTTAGGAGTGGGTGGAATGGATTTTTTCTATGCGAAAATGAACGACGACGGAACATTCAGCGAGGTGGAAAATATAGGTGCTCCGATTAACGATGAGAATGATCAGATAGGAATTATTGTGAGCAGCGACGGTGAGCTGGCGTACTTCGGAGCCGATCGATATTTGGGAGAGAAGAGCTACGATATCTTTCAATTCAATATGCCGGAAAAGGCGAAGCCCGAGCGCGTTGCAATTATTAAGGGGGAAGTGAAAGGCGACGATGGAACACCTGCGCAGAATGCCTCTGTAACTATTCAATACGCTCAGTCTGGAAGTGAAGAACAAGTGAAAGTGAACAACGACGATGGTACCTACGCCGCTATTGTTCGCACGAACAAGAAGGAAGATGTGGTGTTGAAAGTGGAAGGAGAAAACATTGCGTTCAATGCACACGTCATTTCGAAAAAAGAAAACAATGATCCAGCTGCAATCTTGAAATTGAATTTAGAAACCTCTGTTGTAGCCGAAAACAAACCGTTTGTCATTAACGATATTTATTATTCGACCAGTTCAACTTCCATAAACGAAGAATCGAAGTTGATATTAATTCAGTTCGCCGATTATTTGAAGGAACATCCATCTTGGATCATTGAGATTCGTGGACACACCGATAACATTGGCGATGATAAATCGAATGAAGCGCTTTCGTTAGGAAGAGCGAATCAGGTAAAAGATTTTTTAGTTGCGAAAGGAGTGAAGGTTGAACAGCTTTCAGCAAAGGGATTCGGAGAATCGAAACCAGTTGCATCGAACGACACCGAAACGGGAAGAGCGAAAAATAGAAGAACAGAATTTGTAATTAAAAAACTTTAGCATGCGAATAGATATTCTTACCATTCTGCCTCGCTTGCTCGACGGGCCTTTTGCTGATTCTATCTTGAATCGTGCGCAGAAGAACGGTCTGTGTGAAATACACATTCACAACATTCGCGATTACTCAACTGATAAGCACAAGAGCGTCGACGATTATCAGTTTGGCGGAGGAGCAGGCATGGTGATGCTTATTCAACCCATTGCAGATTGCATTGATAAGTTGAAGGCCGAGCGCGAATACGACGAGATTATTTACTTGACTCCGGATGGAGATAGACTGAATCAGAGCATGTGCAATACCTTTTCGTTGGGAAAGAATTTGCTCATGATATGCGGACATTACAAGGGTATTGATCAACGACTGCGTGATCATTATGTGACACGAGAAATTTCAATCGGCGATTATGTTTTAAGTGGAGGAGAATTGGCGGCTGCTGTTTTGGTAGATGCGATTGTGCGATTAATTCCGGGTGTGATGAACGATGAAACAAGCGCGTTGACCGATTCATTTCAAGATAATTTATTAGCGCCTCCTGTGTATACACGTCCTGCGGAATACAACGGTTGGAAAGTTCCAGATGTGTTGACTTCTGGAAATTTCAAGGCCATTGAAGATTGGCGCATGCAGCAAGCCTTCGAGAAAACGAAAACAAGAAGACCCGACTTGCTATGAGCACGCCACTTGCAGAAAGAATGCGTCCGAAGACATTCGACGAATACGTTGGACAATCGCATTTGATTGGCAAGGGCGCCGTTTTGCGCAGCATTATTGAGAGCGGACATATACCAAGCATGATTTTTTGGGGTCCTCCGGGTGTTGGAAAAACAACGTTGGCAAACATCATTGCGCAAACACAACAACGTCCGTTCTTTTCGCTCTCTGCCATCAATAGCGGCGTGAAGGAAATTCGTGAAGTGTTAGATCAAGCCGGGAAGGGTGGACTGTTTCAGAAGAGTGCGATATTATTCATTGACGAGATTCATCGTTTTTCGAAGAGTCAGCAAGATTCATTGTTAGGTGCCGTTGAGAAGGGAGTTGTAACGCTTATTGGCGCGACAACAGAAAACCCTTCCTTCGAAGTAAACGGTGCCTTGTTGTCGCGCTCGCAGGTGTACACCCTGAATGCGCTCACCAAAGATGAACTGAATCAACTTTTAGCAGATGTCATTGTTCGCGATGAAGCGCTTCGCGCTAGAAATATTCAATTAGAAGAAACGCAATCGTTGTTGAAATACAGTGGCGGCGATGCTCGCCGATTGCTGAATGTACTTGAGTTAGTTGTGGAATCCATTTCAGAGACGCCTTGCGTCATTAAAAACGCTTCGGTAGAGAACGTCATTCAAACCAATGCTGCACGCTACGACAAGACGGGTGAAATGCATTACGATGTAATCTCAGCGTTTATTAAAAGCGTTCGCGGAAGTCATGCGCAAGCAGCGACGTACTATTTGGCGCGCATGATTAAAGGCGGGGAAGACCCGCTATTCATAGCGCGAAGATTGGTCATATTATCTTCAGAAGACATTGGATTAGCGAATCCGAATGCGCTCTTGATTGCGGAAGCAACCTTTCGCGCGGTTCAAAATATTGGCTGGCCTGAAGCGCGCATTCCGCTAAGTATGTGCACCGTGTATTTGGCAACCAGCGCGAAAAGCAATTCTGTCTACACCGCTATTGACGCGGCTTTGGCGTTGGTCGAACAAACTGGAGATTTGCCTGTGCCTATGCATCTTCGCAACGCACCAACGAAATTAATGAAGGAGTTGGGGTACGGAATGAACTACGAATACGCGCATGCGCACGAAGGAAATTTTGTACGTCAAGAATTTCTTCCGCAAGAAATTGCTTCGTCTGAATTCTACACACCAGGCAACAATCCGAAAGAAGCGGCCATTCTAAAATGGCTTCAAGAACGTTGGGGAACGAATGAATAATAACACGACACGAAACTTTGGACTCGATTTGTTTCGAGCGTTAGCCATTGTGTTGGTTGTGTTGTCTCACGGAAAATTTTTGTTAAACGGAACCGTCCTAGAAAATTTTCCTTTTGTGAAAATGCTCGACGGCGTTGATTTGTTTTTCGTGTTAAGTGGATTTTTAATTGGAGGAATTTTATTGAACTCCTCTTCTGAAGGATGGAATTGGCGGGGTGTTGCGCACTTCTGGAAAAGAAGATGGTTACGAACTTTGCCGAATTATTATTTGATCTTGTTGTTGAATTTCATTTTCATTTCGTGTGGAATTATTTCCGGAGACTTAACTGTTTTCGGTTGGAAGTTTATTTTCTTCCTTCAAAATTTCACCAAGCCACTCATTGGATTTTTCTGGGAGTCGTGGAGCTTGGCAGTGGAGGAGTGGTTCTACATTTTTACTCCAGTTATGCTTTGGGGACTGCTGAAAGTGTTTCGATTGAAATGGGCTTATCTCGTTGCTACACTTGTAATGATTGCTGTTCCCTTGATCTATCGCGCTTATTCCTTTGATCCGAAGCTCGACGATTTTTGGTTCGATGTGCAGGTTCGTAAGATTGTCTTGTTTCGACTTGATGCGATAGCCTTCGGATTGCTGCTCGCATGGATGTATTCTTTCCATAAAAATTTGTGGGACAAATGGAAAAACGCAGCGCTTGTTTTTGGATTAGCAATTGTTTTATTCTTATTGAATAACAGCGCCTCGAACGCCACTTTTTATCGTCAAGTGTTTTATTTCAGCATTACACCTTTAGCCATTGCACTTATTCTTCCTTGGTTTGAAGGGATCACGTCTTCATGGAAACGCTTGGTAGCTGCGGTTACTCGCATCAGTAAGATTTCGTATTCGATGTATTTAATTAATCTGGCGTTGGTTGCTCAAGTGATCGGATTGAATTTTCCTGTTCAAGGAAATGCAGATGGTATAATGAAATACGCGGCCTACTGGTTAGTTGTGATCGCGGTTTCTTCGGCGCTTTATTATTTTGTGGAAAGGCCGATTCTAAGGTGGAGGGATAACGCTTCGCGATGACGCAACGCGTTGCGATGACAATCTGCGATTGATGACGGCGAAGCCGATGACACGACACGTCGTGATGACAATCTGCGATTGATGACGGCTTAGCCGATGACACCGAAGGTGATGACCGCGTAGCGGATTAACGAATGTTGTTTGCGATGTTACGAGCGATAGAAGGACCTTCGTAGATGAAGCCCGTGTATACTTGAACAAGGGAAGCACCGGCATCTATTTTTTCTTGCGCATTTTGTGAAGTATGAATTCCACCAACGCCAATGATTGGAAATGCGCCGTTCGATTTTGAATGTAAATAACGAATCACTTCGGTTGAACGCGAACGCACAGGAGCGCCGCTTAATCCGCCCATTCCAATACTTTGAATGGTTTGTGCACTCGTTTGCAAATGCTCTCTTGAAATGGTTGTGTTCGTTGCAATGACTCCCGCAATTTTTGTTTGAAGAACAATTTCAACAATGTCATTCAATTGATCGTCGGTTAAATCCGGAGCAATTTTTAAAAAGATTGGACGCGGTTTTGGGAAGGTGTTATTTGTTTCAGCAAGAGCAGAAAGAATTTTCATTAATGGCTCCTTCTCCTGCAACTCGCGTAAACCCGGTGTGTTCGGAGAACTCACATTCACCACGAAATAATCTACACAATCGTGAAGGGCATTCAAGCAAATCAAATAATCACTTAATGCATCTTCATTCGGAGTGATTTTATTCTTCCCAATATTTCCTCCGACAATAATATTTGATTTGCGTTTTCTCAAGCGAACTGCAGCGTCTTCAACTCCACCGTTATTAAATCCCATACGGTTGATTAATCCGTTGTCTAATGAAAGTCTAAACAACCTCGGCTTGTCATTTCCTGGTTGTGCCTTCGGCGTTAATGTTCCTATTTCCACATGTCCGAATCCTAACAACGCCAACTCATCGATCCAACGTGCGTCTTTATCAAACCCAGCCGCCAATCCAACCTTGTTCGGAAATTCAATTCCTGCAACGATAATCTTATTTTCTTTCGCTTTGAAAATTGATTTTAAAATCACTTTCCCTCCAGGAATTTTTGTAGAAAATTTCAATAAATCCATGGCCAAGTAATGCGCCTTTTCTGGAGAAAAAAGAAAAAAGAAAGGTTTAATCAGAAGCTTATACATGCAGCAAAAATACATCATCTCATTTATCAATCGAAGATTGTCATCACGACGTGTCGTGTCATCCGCTCCGCGGTCATCACCTTCGGTGTCATCGGCTTCGCCGTCATCAATCGCAGATTGTCATCACGACGTGTCGTGTCATCCGCTCCGCGGTCATCGGCTTCGCCGTCATCCACGAAGTGGTTATGGTGAATAACTCTGTTGATATGTGTGAATTTCACTTTTGTCGCAAGGCTTCATATGCCGATTATTTTTGATGAAATCGAAAGGTTAAAAAATCGTTAAGGCATATGATTACATTTTTTGGAAAGAAGAAAATCTCAGCAGAACGCGCAGCAGCCATGTTTGTGAACACGTTGTTGGATTCTGTTGAAGGTGGATTCCCAGAGGTTGCTGGATTTATTCGTGATACCCCTGAGTTTGTTTGTACTCCAAAAATTAGCGACGATGAATACGGGAAATTTTTGATGATTGCTGTTGTTGGAAATTTCAATTACTTGAATGAACACTTCCGCGATGGTGAAGGCGATTTAATTGTTCAACATTGTGTTGATCAGCTAGCCCCAGTTTTCGATTTATCTCCGGTGGCTTTTCAAGCGAAATTGAACGACTACAAGAAGTTCATGGCGCACGTGAATTTCCCTTCGAAAAATATTCTCTATAGCATGTCGAAGGCATTCTTCTTCAAGTACGAATTGAATCAATACCAAGACGAATACTTCAGAAGCATGAATACGCCGAACCCAATCTTTTTGAAAAGCTTAGATGAGGTGATGCGTAATTTCATTTGGGACTGGTCTGCTTTCTGCGACAAGTACAAGGTTCAGTTAG
>CANGEF010000010.1 GCA_947452685.1 Flavobacteriales bacterium | reverse complement strand
ACAATGTCCCACTCTGGCTTCGGATAAACAACTAAACACTGAGTGAAGATGTCGCGGTTCACAACCAACCCGTGATGAAGAACATCTTCCAACTGCTTTTTCAAGCGTGCAGGAAAGAGCAAGCGCCCTTTTGCGTCGACTTTACAGTGGTATTCTCCGAGTAGGTTTAACATTCAATTGTGAATTGTTTTCCAAAAATAATCACTTCTTCCCACTTTTTACCACTAAGTAACGCAAAATAACCATTTTGTTAAAAACTTCCGCGAGAATCCCTCTGCTTGATTTTCTTCAAACCATTGTATATCAATGCTTTTAGATCATTTTATCACCGGTGGGAAAAAGTGGGAAATGTTAATTACAATGAACACACCCCTTCATTCACCTCGAATTGTTCATTGCTTGTAACATTCCATGGCTGTTCTTTAACAGAATCGCGTAAATTCGTCAGCTATAGATTATGGAATACACTTTAAAAACCGACGGTGATTTCACCTACATCGAAGAGGGAGAAGGCAAACCTCTCATTTTACTTCATGGCTTATTCGGAGCGTTAAGCAATTTCAAAGACGTGGTCGATCACTTCAAACCACGTTACAAGGTTGTTATTCCTATGTTACCGCTTTACACCATGCCCCTGCTTACCACCGGTGTGAAAACGCTGGCTGAATTTCTACACGATTTCATCCTTCATAAAAAATGGGACAAAGTGAACCTTTTAGGAAATTCACTGGGCGGACACGTAGCTTTGGTCTACACCAAGAACCAACTGGAAAAAGTAGAGTCGCTCATTCTTACGGCAAGCAGCGGACTGTATGAAAACGCCTTCGGCTCAAGCTTTCCACGAAGAGAAGACAAAGAATTCATTCGTCAAAAAGTAGCCTTAACCTTCTACGACCCGAAGCACGCCACTCCGGAATTGGTAGATGAATGCTACGAAGTGGTGAACGACCGCAACCGCGTTATACGCATCTTAGCCCTTGCAAAAAGTGCCATTCGCCACAACATGGCAGACGATTTAAAGGACATGAATATTCCAGCGTGTTTAATCTGGGGGAAAAACGACACCATTACTCCGCCAGAAGTAGCTGAAGAATTTCAACATAAACTTCCACAAGCCAAATTGTATTGGATTGAAGAATGCGGACATGCCCCAATGATGGAGCAATCTGAACAATTCAATCTGTTACTAGATGCTTGGCTAAAAGAGCAAAACATATAAAGCAAAATGAGCAAAGAATTAATTCATTCTGCTTCCTTCGTAAAGTCGTCGGTAGAAACCGACAAATGCCCCGCCCCCATCTACCCTGAATTCGCGTTCATAGGCCGATCGAATGTGGGAAAGAGTTCACTCATTAATATGCTCGTGAACAAAAAGGGATTGGCCAAGACTTCTTCAAGTCCTGGAAAAACGCAAACCATCAATCACTTCGTTATTAACGAAGAAAAGAATCCGTGGTATTTAGTCGATCTTCCTGGATATGGCTACGCGAAAACTTCCAAAACAGAACGCAACAAGTGGGGCAGCTTTATTCGGAATTACTTAGACAAACGTGAGAACTTAATTTGCACCTTCGTGCTTCTCGATTTCAGAATTCCTCCGCAAAAAATAGACATTGAATTCATGCAATGGATGGGAGAGCAAGGGCTTCCTTTCTGTATTGCATTTACAAAATGTGAGAAATTAACCGAATTGCAAAAGACCATTCGATTCGATGCATTTGCTGAAGAGATTAAAAAGACTTGGGAAGAACTTCCTCAGTATTTTTTTACTGCAGCCGTCGAGCGCATGGGCCGCGTAGAAATTCAAGAGCAGATTGCCGCTTGGAGAAAAGAATTCGCGAACGACTTCACTTCATAGCGGAGGATTGATCTTCATTTTTTCCGCATAGTAGTCGCAGAAGTCGCGCATGGTTGCTGCCATTCGTGCGTCTCCAGTTGCCTTTTCGAAACTGTCTGAAAGGGTCAACAACGTTTGATGAACGAAGAACGTCATTTCTTCCACTTGCATTTCTTTTGTCCACAAATCAATGCGCATCGTATTCGCTTCAGCTTTATCCCAAACAGAGAGGATCATGGCTTTGCATTCTGCCTTTTTACCTAACTCTGGCGCTTCCCATTGAATGGTTTCCGGAACATTGTTCTCGTCTAATTCAATATCAATTGTTATGGTCGACTTCTTCATAAATTCGGTTTGTAAGCTTGTAATATTTTTTGTGCGTTGTCTTCTTTTAAAAGTCGATCAACAGTGACTTCCGGATGTTTTTCCATGTAACTTTTCACCATCTGAAACCCCATGTATACGCCCAATTGCGGAGCGCTTTCCTGCGGAACATTTTCAGCATTGGTGAAAGGCGAATATTCAAACCAGCGCTGAACCTCAACTCTATTCTTCGAAAACAAAACCTCTTGTCGCGCAATTTCCTTCCACACATTCAACTGATGTCCTTGCGTCCAGGTATACTGCTCCGTTGTCCACGCCATAAGTGTTGAATCGTGAATTTCTTCGAACGACAACCAAGTCAGGTAATGCGCCTTTCCGTGAAAAATCATTTCAGACAACATATCATTTTCATGTTGAACAGTATCACTCTTCAACAAATAATAGTACGCCAAATTCTTTATGGCATTTGGAACCAATTGCGCGCGTGTCATATCGTCTTTCTGATATTGCGGAAACGGAACGGCCTTCGTTATGCGATTGTTTTTCCCTAAATAAAAATCCAATCCCACGGCCAAGTATTCATCTGTGCTATAGGCCCCTATGTTGAATCCAGAGTTCATCCAAATCAATTGAGGAAGTTTCATATTCGGAATTAACGTTTGAAGACGCAAAGAAGATTCAAGTATTTTTTCATGAAGCGAATCCAAGCGCTCTTGAGGATAGTTCTTTTCAATTTCCGATTTTAAATCTCGAAAATCGGAATGGGCGACAAATCCTTGAATCATTTGAATGGTAGAAAGACTGTCGCACGGACCCGCATTCAGAATACGTTCAAGATACAAGCAGTAGAAATTTCCAACTTTCGTTTTTAGTTCCGAAATACGCTCGGAATTGTTCCAATCACAATTGAAGAAATCTTCATCGAATCGAAGAGGATTTAATGACTTTCCTTCCATCTGCACTTCAATGTCTTTGTGCTTATCTGCTTCTCCGCACGAGTAACAAAGGATTGTCAACAAAATAGACAATACAAGAACAAAGGAATTCGTTAGCTTTGGCATAGTTATTTGCAAAAGTCATTAAAAAAGACCTAGATATGAAAAAAATAAACATCTTAATTCTGTTCTGTCTGCTGACTGCCTCGTCATTCGCACAAACAACAAATACCCCAACCAACAAATACCGTTTGGGTTTTAAAGTCTCTCCGAATGTTTCTTGGCTAACAAGTGACAACAGCAACATGACTGTCGGCGACAAATCGCTTCAATTCGGATACGGATTGAATTTCGATATTTTCTTTGCTGAAAATTATGCGATTGGAACAGGATTAAACATTAACAACACCGGCGGAAAATACTCGTATTTCGCGCAGTATACCGGAGACGATGTGAATGCCCAAGGTGTTGCCATTTCCAACATGAAACAAGTGGGTTTAATTAGCAGAGATCTTCGACTTCAATACCTTCAAATTCCATTAACCTTTAAAATGAAAACCAGTGAAATTGGCTACATTACCTATTGGGGACAATTCGGATTGGGCTTGAACATGAATTTGAAAGCGCTAAGTACCGACAACATTGACTACCTGGTCTACCAAGATAAAAGCACATTAGACTGGGTTGCTTCAAACAGACAAAGCACATCTGAGTCTATGCAAGACATTAAAAACGAAGTGAAGATCTTTTCTTCCAACTTAATTTTCGCTGCTGGAATAGAATACAACCTTTCGGGGAACACCAGTCTATTGGCGGGATTGACTTTCCAAAACGGATTCACCAATGCCTTAAACGGAACTGGAGTTGTGAAAGACCAAAGTAAAAACGCTCCGGTATTCAACGGAGGAGCATCAAACGCACCAAAGACGTTCCAATTGTCGGGTGTGCCGAACTACATTGAATTGAACATCGGTATTTTATTCTAAAGGAATCTCGTTCATTTTGTAAATCCCGTACCTTTGAGGTTCGGGATTTTTTTATGAAAAAAAAGCAGACAGTTGATCACATGGTTAAATGGCTTCGCAACTATTGCGAAACCACAGGCATGAGCGGATTTGTTGTTGGAGTAAGTGGCGGTATAGATTCAGCCTTAACTTCTACGTTGTGCGCCATGACCGAGAAGCCGACCCTTCTTGTTGAAATGCCTATTCACCAAGCAGAAAGCCACGTCACACGTGCCCAGCAACACATGAATTTTTTGGAAGAAAGATTTGAGCATGTGCGTTGCGCACGTGTTGAGCTCACTCCTACCTTCGACACGCTTGTTCAGACCCTTCCTGACTCAGATAATGCAGCCCTTTACCATTTAAGTTTAGCCAATTCTCGCGCACGTTTGCGTATGACCACCCTTTATTATTTCGCCGGCATTCATAGATACCTGGTTGCAGGAACGGGCAACAAAGTGGAAGACTTCGGCATTGGATTTTTCACGAAATATGGAGACGGTGGTGTAGACCTTTCACCCATTGCAGATTTAACCAAGACAGAAGTTTATTCCTTGGCCGAGTCGTTGGGTGTGCATGAAGATATTTTAAAAGCAGCACCAACAGATGGATTGTTCGGCGATGATCGTAGCGATGAAGATCAGATTGGTGCCAGCTATCCGGAATTGGAGTGGGCCATGAATTACAGCGGTAAAGGCGAAAAACTTTCAAAACGTGAGCGTGAAGTTTTAGCCATCTACCAAAAATTGAATAAACAGAATCAACACAAGATGCAACCCATTCCGGTTTGCTCTATACCTGAAGACTTAAGATCATGATGAATTTAGATTTAACTGGAAAAACTGCAGTGGTATGCGGAGCTACGCAGGGCATTGGTTTCGCAACAGCCATGCAATTGGCAGAGCAAGGAGCGTCATTGGTTCTTATTGCTCGAAGCGAAGAGCGCCTAAAGCATGCCGTTTCACAATTGGAAAATCCGGAAAGACATACCTACGCCGTTGCAGATTTTTCTCACCCGCAATCGGTGAAAGATGCCATTCAACAGGTAACCGCAGAGCTCACGGTGAATATTCTGGTAAACAATACCGGTGGACCTAATCCTGGAAAAGCCATAGACGCCGACATTGAAGAATTCCGTCAAGCGTTTAACGCACATTTAATCTGCAATCAAATCTTAGCGCAAGCCGTTGTAGACGGAATGAAAAAATCGGGATACGGTCGTATTGTGAACGTCATCTCTACCTCGGTAAAACAACCCCTTCCAAACTTGGGTGTAAGCAACACCATTCGCGGAGCCGTGGCAAGTTGGAGCAAGACCTTGGCTTCGGAATTAGGTGCTTTTGGAATTACTGTGAACAACGTGCTTCCTGGCGCAACCTCTACTGGAAGGTTGGAACAAATCATGAATAACAAAGCCGCTAAGACCGGACACACAGCAGAAGAAGTGAAGCATGAAATGGAAAACGAAGTTCCGTTGAAGCGTTTGGCTAAGCCAGAAGAAATTGCCAATGCCATTTCGTTCCTATGCTCCCCAGCGGCTGCCTACATCAACGGGATTAACTTACCCGTTGACGGAGGAAGAACGCTTTCTCTCTAGGCTTTTATTTTCGGTTGGCAGTTCTCACACGTAGTGAAGAACTACCGCTATGGCTAATACCACAGCTAAGATTTCGAAGATTGCCTTCAACCCCAATAATGTCATTGGAAAGGCAAATGCTAAAACCATAAGCAACAGCGCAATCCAAAAATTCTTACTCAACCCTTCCACCAATAAAATGGTTAGTGCCGGTAAAAACAAGGCCAAAATAATCAATAGAATTAATTCTAAACCTGTTTCAAGATTCTGCGAAGCACCTTCGGAACGACCTTGCTCCGCATCTTGAAAAACACCTTCGGAACGACCTTGCTCTGCATCTATTTCAAGATTCTCCGAAAGGTCCTGCGGAAGGTCTTGCGAAGAATTTCGCGAAGCGCCTTCGGAACGACCTTGCTCTGCATCTTGAAAAACACCTTCGGAACGACCTTGCTCTGCATCTTGAAAAACACCTTCGGAACGACCTTGCTCTGCATCTTGAAAAACACCTTCGGAACGACCTTGTGAAACACCTTGAAATAGGTTCTCCGAAAGGCCTTGTGAAACATCTGTTTCAAGATTCTTCGAAAGATTCTCCGAAAGGTCCTGCGGAAGGTCTTGCGAAGAATTTTGCGAAGCATCTTCGGAACGACCTTGTGAAACATCTTGAAATAGGTTCTCCGAAAGGCCTTGTGAAACATCTGTTTCAAGATTCTTCGAAAGATTCTCCGAAAGGTCCTGCGGAAGGTCTTGCGAAGAATTTCGCGAAGCATCTTGCGAAGCATCTTGCGAAGCATCTTGCGAAGCATCTTGTTCAACATCTTGTGCAACATCTCGCGAAGCGACATGATTCCACTCTATATGATACCCCGGTTGGTACACGCGCTTTTCAACCGAACATGAAGCCAAGGCAAGAAGGGCAAATGCGAAAACAATCCAATTTCTTTTCATCATAAAACGAATAATTTATTCTTCGAATTTAGTCTTTCCCTTCAACATAAAACAAAAGAAAAGGGTTGACTTTCGACAACCCTTTCTTCATTTCTATTTGCTTAGATTAATATCTGTAAGCATCATTTTTGAATGGACCAGCAACTGGAACTCCAATGTAATCTGCTTGACTTTGAGTTAATGATTCCAACTCAACACCAATCTTCGCTAAGTGCAACATAGCCACTTTCTCATCGAGGTGTTTTGGTAATACATAAACTTTGTTCTCGTAGTTATCGCGGTGTAACCACAATTCCAACTGAGCCAATACTTGGTTTGTAAATGAGTTACTCATTACAAATGAAGGATGTCCGGTTGCGCAGCCCAAGTTCACCAAACGACCTTCAGCCAAAACAATAATGTCTTTACCTTCTAAGGTGTACTTGTCTACTTGAGGCTTAATGGTATCTTTCGATGCACCGTAGTTGCTGTTCAACCAAGCCATATCAATTTCATTGTCGAAGTGTCCAATGTTACAAACCACTGCATTGTGCTTCATAGCCATGAAGTGCTTTCCAACAATAATTTGGTGGTTACCGGTTGCCGTAACAATAATGTCTGCCTCAGCAATTGCAGTATCCATTCTCTTCACTTCGAAACCTTCCATTGCCGCTTGAAGCGCACAAATCGGATCAATTTCAGTAACAATTACACGAACACCTGCGTTACGCAAAGAATCTGCTGACCCTTTTCCAACATCGCCGTATCCAGCAACAACTGCCACTTTACCTGCCATCATTAAGTCCGTAGCTCTGCGAAGTGCATCTACCAAAGACTCGCGACAGCCATACTTATTGTCGAATTTACTTTTAGTAACAGAGTCATTGATGTTAATTGCAGGAAGTAATAACGTTCCGTTTTTCTCGCGATCGTATAAACGAAGAACTCCCGTTGTCGTCTCTTCAGAAATACCGCGTATACCAGCCGCCAATTCAGGGAAGCGATCGAAAACCATATTCGTCAAATCACCACCATCATCTAAAATCATATTCAATGGCTCTCCGCCTTCGAAAGCGTGAAGCGTTTGTTCAATACACCAATCGAATTCTTCTTCGTTCATGCCCTTCCAAGCAAACACAGGAATACCTGCAGCAGCAATAGCAGCAGCAGCGTGATCTTGTGTAGAGAAGATGTTACATGAGCTCCAAGAAACTTGAGCACCCAATTCAACAAGCGTTTCAATTAAAACAGCTGTTTGAATGGTCATGTGAAGACATCCCGCAACGCGAGCGCCTTTCAGTGGTTTGCTGGCTCCGAATTCAGAACGCAAGGACATTAGTCCTGGCATCTCTGCTTCCGCCAATAAAATTTCTTTACGTCCCCACTCTGCGAGAGACATGTCTTTTACTTTGTAGTTCATTGTGCTGGTGAGTGTTTGGCTCATTTTTTCAATTATTAGGTTGCAAAGGTATAAACAGAACATTAAACAAAAGGTTGAATACCTTAGCAAAAAGATTTTTCATGCCCCTTTGGCCACTCCCCTCGAACAAAAATATTTCACTCTGGCACTTAACAGAGTCGGAAGAGGCGTGGATGGACTTAGCGGAAAAGGCCGAACAGTCTTTCCCCAATCAACTTCCCAACCGCAGAGATATTGAGCGTTTCGCTACTTTCTTGTTGTTGAAAGAAGCGAAGCTCGAAGACCAACTTCAATACAACGAATTCGGGAAACCGGTTCTGCGCGACGGTCGATTCATTAGCATTTCACACGACAGGAACCTTGTTGGAATAATTATTCACGACGAAGAAATTGGGCTCGACATTCAAACCGTTGAAGAGCGCATTCACCGTATTGCTAATAAATTCTGCAATGAAGATGAGTTGAACCAATTTCAATCCACCGAAGAACGAACCGCCATCTGGTGCACCAAGGAGGCTATCTTCAAATACTTCGGCACCGACGTGCCTTTTGCAGAAAGCATAACAGTAACCGCCATCAATTGGAATTCGGAAGAAATACTTGCTAACTATAACGGTGTTCATGGCTCGCGTATTTTCACTCTGAAGCTCTTGAACCTAAACAATACCTTTGTTGTATACACGCTATAACATGAGAAGCTTTTTAACTTTTGCTCTTATCCTTTTTTCATTTTATGTGGAAGGACAATTCCTGTCGGCTCCTGGAACATACATTCAAGCGCGCAACGAATCAAACACCTCGGATAGAGAAACAGTAATTTGGTCGGAAGACTTCGCCAATGGCATTCCTGCCAATTGGAGCAACTCCGGCGCACCAGCGCTTGCAATATGGGAATACCGTGGTCCGGGAACAAATCCAAATTACCTTGTTGGATCAAGAGGTTCGTGTCTGCCCAATGGAAATGTGGGAGAAGCCATTGCAAGCACAACGTCTGCAAACGGATTTGTCATCTTCGATTCAAACTATTGGGACAACAATCTGAATCCTTGTACTGTCAATAATTTCGGAACGGGTCAAGTGCCTGGTCCGCACCTCTCCTACTTAACAACCGCATCTATTGACCTTACCGGTTTTGCGAATGTGGCTTTGGAATTCGAGCAATACATTCGTTATTATTTAGGAAACACACGCGTTGAAATTTCCATAGCCAACGGACCTTGGGAAGCTCTTTACACAAATGTTTTGGATCAAGGCATCACTACTGCAAATACACAGACTGTTCGCATGCCTTTGCCTGCTGCAGCAGGAAATCAAAGCAATGTGAAATTGCGTTTTGTTTATGATGGACTTTATTACTTCTGGCAACTCGACGACATTCGCATTGTTCAGGGATATGCAAATGATTTGCTCATTGAGCATTCATCTTACGGAGATTTCGATTTCAACAATCCCGATCATACTACTGGATTCGAAATGATGGAATACACGCAGTATCCGAGTGCATTTGCTCCGCTAGTGCATTTGAAGAGCAATGTTTTCAATTTCGGTACAAACGCACAAAACAATGTTGCGGTGAATGCGCGATTAGTCGACGACAATTCAAGTGCATTGCTCTACAATGTCACTTCGCCCATTCTTCCGAATTTGGCTCCAGGTGCTGATTCTGTGTTGTTCGCTGGAGAATTTCAAATGGCTCCTACGGTTTCAGACTATAGCGTTTACTTAAATAGTCTTCAGACAGAAACAGATGAGAACACGGGTAACAATCTTGACACCCTTCACTTCAAAATAACACCGGTTACTTATGCTCGTGATAAAAATAGTTTGGGTTCCATGTTTCTGCCGTCAGCAACATTTGCCGATGCGTCATTCGAGATGGGTGCAGTCTATTTACTTCCGTCTTCCGGACAACAACTGCACAGCGTAAGTGTTGCCATTGGTGAAGGTACTACACTGCCATCTTCGGTTTACGCTACTGTCTTTCCGTTCTCCCTTGCTACAGGAATTGGAGCTGCCATTGCATCCACTCCAGACTTTGCCATTACCGAAGCTGACATTAATTCTTTTGGTGGCGCAAGCATGAAAGTCCTTTCCTTCGACACGCCGGTAAATTTATCTCAAGGACTCTATCTTGTTGCTGTGGGATCTCCGAACAGCGCATTCCAAGCGGTGATCGGATTGTCTGGCAAATCAGAAGACTTGAGTGCGTGGGTTCGTTTTAACAATTCCAACACCGCTCTATTCTACCTCACGAGAACCCCAATGATTCGTATGAATTTCGGACCCGTTTCAAACATAACCGAACAATCATTCGGTCAGTCTTTTCAGATTTATCCCAATCCAGCTAACGAATCAATTTCCATTCTTTTGAATGAAAAAGAATCAGCGCTGATAGATATTTTCGACGAAACAGGAAGACGCATTCATTCGCAAACAAGTCATACAGAAGTATTGAAAATTGAATTGAATATATCTGAATTTTCCACTGGAATCTATACCGTTCGGGTGACTCAAGCGAATCGTTCTTCCGCACAAATTTTCATTAAGCAATAACGCATGTCTATCAAGTCAAGCGCCAGTCTCTGGCTCGGAAAACGCATTCGTAAATCATTGTTGAATGAAAACGATCATGCACAAGCGTTGCAGAACGATGTGCTTAAAAATCTCCTGCATACCGCCAACAATACTGCTTTCGGAGCCGATCACAATTTCAAATCCATTTCGAATCACAGTGAATGGACCGAAGCGATTCCTGTGCGCGATTATGAAGAGTTGGTTCCATATATGGAACGAGCGAAGGCAGGTGAACTTTCTGTTTTGTGGCCGGGCATGCCGAAATATTTCTGCAAGACTTCAGGCACAACCAGCGGAACGAAATTCATTCCGCTCACACAAGCTTCATTGCCGAACCACATTGGTTCCGCGCGCAACGCACTGTTGAACTACATTGGTGAAACAGGTCAATCGAAATTTGTAGATGGAAAGATGATCTTCCTTCAAGGAAGTCCTGAGTTGAGTAGACTTGAATCGGGTATTCCCTACGGAAGACTTTCGGGCATTGTGGCCAATCACGTCCCTGCCTATTTGCAAAAGAATCGCATGCCTTCGTACGCCACGAATTGCATTGAAGATTGGGAAACGAAGATCAACAGAATTGTTGAAGAGACCTGCACGCAAGACATGCGTCTCATCTCTGGAATTCCAAGTTGGGTGCAGATGTATTTCGAAATGCTTCTTGAAAAAACAGGCAAGCAAACCATCAAAGAAATTTTCCCGAATTTCGAATTGTTCGTTTTCGGAGGAGTGAATTTCGCTCCATATAAATCGCGATTTGCAGAACTTATTGGAGAAGAAATTCCAACCATCGAATTGTATCCGGCAAGCGAAGGATTCCTTGCCTATCAAGACAGTCAAGAGGCTGAAGGACTTCGTTTAAACATCAACAGCGGTATTTATTTTGAATTTATCAAAGCCGAAGAATACTTCACTGAAAATCCGAAACGCTACGCCTTGCATGAAGTTGAGTTGGGTGTGAACTACGCACTTATCCTTAGCAACAACGCAGGGCTTTGGGCGTATAGCATAGGAGACACTGTGAAGTTTGTTTCGCTCAATCCTTATCGCATTTTAGTCACTGGAAGAATTAAACATTTCACCAGCGCCTTCGGCGAACACGTCATTGGCGAAGAAGTTGATCGTGCCATGACTCACGCGCTCTCGCAACTGAATTTTTCTGTGAATGAATTCCATGTGGCCCCGCAGGTGCAGCCTGCAGAAGGACTTCCTTATCATGAATGGATCATCGAGTTCAACGGAGAGATTCCTGAATTGAATGCACTTCAAGAATTGCTAGACAATAAAATGCAAGAACAAAATGTTTACTACAAAGACCTGCTTGTGGGAAGCGTTTTACAAAAGCTGAAAATCACTCCGGTGAAAAACGGAGCATTCAATGCTTACATGAAATCGGAAGGAAAATTAGGAGGTCAAAATAAAATTCCACGACTCGCGAACGATCGAAAATTGGCCGATGCATTACTTCAACATAAATAAAATTATTCTACTTATTTTAACGCTCATGTGCGTTCAAGCGAGTGCGCAATTGCGTTGGAGCGAGCAGAACGTGAACTACGGCGTATTCACGAAATACACCGAGCGCGTTACAGATATTGTTGTTTGGAATGACGGATCGAAAACAGACCATTTACTTCGCGCCGACTTCTCTCCGAATTTTCAAGTGTTGTATTCAACGAAAGATGTGCAGCCCGGAGACAGCCTAGTTATTCGTATAAAATTCAATCCGAGAAAAACAGGAAAATTCAAAGAAGTAGTTCCGGTCTTTTTCGCTTCACAAAGCGTTTCAACTCCACTCACAATAAGCGCTGAAGTTACCTACGTGAATTTAACGGAAGACCTTCCTTGTCCGCACTTCAACGAAAAACCCACGCAGTGCTGCGGTGAATTTTCGCTCGATGTTTTAGTCCTTGACAAAGCCACTAAAAAACCCATTCGTGATGCAGATGTTGAAGTGATAGAAGAACGCATTCTTCAACTCACAAAAAAAACAAACAAAGACGGCGAAGTAAATGCTGAAATTCCTATTGGCTATTACACGCTGTATGCAGGAAAAGAAGGCTACGCGGGGAAATCAATCACTACGCAAGTGAATCTTCACAACCACCGCTTTGTGTTCGAATTAGAGAAGAAAGAAGTTCCCCTTCCACCCGTTGTGACAGTTCCTATTGATTCAGTTCCGACTGCAGTTGTTAATGAACCCATACCGAATAATACATTCGATGAAAAAGAATATGTTCCGAATAACATTTCATTCTTGATAGACATTTCAGGATCTATGGCGCAAGGAGAGAAATGGCCGTTGACGCAGCAAGCACTTTCTTCGCTATCGGGCGTGATGCGGGCAACCGACCAGCTTTCTGTCATCACCTATTCAGAAAAAGCGAAAGTGCTTTTGAATACAACGAACGGAAATGAAATAAGTGATCTTGGATTGTTGTTGGAAGGAAAGAAACCGAACGGACAAACCAGCGGAACAGCAGGATTCAACGCCGCCTTCCGCATGTTGCGCAAATCGAAAATTGAAGCGGGAAACAATCAACTCTTCGTCATTACAGACGGCGCCTTCAAACCCGAAGATGAAAAGCGAATTGAAAAGCTGGTTCGCTTAGCAGACAAACGAAACATTCACACGACTGTAATTGTGGTGAAAGGAAGTAAATTCGCGAAAGAAAATTTAGAAAAGATTTCTCAATTTGGAGAAGGCTCTTTTCTCTGCATTGAAAATGCGGAAGATGCACAATCGAAAATTTTCGAATTAATTAAGCAGCAATCGAAAAAATGAGTGAAGTAAAAATCATAGGAATTTCTGGTGGAAGTGGGTCGGGCAAAACAACTTTTTTAAGTGGATTGAAGGAGCGAATTCCCGCTGAACACTTGGCTCTTGTCTCTCAAGACAATTACTACAAGCCGCAAGCAGAGCAGCACCGCGATGAGAACGGTTGGGTGAATTACGATCTTCCTACAGGGATTGAAAAAGAGCGATTCATTTCCGACATGAATGAATTGTTGAATGGAAATGCCATTGAGTTTTTGGAATACAACTTCAACAATCCGGCATGGGAGCCACAGAAAATGATCATTCAACCGGCACCCATTGTGGTTATGGAAGGATTGTTTGTGTTTCACTACAATGAAATTTTCGAAAAACTTCATCATAAAATTTACCTCGACGCTCCAGTAGACTTACGCTTGGAAAGACGCATCAATCGCGACCTTGGTCAGCGTGGATACCCTGAACACGAAGTTCGTTATCAGTGGAACAATCATGTTCGTCCGGCAGAGATCGAATACCTCGAACCCTTCATCGATCGTTGCGATTTAATCATTGATAGCACGAAGCCAATTGAAAGTGAAATAGATCGTTTGGTAAAACTTCTTGGCTATTAATGGAGATTACAATCTACACAGACGGCGCTGCGAAAGGGAATCCGGGTCCCGGCGGATACGGAGCCGTTCTTATGGCAGGAAAATTTCACAAAGAAATTTCTGAAGGCTTTCGCCTGACAACAAACAACCGCATGGAGCTTATGGCCGTTTGCGCTGCGTTGGAATTGTTGAAATTCGACAACAGTCCGGTTACGATTTACAGCGACTCAAAATATGTTGTTGACTCGGTAGAAAAGAAATGGATTGCAGGCTGGGTGAAACGCGGATGGAAGAATGTGAAGAATCCCGATTTATGGAAACGCTACATGGCTGTGGCTTCCAAGCACAACGTGAAATTCGTTTGGGTGAAGGGGCATGCAGGCAATAAATACAACGAACGCTGCGATGAACTTGCCGTTGAGGCGAGCATGGGAAGAAATCTTCCTGCTGATACATGGTATGAGCAGAATGCTTCCTCAGATTCTTGATGGAAAAGGATTTCAATAATCCACTTATTTTTTTATGTTGTTATTTTCTTTTCTCTGCAACCTTTTTGGAGTTTGGAGTGTTTGACTCTTGATGAGAAAAAAATTACTATTAAAACTAATGACCATAGTCATTAGCATTTCTGCACAAGCACAACTTACCCAGCAGTGGCATTACGAGCTTAACGGTGCTGGAGATTTCAACGATCAAATCAACAGTATAGCTCTTGACAACCAAGGAAACGCTTATTTGGCGGGCTATTCGGTAAACATTGGAACAGACCGCGACTATTTAATCATGAAGGTGAATAACACAGGCGCCATTGTTTGGTCTCGTGAATTTTCAGCCCCAGGTAATGGTCCCGACGAAGCGAAAAAAGTTCTTATTCATCCGAATGGCAACATCATCGTTACCGGATATGGAAACAACAAAGCAGTAGGAAACGACTTCTGGACCATGGCATTAAATACATCTGGAGATACACTTTGGACCAGCCTGCACAATTCGAGTGCAACCAATTTGTACGACGAAGCGAATGACATGGCCATTGATGCCAACGGAAATATTTTCGTCGTGGGCGATAGTGACAACGATCCGACACTTATCACCAATCACGACTACATGATTGTGAAGCTTTCTGCCAACGGTGCATTTCTTTGGGAAAAAAAGAAGAACGGCTCGGGCAATGCTGAAGACAGATGTCTGGGTGTTGACATAGATAGCAACAACGATATTTATGTAACCGGAAGATCATCGAACGGAGCCGATGATGATTACCTAACCATGAAATACAACAACGCTGGAACGCTTGTTTGGAGCGATGTGGTAGACAATGGTGGGACAGACAGAGCGGTAGACATTGAGGTGGGTAGTAACAACAATATTTACGTTACTGGAAGATCTGATAACGGGACAGACGATGATTATTATTCGCTTGTCTATAGCACCGCCGGCGCAGTGCTGGCTCAAAGCATCTATGACTACGCAGGAGATGACAGACCAGTTGCTTTAACAACCTTTCCAAATGGCGATTTTGCTGTAACAGGAAAAAGCGATGGCAATATAACTGCTGCCATAGACAACAATGCGGTAACGGTTAAATTCAATTCTGCTGGAAATCTGATTTGGTCAGCCTCATTTTCAAATGTAGCGCTAGCCGATGACCTTCCTACAGCCATTGCGTCTGATGCATCTGGCAGTGTGGCTGTAACTGGTTACACAGACACCGACGCTTCAGTAAACATCAATAACGAAATTTTCATTGCAGCCTACAGCCCTTCAGGAACAACACTTTCAACATACATTTCGAATAATGGTGCAGGCGTTATTGGTGATGACATCGGTTATGCTATTCAATATAAAAACGCGAATACACTGGCTGTTGCAGGATGTTATTCATTGAATGACATTGTTAATGCACAGTCTGCGAGCTACATGGAATATGCCGTTGGTTCAAACGCATTAACCTATTCAACACTCTTTAACGGACAGGGAGACAACACCGACAATGTTCGGGACATTGCAGTGGATGCCTCTGGAAACTCCTACGTGTGCGGGTATACTGTTGGAAACTTAACCAGCCGAGATTTCTTTGTGGCCAAAGTCCTTGCGAACGGAACTATAGGCTGGAGAACATCGTTGAGTGGAACTCTCTTCGGAAGCGATGACGAAGCCAATTCAATTAAGCTAGACAACGCAGGAAATATTTACGTAAGTGGATTCCTTAAAAATAGCGGAACGTCTTCTGATATTTCAATTATAAAATTCAATGCTGCCGGCGTGCAGCAATGGAGCGTTGTTTATGACGGCACCGCTCATGAATCTGACAAATCGTACAACATGTTTGTCGACGGAACTGGAAATAGTTACCTCACGGGTAAAACAGATATTGATGCTTCGTGGCAGGTTAACGATGAAGTCTTCACTGCGAAATACTCAACAGCAGGTGCTCTGCTTTGGTCTAAAACATACACCGGCGTTTCGAACGGATTAGACAAGGGACAAATTGTTCGTGTAAGTGCTGCTGGTAATGTATACGTCGTTGGAAAGCTTCAAACCAATGGCAACGACAACGTGTTAGCCATTAAATACAATAACACCGGCACGCAGGTGTGGGCCATGAATGTAGATGTTTCTGGAGGAAACGACAAAGTGAGCGACTTTGCATTAGATGCCAACGAGAACTTGATTGTTTGCGGATCTGCCGAGACCAGCTTGAACAGCACCGATCACAATTGCTTCACGCTTGTAATTAATTCTGCCGGAACTCTTCAGTGGCAGCACACCAATGGGAACACGGGAATTGACCTAGATGAAAACATTGCCTTAATAACGGATAACACAAACATCTATGTTGCTCAGAACATGGATACCGACGCCAGCATCAATGAAAACATGTCTGTTCAAATTCAGAAATACGACAACGCCGGCGTGCTCGCAAATACATACACATACACTTCAAGTCTTCCAACTGTTGCAGATGATATTCTCATAGACAATTTCGGAACTCCTTTGGTATTGGCTCATACCAACGCGGCTTTCCCAACGGATATCGACTACAGCATGAATATTCTTAAAGTGAATTCGACTGAATGTGTTTTACTCGAGAGCTTCTCTACTTCAGATTCAATTGATGTTGGAAACGTATTTACTTTTTTACCAAACCAGCTTTTCATCGGCGGCAGTACTTGGCATTACGCAGAACAACGAAATGCAATGGTTGTGAAATACAACTTCACAGACACGCAAGGAGTTCCCGCATGGAAGGAAGAGAGCGCAAGCGTTTATCCTAATCCATTCACTACAGCTCTTCAATTCAGTTCAACTGAAGACATTTTGAAAATTAATATTTATAGCATCCAAGGTGAACTTGTTGCTACTCAATTTCCAAATAAAAAATCTGGAGTTATAGATCTTTCACATTTACCTGCTGGTGCCTACATCATTCAAGGCCAAGGAAAACAATCTTTATTCACAAAACAATTAATCAAACAATAGTCCATGCGCATTAAAAAATCAATTGTATCTCAACAAGTCAATGCCTACTCACTTGACGCAGAGAAAACCAAATCCATTTTACCTCAAGACGGACATTTAGGACTGTTTGAAATTATTGAAACAGGTAAACACATTACCGTTCAATCTGATTCAAAAAGAAACGTTGCTATTTTTCCTGGAGACCGCATTATTGCTGCCTTTGCTAACAGATACGCAACATCTCAATTCGAAGGATATGTTCCAACAAAACACCTTCCGGAATACGACATTCTAGGAGCCGGTGGAGCTATTGGAGTTGTCAAATCTAAGAATGCGGCATTGAGCGATGTTGAACCAACAAAGGTTAAATTAATTAGCTTCTTGTTCGATGAGAATAGCAATGTCTTGAACACTAAATTTTTAGGACTTGAGACACCTACTTTCAAATACGAAAAAAGAAAATTCCAAACGGTGTTGTCGCTCGGTTCTACCATGGACAGCGGTAAAACCACCTCTGCTGCGTTCATTGCGCGAGGTCTTGCACTAGCCGGAAAAAAAGTAGCGTTTATTAAATTAACAGGAACAGCTTACACGAAAGACAAAGACTTTGTATACGACTGTGGTGCTGAATTGGCTTTGGATTTTTCTGATGCTGGATACCCGTCTACGTTCATGTGTTCGAAAGAAGAAATTCTTTCGATCTACCAACATTGTTTGAATCTAATAGATGACAGTTTCGATTTCTTGGTTATGGAAATCGCAGATGGCATTCTACAGCGTGAGACGAATTTCTTGATTCGCGATGAGAACTTCATGAAGACCGTTGACTACATCTCTTTCTCTTGTGGCGATAGCTTAAGCGCACTTCATGGCATTCAAATGTTGAATGAATGGAATATACGCCCTACTTTTATCAGTGGTAAATTCACCATGAGTGATCTGTTGATTCATGAGGTGGCAGACGAAAGCAAAATGCCCGTTCTAACCATTCAACAGATGGAAGCAGGTGATTGCCTGAAGTATTTCAACAAATGATAAGAGAGACAAAAAAAGCTTCTACATTTCTTAAAGAAATCAATATTAAATGGTGGTCAATTTTATTGACCACCATTTTAAGTTTTGTAGACTCTCTCTCGAATGTGCTATTACTGTTGGGTATTGGCCAAATTGTGGCTAACCAAACTTCTTCCAATTCAACAAAAGGAAACATACTGAAACTTTTCTTTGGAGAAAATGCTTCCGGTGAAAATTTCATTTACCTCTTCCTGTTTTTCCTTCTTCTCAAAGTTTTCGCCTTGTGTTTCAAGACACTCATGACCGAACAAGTAAAAACACAAATATCGGTGAACATGATTGCCAGATGGGCGAAACTAAACACGCCTCCATCGGCTGCCATGAAGACAACCGAGATCAGTAATTTATTTGCGAAAGGTTACATTGGATTTATCTCCGACTCATTTTTCCTTCTGGTTGTTTTCGGAATTCTAATGAATTACAGCTCATCCATTGGACTGCTCTTCCTAGCATTTATAGCAATAAACATTGTTATCGTGAAATTCATTTATGCGCTGAACAACGAAAAAATGAATGAGGCTCGAAGACTAAAAAACCGATATAAACGAAAAGAAAAATTCATTCGTCAATTTACCCAAGAACTGCAACACACCGATAGATTGGAAAAAGAATCCAATCTTTTATTGAAGCGGCTTCAAGCCTATGAAGATGGGAATTTGAAAAAAAACAGGGTCATTGGAATGGCAGAGGCTATAACTCCGCTTAGCTTTTTTTCTTTCCTTTTGTTCGTAGCCTATTCTCACAAGCTTTTCACTACCGGCATTGAATCATCCTTTCTTGAAATAACACTTCTACTTATATACTCGCAGGGTTCATTGCGAAGAAACATGCGTGCTACGCGTTACTGGGTAATTGGAAGAACCGAAATAACTAAGTTCTTGGAAATTCTAAACAACCCCAACCCTGCCTTCACTGAAGAAAACAAAGAGCCACGTCATTTCAACCATCATTTCCAACTTCAGGGTGAATCTTTAATTTCTGCCATTGCTTTCAAAAGTGTTTCTAAGGAAAAGAAACGAATACTAGACTTAGCTGAAAAACTAGATAAATCGGGTAAGCTCACTGAAATTCTATTGGAAGAGGATAGTAAATTTCAACATAAATTTAACCTAGAACTTTTATTCTTCTCTCTTATTATCATGAGTGAACTCGATCATTCGAAGGTGATCATTTTCGATCAATCCTTTCAAAAACATTTCACTCATCTATTCGACGGAAAAGACACTTCACACCTTAAAAAAACATACCAATGCGCATAACAATTCTTAAGACCTTCCTTTTATTTCTTGTCGCGTCCTCATTCTTTTACTCTTGCAAAAAAGAGCCGGGAGTAGGCGGACATTCGTCTATTTCAGGACATGTTACCATTCGACATTACAACGCAAACTTCAATCAGTTTTTAGGAACTTATGATGGAGCCGATCAATACGTTTACATTGTTTACGGCAATCACAGCGGATACGATTTACGTGTAAAATCAGATTACAACGGGAATTTTGAATTCAACTATTTATATCCCGGCGAATATTCTATTTACACTTATTCGTTAGACTCAACCCTTCAAGCGCTGAATGGAATTGTACCGGTGGTTCAAACCATAACCCTTGGAAAAAAAGAAGCTCTCGAACTTCCTGAATTCACAATCTTCAAATAATTGAAGTATGAAATTAAAATTATCCCTCCTCCTCTTATTGTTCGCACCACTCATGCTCTTGGCGCAGCAACGAACATACAAGCAACATGGCATTCGAAAAGTTGAAACCAACATTACGAATCCGAGGAAACCCGATCGCTCATTTGTGCTTACACAAACCTTCGATAAAAAAGGAAATTTGATTGAAGAAGTGAAGACTGAAAGCAACGGGGAAATCGTAGAGCATGTTATTTACAGTTATGAGAAATACAGAAAAACAGCCCTTGAAAAAGACAATGCTGGGAATGTCATTTCCAAGGAAATAATTCTAAAAAACAAAGACGGAAAAACAATTGAAACCTCCTCAGAGAATTACTTAAAACATTCAAAAGAAGGTAGAAAATACACCTACGACAAATGGGGAAAACTAACGGTTGAACTTTGGCTAAACGACAAAGACAAAATTGAGCGAACGAAGAAATATATTTACAATGCTGAGGGGTTGCTTATTCAGCAAGTTTCACTCGACGAGAAGAACGTTGTAATTTTCCAGAAAGACATTCGCTATGAGAATTAAGCGAAGGCTCGTACTCTTTTCTGTTTTTTGTGTGATCACATCTTTCCTTTTCGCGCAAAAAAAAGACGCAGGAATCTCAACGAATCTGGGCGTATCGTGCAAGATAAACACGAGAAACAACATTGACTTCAGTCAGATGTCTTATTTCAACAATAACGCATCACAACTCTGGTTTACTTTTTCCGACTTGTCATTTAACCACAAAACAAACGATCACTTTTCAAGTGAATTTCATTTGCGCTGGGTGTCGCACAAACTTCCCAATGAATCTTATCAGCAAAGACAGATGGCCTATTATACCGCAGTCTTTCAATTTAAAATTATTCCTCTTGGATTGAATCTAGACCTTAAGTCGCGCTGGCAATATTCAGCCATTGAAAATCACTGGAACGACAGTTTTAAAGGACCTTACTTCTACCACAGGTTCAGACTTAATCTTGAAAAACCCATTAACTACCATTACAAGGTTTCATTCAATACTGAATTTTTCGAACCCATTAACCGACCCACCCACGCTTTTGTAGATCAGATTCGTTACACTGCGTCAATAAGCTATCGGAAGAATAAATATTGGTCCTTTGCGCTTTCTCATCAGACGTGGCAACAAATTGGCAGCAAAAACCCTTATCTCTATACCTTTGTTGGATTCGCCACACATTATACTTTTTAGAATGAATCAATTTCGCGCACTTTCTTTTTTTATTTTAATCGTTGTGGCAACCGCCTGTTCCAATAATTCAGATACTGCAACTATGAGTCAACCTTCGCACCCCATTGCTATTGCCCTTCACGGCGGAGCCGGGAACATTGAAAAAATGAATTTATCGGAAGAAGACAAAGGGCGCTATTTGTTCGTTATGGATAGCGCTTTGCAAATTGGCTATACCGTTTTACAAAATGGAGGTACCAGCACTGATGCGGTGGAAAAAGTAATTTGCGCATTAGAGGATTGCCCATTGTTCAATGCCGGAAAAGGCGCTGTGTTTAGTCACGAAGGACGAAACGAAATGGATGCAGCAATCATGAACGGTTCTGATCTCGAATGTGGAGCTGTGGCCGGTGTGCGTCATGTTAAAAACCCGATTCATGGCGCAAGAACGGTCATGGAGCAATCGAAACACATTCTCCTTTACGGTGCCGGTGCTGAAGAATTTTTGAAGAAGAAGAATGTTGAAATGGTTGACACCTCATACTTCTACACCACCAAACGTTGGGAGCAATTGCAAAAGGCGTTGGAGAAAAACACAAACGGATTGGATCACGATGAAAATTCGGGAGATAACAAATACGGAACGGTTGGCTGCGTGGCATTAGATATTAACGGAAACCTTTGCGCCGGGACAAGCACAGGCGGAACCGTAAACAAAAGATACAACCGCATAGGAGATTCTCCGCTTATTGGCGCAGGCACATATGCAGACAACAACACATGCGCCATCTCGTGCACAGGAAAAGGCGAAGATTTTATGCGACTCGTTGCCGCGCACGACATTTCCTCGCAAATGAAATACAAAGGCCTTTCGCTCTACGACGCCATAAACAACACCATTCAAGTTTCCTTGAAGAGCATTGAAGGGCGCGGGGGGTGCATTGGTTTGGATAAAGCCGGCAATGTTGTTTTTTCGTTCACTACTTCTGGAATGTTCCGTGCAGGTATCGACGGAAAAGGTGCAAAAACCTTGAGCATTTATTAAGTATTCTTCTTCACTGTTTGAATGGGTAATTGTTTAGCTCATTCAATACTATATTTGCCCAAACTTTTGAAACCATGCGTACAGACCAATACCAAGGACACGATTATTATTTAATGGACGAGCTGCTTACCGACGAGCACAAATTGATTCGCGATGCAGCACGTGAGTGGGTAAAAAAAGAAGTTTCTCCAATTATTGAAGAGGCTGCTGAAAACTGTAAATTCCCGCAACACCTATTGCCAGGCCTTGCCAGCATTGGTGCTTTCGGACCATATATCCCTGAGGAATACGGCGGAGCTGGATTGGATCAGATTGCATACGGACTTATTATGCAAGAGTTGGAACGCTGCGACAGCGGTCTTCGTTCTACTGCTTCGGTTCAATCTTCTTTGGTTATGTATCCGATTTGGAAATACGGTTCTGAAGAACAACGCATGAAGTACTTACCGAAATTGGCTTCGGGCGAATGGATCGGTTGCTTCGGTTTAACTGAGCCAGACCACGGTTCAAACCCAGGTGGAATGACCACCAACTTCAAAGACATGGGCGACCATTATTTGTTGAACGGAGCGAAAATGTGGATCTCGAACGCACCATTCGCGCAAGTAGCTGTTGTTTGGGCTAAGAACGAAGAAGGACGCATTCACGGAATTATTGTAGAAAGAGGAATGGAAGGATTTTCAACTCCGACCATGCACGGCAAATGGAGCCTTCGCGCAAGTGATACAGGTGAGTTGATTTTCGATAACGTAAAAGTTCCGAAAGAAAACTTGTTGCCTGGACGTTCTGGATTGGGCGGACCACTTTCTTGTTTAGATAGCGCTCGTTACGGAATTGCATGGGGTGCCATTGGTGCAGCATTAGACTGCTACGATGTTGCCCTTCGTTATTCGCAAGAACGCATGCAATTCAACAAGCCTATTGGTGCTTTCCAATTGCAACAAAAGAAATTGGCCGAAATGATTACTGAAATCACGAAGGCACAATTGCTTACCCTTCGTCTTGGACAACTTCGCAACGAAGGTCGCGCTACCAGCGCCATGATCTCAATGGCGAAACGTAACAACGTTGATATGGCAAAGACTGTTGCAAGCAATGCACGTCAAATGCTCGGCGGAATGGGAATCACTGGCGAATACCCAATCATGCGTCACATGATGAACCTTGAGTCGGTAATTACCTATGAAGGAACACACGACATTCACTTGCTTATCACAGGAATGGACGTTACAGGTTTCGATGCATTCAAATAACTTCATGAAAAAGAATATTCTTGCTCTTTTTATAACCCTGGCTTCGGCTGGGGTTTTTGCTCAACAAGCGGCCGGTCCGCATTACCTGTTCAGCAATTACACCAGTCCCTTCACACCCATTGAAGAAGCAACTTCTTTAGACGGAGGAGCAATTTGGGATGATCCTACGTGGACCGTTCCGTTGGGCTTCACTTTTTATACAGCGAATGACACCATAACTACGCTTTATGTGGGTGAAATGGGATCAACAGTTTACGGGATTCAAAATGATTCATTATCAGACATTTTCCTTCCGTATTACGACGACATTGCGAACGCAGACAACGACACACTGGTGAGCCCAGTAAGCTATGTTATTCAAGGTCCTCCTGGATTTCAGATTTGTAAAATTGAATGGCTGAATGTTGGATTCTATAACGATTGGGCTACCAACGGAACTTACACCAGCACCACTTCCTTCCAACTTTGGTTGTATGAAAATTCAAATGTTTTTGAATTTCACTATGGACCAAGCAACGTAACGAATGCCTCAGTGACTCATATGTTCGGTGC
Source organism: Flavobacteriales bacterium (assembly GCA_947452685.1). Classification (GTDB taxonomy): domain Bacteria; phylum Bacteroidota; class Bacteroidia; order Flavobacteriales_D; family Sanyastnellaceae; genus CAIZGX01. Next base: position 3,114 of record CANGEF010000010.1, on the reverse strand, counting down.
TCCCGCCGCTGCTTATGTGGAAAATTTGAATCAAAATTCCGGATTCGAATGGGACGGATTTTGGAGCGTAAGCGGAAATACAGACACCCCTGCAATTACTTCGTTAACGCCGAACGACATTCTCTTAGCTCAAGGAATTCCTTCCGCAGCCCTCTTGAATGGCGAACCTGCTGAAGGCACAGTTTATCGCTTTGCACCAACTTTTGTGAATGTTGAAGAAACGAGCTTGGCTACTTTCAATGTGTTTCCGAATCCAACGAATGGCTTGTTGAATGTCTTCAATCCAACCCAACAATCTGTTGTGGCTCAGATACTTTCTTCCGATGGGAAAATTATTCAAGTTGAAACTTTAACGGCTGGAAGAAATTCCATTCAAACGAATCAACTCGCCTCAGGTTTTTACCTTCTTCGAACCAACGGTTCCTGCACTTCATTTATTAAAAACTAATTCATGAAAGGCAATTGGCGAAGCCTTCCAGTTATTGTTATTTTAGCAATAATCTGGGGCAGCTCCTTCATTCTCATGAAGCGAGGCATGTTCGCGTTCGATGCCAATGGCATTCAAGTCCCTGTCTTTTCACCGAATCAAGTTGCTGCTTTAAGATTAGGCATTGCTTCTTTGGTCATGCTTCCTTTCGCCTTCATTTTCAAAAGTTGGTTGAAGCGTGAACTCATTTGGTGGTACGTTGTGGTTGGACTGTTGGGAAGCGGCATTCCCGCCTTCCTTTTCACAAATTCACAAATGTTCTTACACTCGAGCATGTCGGGCATCTTGAATGCACTTACACCGCTCTTCACCTTAATTGTCGGATACCTTGTTTTCAAGAAGTCGGTTCGAAGAATGCAGATTGTTGGCGTTACCCTCGGACTTATTGGCGCGGTTTGTCTCATTAGTTTGCGCGGATTGGGTGATTCGAAGAACATGGCCTACAGCATGCTTATTGTGCTTGCCACTATAAGCTACGGATTCAGTGTGAACACCATTCACAGCAAACTTCACGGCGTGCCTTCTTTCGCTATTTCAGCGTTTTCTCTTTTGGTAATCGGCATTCCATGCTGGATCCTCATTGCCTTCGACGGAACCTTAGATACCCTTCAAACCAACATTCACGGATGGAGAAGCTTTGGCTTCATAGCCACATTGGCTATTTTAGGAACTGCACTCGGAAACATTCTGTTCTTCCGCTTCACGCAAAAGGTCGGAGCCCTTGCCGCTTCCTCCATCACCTATCTCATTCCAGTGGTTGCAATCATTTGGGGAGTCTCAGACGGCGAGCCGTTCACCTGGCTTCATGGCGCTTTTGCAGGGATTATTTTGACGGGGATTTATTTGGTGAATAAACAGCCTGCTTCGAGATTCACGAGGTGAAAGATGCGTTTCAAGATTCACCAAGTGAAAGATGTTTCACAAGATTCTCCGAAAGATCGTTACGTGAAGCGTTCTTGTGCAACATCTTGCCAAGCATCTTGTGAAACATCTTTCGCCTCGCGAAAAAAAGTTATTGTTTTCAAACCAACAATGTGTATATTTGCACCCCTTAATCGGGAAAAACTAATTAAAAATTAACGTTATGTACGCAATTGTTGAAATAGCAGGGCATCAGTACAAAGTACAAAAAGATCAGCAGATCTTCGTTAATCGTCTTCAAAACGAAGAAGGAACACAGGTTGAATTCGACCGCGTTCTTTTGACTGATGATAACGGTTCGATCACTGTTGGCGCCCCAGCTGTAGAAGGTGTTAAGGTCACCGCACGCGTAGTGAATCACCTTAAAGGAGATAAAGTAATTATCTTCAAAAAGAAACGCCGTAAAGGCTATCAAAAGAAGAACGGTTTCCGTGCTTATTTGACAGAAATTGTAATTGAAAAAATTGGTTAATCCCTAATCCTAAAAGACAATGGCTCACAAGAAAGGTGTCGGTTCGTCGAAAAACGGCCGTGATTCAGAAAGTAAACGCTTAGGTGTAAAGTTATTTGGTGGACAAACATGTGTTGCCGGTAGCATTATCATTCGTCAGCGTGGAACTCGTCACAATGCAGGTTTAAACGTTGGGGTTGGAAAAGACCACACGTTATATGCATTGACAGACGGAGTTGTAGAATTCCGCAAGAAGAAAGACAACAAGTCGTTCGTTTCGGTTGTTCCTGCACAGGCGTAATCGAGAGTTCGTCTCAACAATTTTCAAAAACTCTCGATCTTTTGGTCGGGAGTTTTTTATTTTATCCAACATCAAGTAACTTCGTCACATGCTTCAAGTACCCTATTTAAGAGAGAACACAGAGAAAGCGCTTAGCGGTTTGGCCAAGCGCAACAAAGATTTTTCTGCAACCGTGCAGTCTATTATTTCAGTAGACGAATCGCGTCGTAAACTTCAAAACGAACTCGACAATCTTTTAGCCGAGTCGAACAAAATTTCGAAAACCATTGGCGATCTTTTCAAAGAAGGAAAAAGAGAAGAAGCAGATGGAATGAAAGTGCGAACCACCGAAATCAAAGAAGAATGCAAAGGCATTGAAACCAACCTTTCGCTATTGGAAGAAGAGCTGAAGCAATTGCTCTACCTCGTTCCCAATGTGCCGCACGAAAGTGTTGTATTTGGTAAGGGTGCTGAAGAAAATGAAGTGGTATACTCTTCCGGAGATATCGCAGCGCTGGGTGAAAGCAAATTGCCGCACTGGGAATTGTGTGAAAAACACAAACTCATCGACTTCGAATTGGGTGTTAAAATTGCCGGAGCTGGCTTTCCAGTTTACATTGGAAAAGGTGCGCGACTTCAACGTGCGTTAATTAATTTCTTTTTGGAAGAAGCTCAAAAGGCCGGATACACCGAGCACCAAGTTCCGCACATGGTGAATGAAGCCAGCGGATACGGAACAGGTCAGCTTCCAGATAAAGAAGGGCAGATGTACCACGTTGGAGTAGACGATTTGTATTTGATTCCAACGGCGGAAGTACCCTTGACCAATTTGTATAGAGATGTTTTATTGAAGGAAGAACAACTTCCGATTAAGCTTACCGGCTACACACCTTGCTTCCGCAGAGAAGCAGGAAGCTACGGAAAAGATGTTCGTGGATTGAACCGCTTGCATCAGTTCGACAAAGTAGAGATTGT
>CANGEF010000009.1 GCA_947452685.1 Flavobacteriales bacterium | reverse complement strand
GGTTGAATACCGAAACTCCAATTCTCAATATCCTTCACATCTTTCAAATTCTTGAACACCTCGCCCGGATTGGCCAACGCCACATCTATGTCGTTGAAATCATCCAGCGCCATGCTTCCCCACTTCATAAAGACTTCGAATGAATCTGGCGTCTCAACAACTTCGGTGTATGCTCTGTATAGCAATAGGAGAAGACTCAATTTCTCTTCTGTTCTTTCCTTCACAACAGACTTAACAAATTGCGGAAGCAAGACCAACTGCGGGGATAAAAATGCCGAACCCAAAATTTCAAAAAGAAATTTCTTCAAAAAAACTTTCGAGCGATTGCTCGGAAGCACGACCAGAACGCGGTGTAAATCCTTCCCGTGCTTGTCAATTAATTCTTGCGCTATTCGCTTTAAAAAAAGTTCTTCTGAAATTGTTTGCATATTCGCGGTATGAATTTCCCAAAGTTTCTAAAATTTCCAGAAGGAAAACGCATTGTTCAAATCTTTTCCTCAACAACTTTTGAAGAAGTGGTGGTCATGGGCTCTTCGTACTTCATTCACACCAACAATGCCGTTACACATGCCGACCGCATTTATGTTATGGACCTGCTGGAAGGCGGAAACGGCGCGGAATTCATAACAGCAGAAGAATACGATGAAATAAAAGCCCGCATTTCTTCCAATTTTAAATTGAAATCCATTTGAACAAACGCGTGTTCGAATTACGCTTTTATCTTTCAATAGGCCTTACCATTCCTTTCTTTTCTTTACTTCATGAAACTTCAGTTTGAAAAAAATGTCGATTTGTTGCCACACAACACGTTTGGTATTTCAGCCATAGCGAAAGAATTTGTGCGTCTCGACGATTCGGCGCATGTGGAAGAGGCCTTGGAATATGTGCGCAAAACGAAAATCAATCATCTCGTTCTTGGCGGTGGAAGCAACATCCTCTTCACGCAAAACGTAGATGCCCTTGTTCTTCAAAATAGATTATTTGGAATTGAATTGGAGAAGGAAGACGATATGCATGTGTATGTGCGCGTTGCAGCGGGAGAGAACTGGCACAACTTCGTCTTGCACTGCATTCGAAACAAATGGGCCGGGGTGGAAAACCTTTCGCTTATCCCAGGATGTGTTGGTGCGAGCCCTATGCAGAACATTGGCGCCTACGGTGTAGAAATGAGTAGTGTGTTGAATTACGTTGAAGCCGTGAACATTCACACTTCTGAAAAACATATTTTTTCTTTAAGTGAATGCGCCCTGGGTTACCGCGAAAGTATTTTCAAGCGGAAGGAAAAAGGCAATTGGTTCATCACGCATGTGGGGTTCAAACTGAACAAGCGTCCTGTCTTCCATATTGAATACGGCGCCATTGCGGAAGAACTCGACAAGATGGAAATAGACACCTTGAGCATCAAGCATATTAGTCAAGCCGTTATAGCCATTCGCACTTCGAAGTTGCCCGATCCGAAAGTTTTAGGCAATGCCGGAAGCTTCTTCAAAAATCCAACGGTTGACCTTTCGGTCCTGCGAGCCATTCAAGCGCACGATGAGAAAGTTCCGTTTTACCCCATTGACGAAAACACAGTGAAAATTCCTGCGGGATACCTCATTGAACATGCCGGATGGAAAGGCAAACGCGTTGGAAACTGCGGCATGCATGAGAAACAGGCTTTGGTTCTTGTGAATTACGGCGGGGCTAGCGGACACGAAATATATGCTTTGAGCACCGCTGTTATGACCGATGTCAAGAATAAATACGGCATCGAATTGGAGCGCGAAGTAAATGTGTGGTAACTTTGCACCTCAACATAAAACCCAACTATTTTGAGCACAATAAGATTTAAAACAGCAGGCACTCCATTTTTCGATCATTTGAAGAACGGTGTAGATGGATACTTCAACGCTACACGTCGCAACAGATGGGGCAATGGGCTCATTTATGTTAAAGCTGTTGTCTTACTAACCAGTTTTTTCACACTCTATATTTCACTTGTTTTTGGAAGCATGTCCATGTGGATGAACATTAGCGCTTGCGTGCTTTTGGGACTCACCCTAGCGGGAATTGGATTCAATTTGATGCATGATGGTGCACACGGAAGTTTTTCAGATAAGAAATGGTTGAACGAACTAATGGCTCACACCTTAAACATGGTGGGTGGAGATGTTAGTTTGTGGAAGACGAAACACAACGTCATTCACCATTCATTCACCAACATTGAAGGACACGACGACGACATTAACATTCAGCCTATGATGCGCACGAATGAGAATCAGCCGCGTTACAAGATTCATCGCTTTCAACACATCTACGGATATTTGTTGTATTGCTTGACTTACATTTCTTGGGTTTGGATAGACGATGTGAAGAAATACAGAACGCAACAAGTGGGAATTACCAAGTTGCGCAAATTCACGTTTATCAATCACTTCACCTTTTGGGCAACCAAGTTGAGTTACGTTGCAACGTTTATTGTCCTTCCCATTATTTTCAAAGGCATTTTGGCTGCCATTTTAGGATACTTAATTGTCTCTATGGTAACGGGAATTGTGATTGCTGTTGTGTTTCAATTGGCGCACGTGGTTGAATCGGTTTCATTCAACAACCCAGAGGACACCAATGGAATAATTGAAGAAGAGTGGGCCATTCACCAAATTAACACCACCAGTAATTTCGCTACGCGCAATCCTTTGGTTTCTTGGTTTACCGGTGGATTGAATTACCAAGTAGAGCACCATTTGTTCCCACGTATTTCACACGTTCACTATCCAGCGTTGAATAAAATTGTTCGCGAAACTTGTGAGAAATTCGGAGTTCAATACAACGAATACGGAACTGTTTTCGCTGCCGTGCGTTCACACACACGTCACTTGAAGACGATGGGAATTGCAGACTAAGCCTCGGCTTGTTTCAATCGCTCTGCCATCTCTGCAACTGCAGGACAAACAAGGGTATTTCGAAAAGTTAAAGTCATGATTTGACTCATGTTCTTTCGATCTGTATGCGGATATTCGCGACACGCCTTTGGACGAACTTCGTATATGCTACACTTGTTGTCTTCGAGATTCAAAAACGTGCATGGGCTCGAATTCAACACCCAATCTCGTTCTTCATCTTGATGCAAATATTTATCTGTGAATTCCGCAACACGCATTCCTACGTGCTTTGCAATGCGTTCAATATCTACATCGCGGAAAATGGGACTCGTTGTTCGGCAGCAATTCCCGCAGGTTAGGCAATCGGTTTTCGCGAAAACTTCAGTATGCATCGGATGAAAAACATCGTCGAGCTTTTTCTTCTTTGCCAAACGATTGAACAGTTTTTTATTCGCCTTCACATTCTTTCTTGCTTCCTCTAAAAAACGTTTCTGTTTATCATTCATGTGGATCTGAAAATGCGGGGTTGTGAATAAAAGAAGTATCGGTTAAACATTTCAAAAAGGCAATTAAATCGGCCTTCGATTGTGAGCTCAACTGTAAACCACCTACCGTAAATTTCATAAACGGATCAATGGTGGCACTTGGTGTTCCGCCGCTGTTGTAATGCTCTATCACTTGCTCCAAGGTAGTGAATCTTCCATCATGCATGTAGGGTCCAGACAATTCTACATTCCGTAAAGTAGGTGTTTTGAATTTTCCATTGTCGTAAATACTCCCTGTTATTCCACCGCGACCCATATCTGTAAAGGTGGCGTCCAATCCATTGTTGTGGAAGAGGTAATCGGTCATTTGCATACTACCGAAACCGTGACAATGGAAACAGTCTGCACCGAAACTACCGCCAGGAACTTGATCGGGACTTCCACCTTCCGAAAGAAATAGGTTGAAACCGTGTAACTCTTCGGTTGTAAACTGGTATTGACCTATGCGCTGCTTATCGAATTTCGATTGAGCAGAAATCATGGTTCGAAGAAAGGACGCAATCGCTTTCACTATTTTTTCCTTCGTTACTTCTGTGGATCCATAGGCCTTGTAGAACAACGCGTCATATATGGGATCGGCGTCAATTTGTTCAACCGCATGATTCCAATCTTCGTCCATTTCAATGGGGTTCTCTACCGGACCCACAATTTGCGTTTCCAACGAAGGGGCTCTTCCATCCCAAAAAAATGTGGTAGACCAACCCATGTTTACCAACGGCATGGCTTGACGCGTGCCTACTTCACCATGAATTCCTACTGAATATTTTCGTGGATCAGAAAATCCGTGTTCAGGCAAATGACACGTCCCACATGACATTGCATCGTTTCCACTTAACTTTTTTTCCCAAAATAAATAACGTCCCAACTGAATTCCTTCCACCGTTAACGGGTTATCGGAAGGAATATCCATCGGTGGAAAAAAAGGCGGAATGACTAAATTGTAGGGAGTAGCTGACGGACCTTCAGGACCTTCATGCTTGCAGGTCCACAAGAGACTTGCCAATGCAATTAGAAAAAAGAAAGTAAACCTTCTGGTCGTCATACTTCAAAAATACGCGAGAAAGAACAAACAAATTTATTTCATTCGCTAATCTTCCTCAACCGCTAAGAATTTTTCATTCTGAACGAAATTCCAATCGGTCAAGGTCTTTAAAAATGCCACCAATGCCTGTTCTTCTTCCTTCGATAAATTCAATAGCTTCAATCTTGAATCCTTTGTTGTGCGAGTTCCTCCACCAGTGTTGTAAAATGAAACCACTTCTTCCAACGAACTCATGGAACCGTTGTGCATGTAGGGCGCCGTTAATTCAATGTTGCGCAGTGTTGGCGTCTTAAATTTCCCTCTGTCTGCTTCTGAGTAAGTCTTGCGTTCCAATCCTATATCCGAATCTTCCAAACCCAAACTGTAGAATTTGTAATCCGTGAAAAAGGGTAACGCATGACAACTGCTGCATTGCGTTCGTTCCGAAAAAAACAAATCCCTTCCTTGTTTTTCCAATTCAGAATAATCATTCGACTTCAAAAAATAATAACGATCAAATTTGGTATCGCCGCTAATGAAGGCACGTTCGAAACAAGCTAGCGCTCGGGTAATTACAAACGCATCCAATTCCCTTCCGTAAGCGGCTTTGCTCAATTCAGCATAATTCGATTTGCTCTTCAATCGAGCAACAACTTCTTCCATGCTCAGCGACAATTCGTGCTTTTCATGAATGGGGCCCAGCGCTTGAAGCTCCAAAGTTGGCACTCCGCCTTCCGACATGAAATACGGAGACCAAGCTAAATTGACCAATGTTGGGGCGTTGCGTGCGAATTCATTTTCATGGAAGGAAGAGACCGTTCTTCCATCTGTAAAAGCGGAAGGCAAGCGATGACAAGAGGCACATGATTGGTCTTCGTTCTTCGACAATTGTTTTTCGTAAAACAATTTCTTTCCCAACTCGAATCGAAGAAGCGTGGGTTCATTTCCTTCCGGAAAATTTATAGTTGGAAAATAATGCGGTTGTTTAAACGAAATTGGACGGTCTTGCAAGCCTTCATTCGCGCAGCCAACAAGAATTCCAACTAGGAAAAAAAAAGAAATGAAAGTTTTCATTGAAGGTGAAACGCTGAAACAAAATTATTCGTTATGCGCACCGCCAAAGGAAAATTCGAAGTGGTATGTGTCAGGTTGTCGACCGACAAATCTATTGGATCCACTGGCCTGTTGAACACACTGTCCATGGCCACTTCTATGTTGAATGTTCGCGCATCGCCTTCCGCCAAACTTACATTTCCGGTGTTGAAATGTAACACACGATACAACGGATCATCGCCTAAATGGAATGCGTACGAATCCATCAACGGTGCATTGGGCGTGCCTGTTAGCTCATACCTTCCTTCCACCTTCGTGAAAATATACCCAGTATTCCAGTACCAAAACATGCCGTTGGAACCTTGCACACTCAATGGATTGGAATTCGCGTATTGAGAAGGGTCAACATTCTTATTCAAATTACTCGGAACACCAACGCCGAAAGAGAGCGAAGAAAATGTTTGCGGAGAAACATTTATCGAAAGTGTTTTCGGTTCAAGTAGCGTAAACAAAAAAGCTTGCTTCAACAAAGTTGAATCGGCCCCGTTGTGCGCATAAATATTCGATAAGTAGAACTGAATGTTTTCCACGCGAAGCTGTTGTCCAAAGGCATTGGTATAAACCGAATCAATGGAAAGCGGCTGACCATTGAAGGTTGGTATGAATTTCAAATGCACTTTCGTCTCGGGGGTAGCGGGTGTATCTCCTCCGCAGGAGCCAAGGAAGAAGGCCAGTAGAACGACGAAGAAATAATTATTCACAATTTTCATTTTCATTGCTACATGGATTTACTTTCACTTCACGAATTAAAGATAACATTCAATTCGAATAATTGACTTGCTGTTCATGGAAAAACAACCCTTTCTTGTATTGAAAAGTTCTGCGGGTAGCGGAAAGACCTACGCACTCGTTAGACACTTTCTTTTTTTAAGTTTAAAGAGCGAAGAGGCCTACGCCTACAGCCACATTCTGGCCATTACATTTACCAACGCAGCGGCAGCCGAAATGAAAGAGCGCGTTTTGGAACGATTGCATGAATTCACCTTTCCAAAAGCTCTGGAAGGAAAGAATGAACTGTTCAACGACATACGCCAAGATCTCGATGTTTCTCCCATGATTTTGCAAGGACGTGCGCGAAAAACACTTTCGCACATGCTTCACAATTATTCGCGATTGAGCATTAGCACAATCGATAGTTTTACGCATCGCATTGTACGCGCCTTCGCGAAAGATTTGCAAATTCATCCGGACTTCTCCATTGAAATGGACACCGAAAAATTCCTTGAACAATGCGTAGACGCTTGTTTAGATGAGGTGGGGGAAGATGCAGAGCTTACGACTTATCTTGAGAATTATGTACTCAGCAATTTCGAAGAGGAAGAAGATTGGAACGTTCGAAAAGGTATGATCGGAATTTCAAGACAGCTGGTGAAGGAAGACGCTCGAAACATTCTGCAGCTGTTCGAGAATTTGCACATTACGGAGTACGAAAAAATAAAGAAAGCCTTTCAAAATAAAATTCAAGAACTCACTGAAGAACTCTTTAACCGCATAGACCATGTCTTTGAAAAAATTGAATCGAATCATCTCGTCAACAAAGATTTTTTCAATAGTGGAAGTGGAACCCTTACTTATTTAAAAAAAATAAGAAGTGGAAAATTTGAAATGCCCGGGGCCATGCTTTACAAGGTGCTTGAAAAAGGTTGGGGGAAACCGAAGCAAGCGCAAGTGGAAGCGCTCAATCCCTTACTCAATGAAACAGCGGAATACGCCGTTGAATGGGTTTCAGGAAATAAAAAACACGAATTCAATCGCATCAATAAAATCCTTCCACGCATATTCACAACCGGACTTCTAAGCAAGTTGAACGAAGTAAGTCAGCGAATAAAAACCGAAGAGAACCTGCTACTCATTTCAGACTTTCATGCCATTGTTTCTGCCGTGGTTCAAGAAAGCACCGCTCCATTTATTTACGAGCGTGCCGGTGAACGCTTTCATCACATTCTCATAGATGAGTTTCAAGATACTTCAGAAATGCAATGGAAGAATTTCCTTCCGCTTTTCGAAAATGCCATTGCGCAAGGAAATTTCAATTTGGTAGTTGGAGATGGAAAGCAGAGTATTTATCGTTGGAGAAACGGGAATGTTGAACAGTTTGTTCGACTTCCGAAATTGTACGACGGCGCTTCAGATACCATGCAACTCTTGCTGAACGATGCGTATAAAGAAGAGGTGTTGAACACCAATAGAAGAAGTGGCAAAGCCATCATTGAATTCAACAACACGCTCTTCGGAGCATTGAAAGAAAAGCTAGGTGCGCTGCAAGATGTGTACAACCAGCACGAACAGGAATGCAGTAAAGACCATCCAGGTTATGTGGAAGTTCAAACCCTTGTTGTAGACAGAAAAGACAATAGCGATTTACATATGTTGAACGGTATTGTTGATGCGATTCGTGAATGCCGCGCAGACGGATATGAATGGGGCGACATTGCTATTCTTACTCGAAAGGGAAAATCGGAATCGACAAAAATCTCAGAGTTCATTCTTCAACAAACAGATAAAATTCCATTGACAACGGAAGACAGTTTTTTGGTTCAAAATTCCAACGAAGTGCAGCTGCTTATGGCGTGTATTAATTACTTCGGAAAAGAGACCGAGAATTTTTATCGCTTCAATTTAATCCGAAGAATATGCGATGTCTTTCCAGACAAATTCAACTACAGTGAAATTATTTCATCCTATGTTGAACAACTGGAAAAAGGAAAACTTCGTTTTAAAGTGAATGAATTCCTTGATGAAAATTATCCTGGACTTCGCGATTTAGTGAAGAGCAATGTTCATCCGTTTGAATGCATTCAAGAGTTGATTCGATATTTCCAACTGCCCTTCGATGTGTATTTGGAATTCTTCGAAAACCAATTGCTGCAGCTTTCTCACAGGAACGGAATGGGATTTTCTGAGATGACAGATTGGTGGAACGACAACAAAGGAAAACTATACATACAAAGTGGTTCGCAGCAAAATGCTGTTCGTATTCTAACGATTCACAAGAGTAAAGGGCTTCAATTCCCTGTTGTTATTTTCCCGAAATTCGATACCAAACATCCGAATCAAACGCTTTGGGTGAATGCTCCAGATGTTCATCCCGGCTATACCAAAGGACTCATTAACTTCACGCCTACCAAGTCGCCGAAAGCAGATGATCCGGAAGAAATTCAAACAGAGAACAATAAGATTTTGCTCGACGATATGAACCTACTCTACGTGGCGCTCACCCGTCCGGAAGATCGGTTGTACTTCCTAACCGAAAGCAAACCTTCCTCTACGAACAGCGCATTGAACACGTATCTCTACGACTACTTCAACACCCATCACGCTGGTTTGAATAAGTTTCAATTTGGAGAAAAAGTGAAACACGTGAAAGAGGAAAAAGAAGAAGAAAAGGCTATTGCCCTTTTAGATGGTACGCGTCTCAACGCGGTGCAGCCCGACTTCCGCATGCGCGAAACCAAACGGAAAGATTTGGAAGGAAAAGAAGCGCTTGTCATGGGAAACCACCTTCATGCTTGTCTTTCAACCCTAACTCACCTGAACTCTTGGGAAGAAACGTTGTCGAATTACCTCTTCGAGCACACCGAACTTCAAGCCAGCGAAAAAGAACTTCTTTCGAATCAGGTGAAAGCAACAATCATGAACGATTCGTTTCAACAAATTTTTAATACTGCAGATGAAGTCCTTACGGAACACGACATTCAGATTAATGTTCGCGAAGTGTCTCGTCCCGATCGCATTCACTTAAATGCTGAATACGTTGAAGTGTACGATTTCAAAACTGGCGCAGAAATGGACAAACATCTTCAGCAAGTGAAGAGCTACATGCATGCGCTACAAAGCGCAACTGACAAGCCTGTTCGAGGATATTTAGCTTACACGAAAACAGGAATTTTGAAAGAAGTTGCGCTCTAATTATTTAGCACACAACGCTTCAATCTCTTCCACTTCCAACGGGAAATTCGCAAACAAATCGCGGTTTCCGTTTTCGGTAATCACAATGTTATTCTCTAAACGAATACCTAAATTTTCTTCCGGAATATAGATGCCCGGTTCAACGGTAAATACATTTCCGGCTTCAATGGGTTTGTTCCAATTTCCAACATCGTGAACATCTAATCCTAAGAAGTGAGAAGTTCCGTGCATGAAATATTTCTTGTATGCAGGCCAAGATGGATTTTGATTCTTCACCTCTTCTTCCGAAATCAAATTCAACTTCAACAATTCAACTGTCATCATCTCGCCTACAGCTGCATGGTATTCAGACATGATTACGCCCGGCTTCAAATATGCCGTGGCTTGTTTCATCACGGAAAGAACTGCGTTATAAACATCTTTTTGGCGTGGCGTAAACTTCCCGCTAACCGGCAAACAACGCGTCATATCGGCAGAGTAATTTCCGTACTCAGCACCCACATCAAGAAGAATTACATCGCCATCTTTACACGGCTTATCGTTTTCTATGTAATGCAAAACGCAAGCACTTTCGCCTGAAGCAATGATGGGTGTGTAACCAAATCCGCGTGAACCGTTGCTTAGAAATTCATGCGCAAATTCCGCTTCAATCACATATTCCATAACACCTGGACGAATCATTTTCATCACGCGCAACAAACCGCTGTGGGTAATATCCACTGCCTTTTGAATTTGAGCAATTTCTTCTTCGTCTTTCACTGCGCGCAAAGCATGCATGATAGGAGCTGAACGGTCTATGGTGTGATGAGGGTATTTCTCGCGGAACCATTTCGACAAGCGCATTTCACGCGTCTCCACTTCAATGGTAGCGCGTGAATGCTCATTGCTATTCAAGTAAATGGAAGAAGCTTCACCGATAACGGTATGAAGCATTTTCTCGAATTCAGAAGTCCAGTAAATAGTTGCAACACCCGTGCGATCTTTCGCTTGTGCCTTATTCAATTTTGCACCTTCCCACACCGCAATGTGATCATTCGTTTCACGAACAAAGAGCATTTCTCTGTGCGCAGGGTTTGTAGCATCTGGAAAAAGAATCAACATGGTTTCTTCTTGATCTACTCCCGTTAAATAAAAAATATCGCTGTGTTGCTTAAACGGCAGAGTACCGTCAGCACTGGTCGGATAAATATCGTTACTTGTAAAAATAGCCAACCCCTTCTCTTCCATGCGAGAGGCGAAGCGTTTGCGATTGTTTGAATAATGTGTTGAAGAAAGAGCAGTGTAGCGCATAAAAACGTGTTTATGCTATAAAGGTACAAAGCCTATTGAACGACAGGAGTTGATTTTTCTTTTTTCTTATTGAATTCCCATTTGTATCCCGTGAGAATTACAAAATCCATATCGGCGTTTGTAAGATCGCGCTGAACCAAATACCCAACAGATAAGGCATTCGATTTATCAATTTTATATTTCAATGAAACTTGGCTGCGCCAATTGGTATTGCTTAATGAGATAGGCAGAAAGAATAACTCGTGACTCATTTGTATTCCGAAATTCTTCCAACCCGAATATTCTACACTCACCTTCTGCCGCCAAGTAGATTTTAAATCTAAATCGCTACTCGCCACTTTGGCTATTTGATAGCGCGTTGTAGAGGACAACTTGAAATTTTTGAAAGGAAGCGACAATTGCGCTCCAAGCGACCATCGAGCTCTGTAGTTGTACCAAGACTCTTCGCGTCTTGCTCCTACGCGGTACTCCACTGAACTAAGTAAATATTTACTCCACTTTTTTTCAGTTCCCAAATCTGCGAAATAACCATACAGTCTGGTCATGTTCTCATCGAAGCGCATCTCTGGGTCTACATGAATTGACCAGTCCTTAAAAATCTTTGGATCCTTCCAAGGAGTAAGATCTTTGATATCGCCCGAGAAAGAAAAGGTGTTCCACATGCCTGCATCATTCATATTCTGCGCAGAACTTAATGAAGCCAGAAGAACGAAAAAGAGTAACGCGCGATTACGGCGTATCATAGATGGTTAAATCTGAAACCACTGCATGATCTTCGTTGTCGGTGAGTTCTATTTCTTTTAGTACCGGCATTTTCATGGGATCTGTCGTTGGTGGATTTTGTCCGGTGGTGTCTTTGCTGTAGGTATACACAGTGTACTTCCCTTTGCGAAGATTTCTAAATTCAAAATTCCCATTGTAGTCAGTCATGACTTTATCGTCTGGAGAAAGGTGATCGCCGTAGACAATATAGACTTCTATATCTGCAGCAGGTACGGTGTACAATGCTGTTGCAGGATTTGTTAACACCACACGAAACTCTTTTGAAATAGATCCGGAAACGGTTCCTGCCCCACCCGTTCCAGGGTCCTTCTCACACGCAACGACCGTAACGGCGAGAATTAATAAAAAGAGTATTTTTTTCATTATCCTAAATTGTGATAAACAGCTAGAACATCTTCGTCGGCCTCAATCTTTTCAATCAATTCTAAAATCTCATCGGTTTGCTCTTCAGTAATCTCTGCGTAAGTATTTGGAATTCGCTCAAGTGCCGCTTTCGTTGGAACAATTCCACGGTCTTCCAACGCTTTCTGCATGTTTCCGAAATCGGAAAACGCGGTGTAAACCACCATTTCGTTTTCTTCTTGCTCTGAACTGTCTAACCCGTGGTCTATCAATTCCAACTCCAATTCTTCCCAAGAAGGAATTTGATCCATGGCCAATCTGAAAACGCCCTTGCGTTCAAAAATGAACGACAACGAACCGCTGTTTCCCATGAGCCCACCGCTTCGATTGAAATACAATCGAATATTTGCAACGGTTCTCGTTGGATTATCAGTAGCTGTCTCTACCAAGATTGGAATTCCGTAAGGACCGTACCCTTCGTATACTACCTCTTCATAGTTGCTAGCATCTTTACTTGATGCTCTTTTAATAGCAGCATCTACGCGGTCTTTGGGCATATTCACACCCTTGGCATTTGCCACACACTGACGCAATCGAGGATTGTAAGACGGGTCTGGACCACCTGCCTTCACTGCCATTGCAATTTCTTTTCCTATACGCGTAAAGGCTTTAGCCATGCGATCATAGCGCGCGAACATCTTGTGCTTACGCTTTTCAAACATTCTTCCCATAAGACAAATCTATTTTCGGTCCTTGCGGACAAGACAAAAATACAAATTATGCGGCTCCTAAAATACGCAAATGACTAATGTGTGCGCGAACAGCAGATAGAACATTCGGATATTCCTGATACTCTAGGCCAAATTCTTCACAAGTGTCTTTCACAATTCCGCTTATGGCTGGATAATGTATGTGACTAATTCTTGGAAAAAGATGATGCTCTACTTGGAAATTCAATCCGCCAGTTAACCAAGAAACAACTTTGTTTTTCGTAGCGAAGTTTGCAGTGGTGTTCAATTGATGAACGGCCCATTCGTCTTTAAGCGAGCGGCCATCAGTCTCTGGTAAATGGAAAGACCTGCCTTCAACAATGTGCGCCAATTGAAACACAACAGCAATGATCCATCCTGTCACAAAAAGCATAACAGCGTAGCCTATGATGGCTTTTAACCAGCCCACAACCAAGATCGGAACAACCAAGAAAACTGCTAAGTAAAACAACTTACTCGCCCAAAAAATAATGTGCTCGTTAGGAGGGATTTTACGAATTGGCATTTCACCAATTTTCTTTGTGAAATATTTCGAAAAATCTTTCACAAAAACCCATAAGAAATAAGTCGTACCATAAATAACTGCCCAATAAATGAACTGGTATTTATGGAACCAATATCTCTTTTGTTGCTCGTTTACGCGCAAGAATGGCTGAACATCAATGTCATCGTCTACCCCTTCAATATTGGTGTACACATGGTGAATCTGATTGTGCTTCAACTTCCATAAAAATACATTTCCACCAATCACATTCAATGAATATCCCATCATATGGTTCACCCAAGATTTTGAAGAAAAACTTCCATGGGCACTGTCGTGCATAAGGTTAAATCCTATTGCGGCGAATACCATTCCCAAACCAGACCATAACAGCATTTGCGCCAACCATGAGTGAAACAGTAAAAGTGAAGCGTATATAACTGCTATTGAAGTCAAGAGACAAGCTGCTTTTGTGTAAATCTTCCAATTACCCGTTCTGCTAATTCCTTTTGTTGTAAAATACTTTTCTACACGCTCGTTTAAAGTATCGAAAAACGGGTGCGCTTGGTTGCCGAGTGAAAATGCCAATGTATGATCTCCTTATAATGGTTTAATCAAAGGTAGGGCTTGAAAATTGGCACAAAGCCTAAAAATGACAATAATCTTGGACTGTTGAAAAAAGCGCGGCTAATGCCTTGATTTACATTGTAAATTCGCACCTTAATTTTCAATACCGTGAATAAAAGAATTTCTTCAGCCCTTATTTCAGTGTTTGATAAAGATGGATTGGCCCCGATTGTTGAACAAATGCACCAATTAGGTATAACACTTTACAGCACCGGAGGAACCCAAACGTTCATAGAAAAAATGGGAATTCCAGTAACGGCTGTTGAAGACTTAACCGGATATCCAAGTATTTTCGGAGGACGAGTAAAAACGCTTCATCCTGGCGTTTTAGGTGGCATTTTATTTAGACGAGATGAAGCGCAAGACCTTGAGGAAGCAGCGAAATTCAACATTCATCCAATCGATTGTGTCATTGTAGATTTATATCCGTTTGAAAAAACAGTTGCCTCCGGAGCTTCGCATGAAGACATTATTGAAAAGATTGATATTGGAGGAATTGCCCTTATTCGCGGAGCCGCAAAAAACTTCAACGATGTGGTTATTGTTCCTTCAAAAAATGAATACAAAGACTTGCATGACTTGTTGGTGAATCAAAAGGGAGAGACAACTCTAGAGCAAAGACAATACTTTGCGAAGCAAGCTTTCGAAGTTTCTTCTCATTACGATTCTGCTATTTACTCCTATTTCAAAGGAAACGAGGAAGGCTCTTTGCGCATTGCTTCGCGCGATGCCCATGTCTTGCGCTATGGAGAAAACCCGCACCAAAAAGGAAGTTTCTTTGGCGACCTCGATGCGTTGTTCACTAAGCTCAACGGAAAGGAACTTTCTTACAACAATTTATTAGATGTTGAAGCCGCGGTGCAGTTGATTGCTGAATTTAAAAACGACTCACCCACCTTTGCTATTTTGAAACACAACAATGCATGTGGAGTGGCTACAAGGTCAACCATGGTTGAAGCCTATGAAGCAGCGCTGGCTTGCGATAGCACCTCTGCTTTCGGAGGCGTATTAATTGCAAATGGAGAGATTGATTTCGCCACCGCTGAAAAAATAAATGCACTTTTTTGTGAAGTAGTCATTGCACCTTCATACTCGAATGAGGCTGTTGAATTATTGAAGTCAAAAGTGAATCGCATTATTCTAATCATAAAAGAAACTCCACTTCTTCAAACCCAAGTAAGGTCTATTTTGAATGGTTACTTGGTTCAAGAAAAAGACAACGCAACAGAATCAGCATCCGATTTAAAATGTGCAACACATACTGAAGCAAGCGCAGCGTCTATTGAAGACATGATCTTCGCAAATAAATTGGTGAAACACACGAAGAGCAACACCATTGTTTTCGCAAAAAACAACACCTTGCTTGCAAGTGGAACTGGACAAACTTCTAGAGTAGATGCGCTTCAACAAGCAATAGAAAAAGCGAAGCACTTTGGATTTTCTTTGGAAGGAAGTGCGATGGCAAGCGATGCGTTTTTTCCGTTTCCAGATTGCGTTGAAATTGCCAAGAATGCCGGCATTGTTGCGGTGGTTCAACCGGGCGGATCCATTAAAGATCAGCTTTCAATTGACTATTGCAATGCGAACAACGTGGCCATGTACATGACAGGTGTTCGTCACTTCAAACATTAATAACGTTCGTCTTTCCAAATTCGTTTTTCAATCAATTTCAATTTTTGATTGAAGAAAATGGCTGTGCTTTTTTCGAAAGATTCTGTGTAATCGGAAACCCAAAAAGAGTACTTCGGTTTGCGCTTACTGGTGTTAAGAATGTCTTTCTTTTTCAAAACATCTGAGACTGCTTGGGCAACAACAGAGGCACTGTCGATGATCTCAATTTTCTGCTGATAGAATTTTTCAACTTCTTTTTTAATGAGCGGATAATGCGTGCAGCCTAGGATAAGCGCATCTATACCCTTGAAAGAAGATTTCGACAAATAACTGTCTATGATACTTTGTGAAATTTTGTTATTGTAGTACCCCTCTTCAATCATTGAAGCCAGCAACGGAGTAGCATTCGAAAGAACTTTCAAATTCGGATTCAACTTTTCTATGCGCTTCACATAAATGCGCGAATGAATAGTGCCTTTCGTTCCAATCACTCCCACCTTTCCTTTTTGATAATGCGAAGCGGTGTAGGCCGCTACAGGATCAACCACATTAATGACAGGAATATGCGACGGAATACTTTTCACCACTGTCTTGTATGCATGAGCTGAAGCTGTATTGCATGCAATAACAATGGCCTTGCATTTGTTTTCAACCAATAACTCGGAAATGCGTTTTGAATAAGCGCGAATGCTTTCTGGAGATTTATCGCCGTAGGGCAAGTGAGCTGTATCTCCGAAATAAATAAACGATTCATTCGGAAGCACCTTTTGAATGGCCTTGGCAACGGTAAGACCGCCAATTCCCGAATCGAAAATGCCTATAGGTTCTGTGTTCATCGCAAAAAAAATCCCGCCTAGCGGGATTTCAATTTCATTCTAACAATTATTTATTTGTTGGAGCCGTTGGCGCTGTTGCTGGAATTTTCAATTCAGCTTTTAGTTTATCTCCTAAATCTTCTCCACCCATGTAAACCAGATTTCCAGCACCTTGATCGAAGATGTAAGTATATCCACCTGCCTTCGCAAGTTTAGCAACCGCTGCATCGAATTCAGCTACCAACGGTTTCAACAATGAATCTTGTACTTGTTGCAACTCATCGTTTGCAGTTTGTTGGAAGTCCATCATGTTTTGCTCCAAATCTGCAATGGCTTGCGCTTTGCTTTGACGAATTGCTTCTGGCCATCCGCCTGCACTTACCGCCATCTTAGACTTGGTCTCATACTCCGCTACTTTGTCGTCATGCTCTTTTTGCATCACTACATATTCTCCTTCGAATGATTTTTTCGCGGTCTCCATATCGGCTTGAACGCCTTTCATTGCAGGCATTTGCAAAAGGATTGCTTGGCGATCTACGTGCGCTAACTTCTGCGCGAATGCACCAAATCCCAATGAAATAAATAGTGCTGCTAAAATTGTCTTCTTCATGATTGTATTGTTTTTTTTTCTTCTATTCAATGACAGTACCAAAAATACGCATTAGTTGCCTTTCCCCGGTGAACTTGGACGATCATTTCCAGGACGTCCTGTTCCAGTTCCTGGTTTTGCTCCTGGCTTCTCTTCAGAATCTTCTTCATCTGAACCTTTATCTAACACTTCTCCTGGCTTCAATCCCATTTTCTTTAACACCTTGTCGCTAATGTCGTGCTTCGGATTTGTGTACAATAAATTCGAGTGATTCGCCTTGTCGAAAACCACCATGTACTGAGATTGCGCAGCAATATCTTCTATAGCCTGAAAGATTTGCTCTTGAATGGGAGCAACCAACTCTTCTCTCTTTTTAAATAAATCTCCTTCTACACCAAACTTCGACTTTTGGAATTGTCGTGCGTCTTCTCTGCGCTCGGCTATATCGGCCTCGCGCTTTTTCTTCATGTCTTCCGTTAATAATATTCGTTCAGCTTGAAAAGCCTTTTCCAATTGCTCTATAGCAGCATATTTCTGCTCTACTTGCGCCTGCCATTCAGAACTTAGTTCATTGATTTGCTTCTGTGCGGCAACATATTCCGGCATGTGCGATAAGATGTATTTCGAATCGACATATGCGAATTTCTGCGCTGAAACGGCTTGCGCTGCAAAAATGATTGCTAGCGAAAAAATGAATTTAACAATTGAATTTGATTTCATATTCTTTTTTAAAGTTCACCCATGTTCATACCTATGCTGAAGTGAAATTGTCCTGGCGCCATGTTCGGTGCATTCGGAACATCGTTCAATCTCCAACCGTAATCGAATCCTAACAATCCAAACATAGGTAAATAGATTCGAAGTCCGCCACCCACTGATTTATACAAATTGAACGGATTGTAATCTGAAAAATCTACCCATGTTCTTCCGGCTTCAGCAAAGGCCAAGGCAAAAATGGTTGCTTGTGGATTTAGAGAGATGGGATATCTCAACTCTGCACCATACTTCGTAATTACAGGAGCTCCCACACGATCACTCGGCATGGTCAACGACAAATCGTCGTAACCTCTTAGGTTCACAATTTCACGTCCGTCCAATAAATATCCACTTAAATAAACACCACCCATGTAGAAACGCTCAAACGGCGATTGACCCAACTTCTTGTTGTAGGTGCCCAAGAAACCAAATCCAACATGTGTATGCAAAACCAATTTGTTGGTCTTATGCTTATTCAATGAAGTGTACCAATTCGCTGTGAATTTCAATTTATAATATTCAACCCAGTCCACTTTCTGCTGATCGGTCATGTGTGAATAATCATACGTTCTGCCCAAAACCTTTTCACCTAAGAAAGTGTATGGCAAGGTGCACTTCGAACTGAAGGTAACTTTTGAACCCCACGTTGGATAAATGGTTTCAGACAACGAACTTCTTTCCACCGTGAAATTGGCCGCAAGGTTATTCGAATAACCATTGTTGAAAGAGAAGAACGATCCGTAATTATTCAAATCGAAATGCTGATAGGACACTCCGCCAAAGAATATGAACCAGTCATCGGGCTTCTGCCAACGCTGACCGAATGAAACTGATGCTCCTGTAATAATTAACGATTGACGCAGCGGATTCAAGACATCTCCAATGTATTTCTTTTGTCCGTTCGATTGCACACTGTGGTAAGCTGAAACAGACAACGAGTTCGGTCTTTTTCCACCAAGCCAAGGTTCCGTAAAACTCAGATTGTAAGATTGGTAATACGCACCGTTGCTCATAGCACGAATCGAAAGACGCTGTCCATCTCCGGTTGGAAGCGGACTCCAAGCTTCGCCTTTGAAGAAGTTACGCATGCTGAAGTTGTTGAAACTTAACCCCAGCGAACCTACTACGCGTCCGCCACCCCAACCACCAGACAATTCAATTTGATCGGAGGGTTTTTCTTCCACCACATATTCCAAATCTACCAATCCCTCATCTGCACGTGGGTTCGTGCGAATATCGAAAGCCTCTTGACTGAAGTAATTCAAGTTCGCCAATTCACGTTGCGAACGAATTAAATCTGAGCGATTGAATAAATCTCCCGGTCTGGTTCGAATCTCGCGATAAATAACGTGGTCGTTCGTTTTTGTATTTCCTGAAACACGCACCACACCTACGCGGTATTGTCGGCCTTCACCCATGCGCACTTCAATGTCTATGCTATCTGGCGGAACCAACGATTCAACGGGATAAGCATAAAAATTCAGGTAGCCGTCATCGGTGTACAACGACGCAACATCTCTTCCACTTTGATTCATGTTCAGACGCGCTTGCAACACTTCCATGTTGTAAACGTCGCCCTTTTTAATATTCAAAATAGAATCTAAGGTGTTGTTTCTGTACTTCGTATTTCCAATGAAAGAGATGTTTCGGAAATAGAATTTATTCCCTTCATCCAATGTAATTCGAATCTTCAAACGTTCGGGTCCAACAGAATAAATTGAATCTTTAACAATTCGCATGTTTCTGAAACCCTCTTTGTTGTAGAGCCCCACGATGGCTGCCTTATCTTCTTCGTATTCGTCTTCTAGGAATTTCGAAGATTTAAACACGTGGTAGATCGCAGCTTTTTTCGTGTTTTTCATTTTACGATTCAACGCCGAAACAGAAATTTTATCGGCACCTACCCATTCAATTTCTTCAATTTTAATGCGATTTCCTCTTTCAATATCAAAGGTTAACTCTACTGCATTGGGCAGGTTGGGATAGGGCTTTTCAATAATATTGACCTTGGCATTGTAGTAGCCCTTTTCAACATAAAAATCTTTAATGATATTCGTTGCAGTTGCCTTTAAGTTTTCGTTCACAATATTCCCGGAACGAATCTTCATTTTCTCGCGAAGATTATCTGCGTCGCCCTTTTTAATTCCATCAAATTTGAAGACGCCTAACTTCGGAAGTTCTTTGACCACAATTACCAAGAAGGCATCGTCTCCGCGGGCTTCTGCTAAGCGAATATCTATGGAAGAGAACAACTGATTTTTCCAAAGTTTGCGCAGTGCATCAGCAATTTCATCGCCGGGTATCATAATCTCCTGTCCAACTTTCAACCCACAGAAAAGTAAAATCGCTTGCGCATCGGTGTATTCCGCGCCCATAACCGTAATACCGGCTATTTTCATTTTACGCGGTTCAGCATAGTCAATGGTTGAGCCCAATTCTACTTGAGCCTTTACTGTTGGAGCTGCAAAAACAGACGCGATAAGCACAAGAACAAACAATAAGGTTCGCGTATTTGGGAGGGTGTATGTCAGCTTCTTTCTCAACTTAGTCTATTTCGTTTGTTCTGTTTGTTCGGAGGTCATTCCGAATCTGCGTTCACGACTTTGGTAACTGACCAAAGCTTCAAAAAAATGCTCCTCTCTGAATTCCGGCCACATGATTGGGGTGAAATGCAGTTCGGTGTAGGCGATTTGCCAAAGTAAAAAATTGCTGATACGGTGCTCACCGCTTGTGCGAATAAGCAATTCAGGATCTGGAATAGCTGAAGTAGAAAGGTTTTGGGCAATCACGTCAGCCGTAACGTTTTCTGCCGCGATATGTTGTGCAACAATTGACTTTACTGCATTCACCATTTCCCACCTTGCACTGTAATTCAGTGCAAGTACTAAAGTAATGTCTTTGTTGTCTGATGTTTTCGCTATGGCCGCTTTCAATTCATCGCGACATTTCATTGGAAGTTGCTCAATGTCTCCTATGGCCATTAAGCGAACGCCGTTTTCCATGAGTTCTGCTAATTCATTGATGATGGTGGTCACCAACAAATCCATGAGTGCATCTACTTCCTCTTTGGGACGATTCCAGTTTTCTGTTGAAAAGGCGTAAAGTGTAAGAAACTCGACCTCTGCTTTTCTTGCTGCCTTTATGGTAGCGCGAACAGATTCCACGCCGTTGAAGTGTCCGAAAATTCGCTCTTTCCCTTGATTTTTAGCCCAACGGCCATTGCCATCCATGATCACGGCAACATGGCGTGGCGTCTTGCTTAAGTCTATTTGATCGAAGGCACTTTTCATCGAAGTGCGAAGATACGGAAAGCCCTCGCTATAACAAGAATTTACTGCCAGGTGGCGCAGCTATTTCCTTTTTTATCGATTCGAATATTTAGCGAAGCCATGCAAAAGAAGTACAGATCTTTTCTTCCGGGGTCTCCGCGCTGAAGCGAGGCGTTGTTGTTGTTTTGTTGAATAAGACTTTGATCGGCCAAATGGGTGGCTAACTGTCCGCGAGCAGCAGACAGCAGCGTCGGATTAGCATAGGTTCCAGAAATATCATCGAAATAATCTGTGTATAATTTCCGCATTCCCCATTCTATTGAAAAGCCCATTAATCCTGAGATGTTGCACTTCAGACCAGCACCCATGGGCATGGTAAATCCGGTTGTTTTGTAGAGTGGATCTTTTCCTGCTAATCCCTGACCTTCGGTACCGGCTGGTTGCAGCGAATGCCAATAACCGTTGTACATGCCTTCCGGATTCATGCGGAAAATGGCTGCTCCCCAGAACAAATAAGGCGAGATGTTGTGTTTCGAATTGATTTGATAATTGAAAAAATTCAGCTCTGCAATGACGCTTCCTTCAAAAAATTTATTTCGAAAATTTAAATTTCTATTCTGCTGCCAAAGATCTTTGCTGTCTGAATCGAATGCTTCAATGTGCCCGTAATTCAATCCTGTTCGAATAGCCCAACGTTTGTTTAGGTTACTTCGAATGGCAATACCCAAAGCCAATTTCTCTCTTGTCCCGAAGTGCTTCGAGGGATTTATTTCCCCAATGTAGTAAGCGGTTCCAGCAGAAAGCGAAAGCTCTTTGCTTTTGTCTTTGCTCTTCACTTGAGCGCCAACAGTGAGGCTTCCAACCAATATAACGAAGAGCAGAAGTAAACGATTTATCATGGCTACAGAATGCGTTTTTCAATTATTTATTGTCAGTCCATTCGAATGTCTAATCCCCAACCCATTTTCTTCCGAATGGTTCTAAAGAAATTTCTTCCTTCTAAAAGTATCATTTGCAATTCGAAGGGTGCACGGCTTAGCGAGATTTCAGCCCCGCCATCTATCACGTATTGCGTGCTGTCTAGCGTCACTTGAATTTGTCCAGATCTGCATTCGGCCTTTAGCTTAACCGTTGAGGCGTCACCAATAACCAGCGGACGCGCGGTTAAGTTGTGTGCAGAAATCGGAGTTAAAATAAAATTATTTGAATTCGGAGTCACGATGGGTCCTCCGCATGAAAGCGAATATGCCGTAGAGCCGGTCGGTGTTGCTACGATTAATCCATCTGCCCAGTAGCTGCTTAGAAAAGCTTTGTTTACTGAGGCGTTTATCTTGATCATTTGATTTCGCGTAGCATGATTGATGGTAATTTCATTCAAGGCGAATGGAAAATCGCCGAAATCGAATTGATCAGATTTAATTTGAATGAACGAGCGCGGATCAATGGTGTATTCGGAATTGACGAACTGTTCTAGCGCTTCATCGGCTTCAGAAACGCTCACGTGAGAAAGGAAGCCGAGTCTGCCTGTATTAATTCCTAGAATAGGAATTCTCTTTGAGCCAACGAGTCTTGCGGCATCGAGGAATGTTCCGTCTCCGCCAAAACTGAATAATGCCGCAGCGTTTTCAAATTCCGATTGCTCCTCGAAGGTGGTGTGCGCCGGAATTTGAATAAGCGATTGAAGGAAACCTTCAAAGCCTTTGTAAACGCAAATGGAAATTCCGCGTCGCACCATTTTCTCTAGAAATTGCTGCACCGCAGGAGCCAAGTCGGCATCGAATTTTTTTCCAAAAACGTAAACTAACATATTTTCTTAAAAAAACAAAGGTAGCGCTTTTAAGCAAACCCTACATATTCAAGTAGCGCATGAGTTCGTCGTAACGGTCTTTCAACTCGTTGTCGAATTGTGCCGCCTGAAATTTACTCAGCACCACATAGTCGAATCGCTCGAGACTTTGTAAAATCGGATTCAAATCGGGAAGATCTATTTTGATGTGCATTTCCAAATTACCCTCAGAGGCAGGAACAACAGAGAGACTTAAAATCTTGGCGTTGTTCTCTTCAATAATTCGAGCAATCTGCTGAATGCTATGATCGCGCTCGGGCACTTGAAGAACAATAATTCCGCCGTCTCTCATAACACCTAACATCTCTGCCAAGTGATCCAACAAATCAACGGTAGTAATACTTCCAAGATAATTGTTGCCTTCCCCTACAACGGGAATAACAGTGATATCGTTTTCGCTAGCCACCTTCAACACATCTAAAACATGCGATTCAGGTAAAACGGAAACATTGAGCAAATCGAGCGCTGCTTGAACTTCGCCCGGATACACTTCTGCGTTCAGGAAATCACTCTCATTCGCAAGACCCAGAAACAAACCGTTTTCAACCACAGGTAAATCATTCACCCGCAGTTCGTCCATTAAATTCAACACGTGCAAAGCCGACGCTCCGCGATTCAGCGTAGGTAGGCTTTTCGATATTAAATTCAGTGCTTTATTCATGGGATATATAAATGCCGGTCAAACGTACATTCATTTTTCATTCCACAACGTGAATTTCAATTCGATTATTGCCGAGTTTTGCACAACCAATTTTGAATACATGATCGCACTTAGCGTAAACATCAATAAAATAGCCACCATTCGCAATGCGCGTGGAGGCAACACGCCCGATGTCATTGTGGCAGCCCAATCTATTGAACGCTTCGGCGCCAATGGCATTACCGTTCATCCAAGACCCGATGAGCGTCACATTCGCTACGCCGATGTTCCTGCTTTGAAAAAGGTGGTGACTACCGAATTCAATGTGGAAGGGTATCCTACCCCAGACTTTATGGAATTGGTTATTCAATCGAAACCGCATCAGGTAACTTTGGTTCCAGATGCGCCAGATGCCATTACGTCAAATGCCGGATGGGACGTTGAAACGCATTTCGAGTTTTTATCAGGAATTGTGAAAGAACTCCACACGCACGGAATGCGTGTGAGCATTTTCATGGAAGCCAATCCCGCGCTCATGAGAAGAGCTGCTGAGACCGGAACGGACCGCATTGAATTGTACACCGAAAGCTACGCCGTAGGTTATTCCGTTGACAAAGAAAAAGCAGTTGCTCCGTTTGTTGAAACGGCGAAAGCCGCTCACGAAGCGGGAATGGGCGTGAACGCCGGACATGACCTGAATTTAGAAAACTTGAAATATTTCGCGCAGCATGTTCCGTTTTTAGATGAAGTTTCTATTGGACATGCGCTTATTTCAGATGCACTTTATTTCGGAATGGAGAACACCGTGCAGATGTATAAAAATGAATTACGCTCATGAATTTGTATTTCAATAAATACGGAGAAGGCAAGCCCATGCTCATCTTCCACGGGCTTTTCGGCTCGGGAGACAACTGGACTACACATGCTAAAAAATGGGCGGAACACGGTTTCTGTGTCTACACCATAGACCAGCGCAACCACGGAAGATCGCCGCATTCCGATGAAATGAATTATGCCCTCATGCGCGACGATGCCATTGATTTAATTGCAACAGAAAACCTTCGTGACATTATTCTCATGGGGCACAGTATGGGCGGAAAAACAGTGATGCACGTTGCACAAGAACTTGAATTTCTCATTGAAAAACTCATTGTTGTGGATATGGGAGTGAAACAATATCCTCGCCATCACGACGCAGTTTTCCAAGCGCTTCGCTCGGTTCCAATAGATCAAATTCAATCGAGAGCAGAAGCTGAGGAAATATTCGCAAGAACAACCGTAGACAAAGCCACACAACTTTTCCTATTGAAAAATCTTTATTGGAAAGAACCTGGCAAATTAGATTGGCGATTCAATCTAAATGCGCTTGAAAATCACATCGACGAAATTCTTGCTGAAGTGCCCTTCCGCAATGCTGTTCAGGTGCCAACCTTGTTCATTAAGGGAGAACTTTCCAATTATATTCTGAACGACGATAAAGCTCAATTGGAACAGTACTTTCCTAAGGTTCAACTTACAGAAGTAAAGAACTCTGGCCATTGGCCACATGCAGAATCGCCTGATTTCTTCTTTCAAGAGGTATTAAACTTTAGTCTAAACGGATAGGACCGAAATCCTTTATCTTTGCAAAAATTAATTTTATGGGATTTTCTAAGAAAATTTTAGTGCCTGTCGACTTCACCAAGGTGAGCGATGTAGCCATTGAACACGCGCTATTAATGGGCAAAACTATTCTTGCCAATATTCACCTCATTCACATTGTAGAAAACAAAAAACAAGTGGCTGAAGCACGTTTGAAAATAGACGCACTCAAAGACCGCGTTCGTGTTGAAAATGCTGTTGAGATTCACACCCATGTTCGCATTGGAAATATATTCGAAGACATAGATAAGGCTGCAACAGAAATGGATGCTGCGCTTATTATTATGGGAACACACGGTGCTCGCGGATTGCAATTCATGACTGGAAGTCGTGCCTTGAAAATTGTAACTGAAAGTTCTATCCCGTTTATTGTTGTTCAAGAAAGAACCATTCGTCAGCACGGTTACAACCGTATTGTTGTGCCTTTGGATTTGCATAAAGAGACGAAACAGAAACTTAGCGCTGTTCGCGATGTAGCGAAATACTTCAACTCGAAAGTGTATTTGATTTCTCCAAATGAAACCGATGAGTTTTTGAAAAACCAATTGGATCGAAACATGAATTATGCAGTTGATTATCTCACATCTTTAAACATTCCTGTTGAAGTTGAAATTACCGAAACGAAGTCTGAAGGATCTTTCGTGAAGTCCTTATTGAAATATTCAGCAGCGGTAGAAGCCGATTTAATTTGCATTATGAATTTCTACGAGAGCTCTCTGTTGAACGTGTTCAACTCGAGCTACGAACAACAGGTCATCACAAACGACGCTCAAATTCCTGTGTTGTGTGTGAATCCGGTTGACACTTACGTTGCCGACCGTTCAAGCTTAGCTTCTTAAGAAATTAGATTCGAATTCCGATAACCAGAAGGTCATCGGTTTGCTCCACTGAACCCTTCCAAGCGTCAAACGTTTCGTGAAGGGTTTTTTCTTGGGCATCTATTTCCAAACCAGCGATTGAAATTAGAATTTCTTTGAATCGTTTGCGCATGAATTTTTTATTGGTTGCTTCGCCAAATTGATCAGCGTATCCGTCGCTGCACGCGTAAATCATGTCGTTCTTTTCCAATTGAAATTTCTGCGTAGCAAAAGAATCTCCTCTTTCACCAAAAGTTCCAATGCTTCGTTTAGTTGGAGAAAGCTCAATAATCTCCTTGTTTCTCACAACATAAAGCGGAATATTCGCACCGCAATATTCAAGCACCAATTCCTTCTCATCAATGGCGCAAAGCGCTATATCCATTCCATCGCGCACACCGTTGTTGTTGTTTCGAAGGACCTCGGTTCCTAAACGATTTACATTGTTTAGAATTTGAGAGGGGTCAAGAAAAACTTTGGTTACATGATTCAAAAAGTTGTGACCTACCAAACTCATGAAGGCCCCGGGAACACCGTGTCCCGTGCAGTCTGCAGCTGCGAAGAGTTTCTTTCCTCCAACATTTTTAAACCAATAAAAATCGCCACTTACAACAGCCTTCGGAACATAAAAAACAAAACTCTTGTTGAAGATTTGTCGAACCGCACCTATATTCGGAAGTATGGTATTTTGAAGCCGCTGAGCATAGTTGATACTATCTGTTAAATCGCGATAAAGCAAATTCAACTGCTCTTTCTGAACATCAGATTCTTCCTTTTGCTGGCGCAACTTCGTTGTGAAATAGGCAATGGCAACCCCCGCAAACAATACAAACAACGATACCACAACCAGCACACCTGTGAGCCTTGAAAACTGCACATTCATCTCTTCTATTTCCGCATTCATGCGCTCAGTCTGTCTTTTGCGCAATCGATTCAAAATGTTCTCGGCTTCTTCAACCACCAATGGAATTCCACTTCCTTCAATAAAATAAGATTCAGCATCCATGAGCGCTACCGGATTACTATAACTATCGAAAGTTGGAAGAAGATCTTGCACCGCTTTAAATTGAATGAGCATCTCGCCAACTTTACGTTCTAACGTATCTAAACTTCGTTGTTCTTCAGCACTAAAATTGTTCCTCACTTCTTGCAGGCGTATCCACGATTTCATGAGCGAACTGTCGCTTATGGACTTCATTTCTTTCCGATGAAGATCTTCCTCTACACGCTGCACAAATGCCCACTCTTTAATCAAGTCTTTCGAACGAAGCGTGTAGCTCTCTAAATCTTGCAATCTGCCAATGGAAGGAACATACTTGTCGTTAATTTTCCGATTGATGTCGTAACTGCGCTGAAGCGTAATCACGGTCATGATTAAGGTTCCAGCTACAATAAATATGATGGCTCCGAAACCCAGTCCCAAGCGATACTTCTTGTTGAAGAACCAATTCATGGGACTCAATTAGTTTGATTTGAATTTTTTCTCGGACTCTTTCTTCAAACGCAGATATTCTTCTTCCCTTCCCAGCGCTCTGTTCACAAACATGAGCACCTTGTAATTTGTTGCAGAAGGCGCACAAGAAGCAAACGCCTGTTGCGCATAAGGAATTGCTGCCTTGAATTTTTTCACGCTTTCATCTTGAATGGAAATTAAATCCATCATGTCTGTCTGCGCACCAATCTTGCGAATCATATACACACCCTGATTGTAGTTCACAATGGCCAAGTTCAGGTTCGCAGTGCAATTGCGATTATCCAAGGCCAGCACTTTCGAATAGTATTCTAAACACAATGCGTAGTGGTGATTGTCTTCGGTGTTCTTTATCCAATTGCGGTAATGACCTTCGGCCATTTTACTGTTGAATTCTAACTTCAGGTCTTTCAGTTCAGTTTCTGAACCCTTGTAGAGCTCCTCAAATTTTTTGAACAAATCAATGGGCTCGTTCTCAGACTCACTGTCCATTTCAGCAGAGCGCAAGAGCGCATCGTTAAAATAAGTGAAGGCAATGAACTGCAAAGCCGCATCTATGTTGGCCGCGAATTCCAAATTCGAATCGAACTCGCGTGCTTTTTTCAATGCTGCAACACTGCGGAATCTAAAATTACTCTGACGTTGGTTGGCTTCCTTCTGCTTATACAGTTCTTTCAAAATGAAGCCTTTCACATACCACGCATTCGCATCTGAATTCAAATCGGTCGATTTAAAACCTTCGTCAATTTGTGCCAATGCCTCATCGAACTTTTTCTCGGCACACAATTCAGCA
Source organism: Flavobacteriales bacterium (assembly GCA_947452685.1). Lineage (GTDB taxonomy): Bacteria > Bacteroidota > Bacteroidia > Flavobacteriales_D > Sanyastnellaceae > CAIZGX01. The sequence goes on along the minus strand of CANGEF010000009.1, from coordinate 614 downwards.
GCTTTTGCAACAAGCGGATTCACTTGCGCGTGGCTCAATTGTGCAACACCCAATAAAATGAAAAGGAGAAAAAGTGCGTGCTTCATATTATTGAACTTTCCATTGTAATATTTTATTCCCCGGGGTAATTTTCTTTTCTGAAAGAGCGGCTTCGCTCAATTCGTATCGAATAGAATTATCCACGGTTTTGAAATTAATGGCAGCACCGCTGCCCAATGCGCCTTCCCAATTGGTGACTACCAAAGTACTTTTTCCCTTCACCTCTTTCATGATTTTCGGTAGATCTGCTTTTTTCGACTTGTCAATGAAAACAATATGACTTCCCACACCTGGCTTGTAATCAGACCATGCAACAACCTCTATGGTTTGTGCACCCACAGGTTTCATTCCATACTTTTCTACTACATGCTTATAAACGGCTTCGTTTCCGTAAACGACTATGAGGAATTTTCCTTTCTTCATCTCCGTTGGCCAGTTGCTATTGACGGCAAATTGATAAATAAAGTTAGCCTGAATCATGGCACGCGAATCTCCCTCGTCTATCTGCTGAGCAGATAAACACTGGCTTGTAGCCAAAATAACAAGGAGTAGTAAGATTCGCTTCATTCTGTTAG